>CAKMKB010000001.1:0-4272 GCA_927435965.1 uncultured Clostridia bacterium
TAATAGAATTTGTCGAAAAGACAAAGATTCCTGTTGTCTGCACACTTATGGGTGTTGACAGTTACCCAAAGGATTCACCGTATGTTGCTGGGTTCCGAGGTGCGCACGGATATCCATTTGTTAACAACGCCATGAATAAAGCAGATTTGATTATAGTGTAGCTGAAAGTGACATTTTCTCAAGTTAATTATATAGTGACATTATCACAAGTTAACAACAATTTTTATTTTTTGTATTGATTTTAATACAATTCTTTGTTATAATTTCAAACTAATACGAGAATATGAGGGGTGATAAAATGAAGTTAAAAGTTGCTGAAGCCATCGTCAAATGTTTAGAGTTGGAAAGCGTTAATACCATTTTCGGATATCCGGGTGGCGCTGTTCTCCCGCTTTACGAAGCGTTAAGACAATCAAGTATCAAACACGTCCTGGTAAGACAAGAACAATCTGCAGCTCATATGGCAAGCGGTTATGGTAGAGCCAATGGGACAGTTGGCGTGTGTCTGGCGACATCAGGACCGGGGGCAACAAATCTGATTACAGGAATAGCAACAGCTTATATGGATTCCATTCCCCTGATTGCGATTACCGGACAAGTATTATCTGACAAGATAGGAACCGATATGTTTCAGGAAGCTGACATAGTAGGTGCTACAGAACCATTCACCAAGCACAACTACTTGATTAAGAATAAAAATGATATCCCGAGGGTTATGAAAGAGGCCTTCTACATAGCAAATACTGGGCGAAAAGGCCCTGTTCTAATTGACATACCTAAAGATATCCAGAACGAAATCATTGATTTTAAATACCCTGAAGCCATTGATATAAGAGGATACAAACCAACTTATACCGGTCACTCCAGGCAGATAGATAAGGCCTATAAAATAATCGAATCGGCTAAGCAGCCATTGATCTGTGTAGGTGGCGGTATTAGTTCATCAGACTGTAAAGATGAATTAATAGAATTTGTCGAAAAGACAAAGATTCCTGTTGTCTGCACACTTATGGGTGTTGACAGTTACCCAAATGATTCACCTTATTTTGCTGGGTTACTAGGTGCGCACGGATATCCATTTGTTAACAACGCCATGAATAAAGCAGATTTGATTATAGTCATAGGAGCTCGTTTCACTGACAGATCAACCTCCGTGTTAGCGGCTAAAAGCACCCAGCATATTATCCATATCGACATAGACCCAGCGGAAATAGGTAAAAATATCAAGACCAACACACCTATTGTTGGTGATGCTAAGAACATTCTCCAACAACTATCTGATCATGATTACCATTTAGATAATGATAAATGGATTGATAATATCAGATATTCTAGACAATCTTATATCGAAGAAAACATAAATAAGAAATGGGAACTGGAAGGTGTCAATCCCTTCAAGTTAATAAAGGCAATTTCAGATGAAGCAGATGAATCAACCATAATGACTGCTGATGTTGGTCAGAACCAGATATGGGCAGCCCATTATTTTACAGCCTCAAGAAACAGACAATTTCTAACCTCTGGAGGTCTAGGCACCATGGGTTATAGTCTATCTGCGGCAATTGGTGCAAAATTTGCGTCTGCCAAAGAGCGTACAGTAGTTGCTGTTATGGGAGAAGGTGGTTTCCAAATGCTGATGGGCGAGCTTGCATTGGTCAAAGAGCACAACCTGAACATCAAAATATTTGTTATCAGCAACAGCAGGCTAGGTATGGTACGTGAACTGCAATTACTTACTTACACAAAAGACAGCTACCATGGCGTGGAGATAGGATTTAATCCGGACTTCATGAAGCTTGCTGACGCATACGGCTTAAAAGGCTATAGAATTTCTCATAACGATGAAATCGATTCTGTTTTAAAAGAAGTTTTTTCGAAAGACGAACCATGCTTTGTTGAATGCAAGGTACACCCTGATTTTCCCACTTTAGCTCATTGGAGGTGGCAGTAATGAAATCTGAAAGACATGTATTGTCCATCACAGTTGAAAACTATTCCGGTACACTTAGCAAAGTAGCCGGTCTTTTCAGCAGAAGAGGTTACAATATTGATACACTTACTGTTGCAGAGACTATGGACCCCAACATCTCTAGAATCACAGTGACGGTTACAGGAGATGAAGAGATTCTTGAACAAATTACAAAGCAGCTTAACAAATTGATTCATGTCATTAAGATTACAGACTTGACCCTAAAAAAATCAATTCTGAGAGAGCTAATGTTTCTAAAAATCAGTTGCACAAAAGATACTCGCTCTGAGATTATCCAGATGTCGGATGTTTTCAAAGGTAAAACAGTTGATATCGGTGCCAAATCTATCACGATAGAAATGACAGGTGACGAGGATAAAAACAATGCCTTTATAGAACTCATAAGACCCTATGGCATAGTGGAGATTGTAAGAACCGGCTTGACAGCTATAGAGAGAGGTTGAAAATAAAGAAGAAAATGCTTATGCATTTTCTTCTTTTATTCTATCCATTTCATCCATCCATAATTCAACTGAGACATCACTTGGCATGCGCCAGTCGCCTCTAGGAGAAAGACAGACTGTCCCAACCTTTGGTCCATCCGGGAGGCATGAACGCTTGAATTGCTGAGTAATAAACCGCCAGTAAAAACGGCGTAAGGTAGTATAAATATACTCCTTAGTATATTTATCTCTAAATGTCATTTGGGCAATGCTATGCAGTTTTGATGGCTGCATACCATTTCTAACTGTATGATATAAAAAGAAATCATGTAGCTCATAAGGACCTATTAAGTCTTCGGTTTTTTGTGTAATTTTACCCTCGCTATCTGGAGGTAATAATTCCGGACTGACCGGCGTATCCAATATATCCAACAATACCTTTCTCGTATCCCCGGAGAACTGATTTTCAGATACCCATTTGACAACATACCTTATTAGTGTCTTAGGAATTCCTGAGTTGACACCATACATTGACATATGGTCACCGTTGTAAGTAGACCAACCCATTGCCAGTTCAGACAAGTCACCAGTCCCGACAACAATTCCTTCGTGCATATTTGCCAAATCCATTAAAATCTGTGTTCTTTCTCTTGCCTGAGTATTTTCATAGGTGATATCTCTTATGCTTTCATCATGTCCTATGTTTTTAAAATGTAATCGACAAGCTTCCTCTATGGAAATCTCCCTGAAGTCCACTCCTAGCGATTCAATCAATTGAACAGCGTTCTGGTAAGTTCTGTCTGTTGTTCCAAATCCAGGCATAGTTACAGCTTTAATCATTTTTTTATCGAGGCCAAGTTTTTCACAAGTCTTCACGCAGACTAGTAGAGCAAGCGTTGAGTCCAATCCTCCTGACACACCAATAAGCATACTTTTTGAACCGATATGTTGAATCCTCTTTGATAACCCAATAGTCTGAATATTGAAGATTTCCTCACACCTTCTTAGCATTTCATTATCTTCCTGAGGAACAAAAGGTTGTTTTTGGTAACTGCGTTCAACTTCGTTATGCCTTTGATACGCCATAAAAGGCACATCTCTGTAGTTACTGTGATTCTCCGCTTTAAAGGTGCTGATTTTTTTACGATCATGAGAAATAATGTCCAAATCTATATCTGTAAATATCAAATTTCCTTGCAGAAGATACTTTTCCGATTCACTGAGGAGTTTTCCATTCTCAGCTATCAGGCAATGTCCACCGAATACTAAATCAGTTGTTGATTCACCGTATCCAGCTGAAGCATAAACATAAGCAGCAAGACACCGTGCAGATTGGTTGACTACAAGGTCTCTCCTATACTGGCTTTTGCCTACCAGGTCATTGGAGGCCGATAGGTTTAGAATCAAAGTGGCACCTGCCATAGAAAGGTAACTGCTAGGTGGTATAACCGCCCATAGATCCTCGCATAATTCTACCCCAACAACTAGATTAGGATTATTTTGACATCTCATAAGAATATCAGTCCCAAAAGGCACCTGGTTTCCACAATAGTCTATCTCACAGCCTTTGATCCCAACACCGCTGTTGAACCATCTCTGCTCATAAAACTCATTGTAGTTTGGCAGATAGATTTTAGGGATGATCGCTATCAGTGTGCCACAATTGATTATCACAGCGCAATTATACAATTTATTGTTGAATTCGATAGGAGCACCAATAGCAATCAGCATATCCTTATCAGAGGCTGTGAGATAGACTATTGTGGAAACCAGGTGCCTTTTGGGACTGATATTCTTATGAGATGTCAAAATAATCCTAATCTAGTTGTTGGGGTAGAATTATGCGAGGATCTATGGGCG
>CAKMKB010000002.1:0-7828 GCA_927435965.1 uncultured Clostridia bacterium
ACACTTTAATGAGTTTGGCATAAAAAAAATTGAAAAAGTGTAGTATACTATTGTACATAAAAAGAAAGCTCCTTCTGTTAGATTTTGTTGCCAAACTTATCATAACATGAAAGAGACTTTCTTTTTATATTTTTTTCCTACAATAACTTTACGCTAAGGTTCTGCTGGTTAATTTCAATTAAAAGAAACAACTCCGACAAAATCGGAGTTGTTAGCTAAATAGTGCCTAGTATATTACATATTTGATCGTTATTTAACTTCAGGCACCTTGAATAGATCCAGGTTATCGAACACGTAATTGTACTTACCTGATTCAATCCCTCTGACAATTCCCACAACCTGATCATTTATAGGTGTTTCAATACCATACTTGTCGCCAAAGTCACAAACTACGCCATTGATTGCACCAATTTCTGTTTTGCGACCCTTTTCCAGGTCTTGAAGCATGCTTGCCTTTAGTTTTCTGTGAGGACCCCACATTTTGTTGTAAATAGGGTCTTTGCTATCCATTTCCGCTTTAGTCTCAAATGACAATAAACCGCCAAGATCGAATCCATGCATCGGTTCCATCTTTATATTTGCTGCCTTTCCAAGCTTTATAGTTTCATTAGCTATGTGTTTGACACAATCCATCGCTTTTGGATTATCTAAAATATCGCCGAACGTGCAACCAAGACATGCTGACATACCGCTAAAGGTAGCGTTGACCAGTAGCTTAGTCCATCTTATTCCCATGAGGTTTTCCATTACTTCCACGTGACACATGCTCTCTAACAAATCTCTTGCTTTAAGTAGTCTGTCAGTTATTTTGCCGTCAAGTTCACCGATCTCAAAGCTCATATTGTTTGGATCAGATGTTAATTCAGATATTCCAGGTCCGATCCATGTAGCTCCCCAACCAACTGTACATCCCATTGTTCTCTTTTCTCCGACGATTGCTGCTAATTCCGGTTCAGGAACGCCGTTTTGTAATGTCACTACAGCGCTCTCAGGTCCTAGATGTGGTAACAATTGTTTCAGAGCAACATCGTTGTAGGTCTGTTTTACGATGTAAAAAACAAGGTCATATATTCCTTCCATTTCTTCAGGTGTGATTGCCTTGACAGCTTGATTGAACTCCACAGTTCCTGTAACTGTTGCACCTTTTTCGTTTAATGCTTTCACATGCTCAACATTTGCGTCAATAAGGTCAATGTCAAAGCCAGCTTTAGCAATATATGCGCCAATTATAGTTCCCAATGAGCCAACGCCCATTATAGCTACTCTCATTTTAGTCCTCCTTTATTTTTTTATTCCTAACATTTCTCTAGCTTCATCTGGAGTTGCAGGTTCGTAATCAAATTCTCCCATGATTCTGACCATTTTTTCAACCAACTCACCATTGTTCTTCGCCATGACACCCTTACCAAGATAGAGATTGTCTTCCATACCAACACGCACATGTCCACCTAAGAACAAGTTCTGTGTACAAATTGGGAATTCAGCTTTGCCAGCACCAAAGGCTGACCATTCATAGCCTCCAACACCAAATAGCCTGTCAGCTGTTTGCTTCATCATGTTCAAATCTTCTACCGCAGAACCTAAAGCACCATTGATACCCAGAACGAACTGGAGATAAGGTTTACCCTGCACCAGACCTACATCCTTAAGGAACTTAACATTATAGACATGTCCAACATCATAGCATTCAAGTTCTGGTTTTGTTCCATTCTCGTTCATTGTCTTAATCATGACTTCCATATCTGCAAAGGTGTTTTGGAAAATAAATCCTTTTGTCATGTCGAGCATTGCTTTTTCCCATGGATACTTGAACTCTTTGATTTTTGCAGCTGCAGGGAAGAGCCCCCAATTGATGGACCCTGCATTCATAGATGCCAACTCAGGCTTGAATTTCGGTACGACTGCAACTCTTTGCTCAACAGTCATTCCAGCTCCGCCACCAGTTGTGATGCAAATGATTACATCTTTATTCTTGTCTCTGATTTTTCCAATAATCTCCTCATAAAGCCCAAGATCCGGAGATGGCATCCCGTTTTCGGGGTTTCTAGCATGGATATGAACAGCAGACGCTCCTGCATTAGCCGCATCGATAGCATTCTGAGCTATTTCATCTTGTGTGATGGGCAAATAGGGTGACATGCTAGGTACATGAATAGATCCTGTAATTGCGCAGTTTAATATTCTTTTAGTCATTTTATATCTCTCCTTTTTATATTATTATTTATTAATATATTGCTATCGCAATAAATGCACAGATAAAAGCAACAAGAATCGGTATAACCACAGTAGTCCAGAATATATGCTTATAGCCCTCTTTGTGGGTAATTCCAACTACACCTAATAGAATGAATATTCCACCAGCATGCGGTAAAGTATCCAAACCACCTGCTGCAATGGCAGTCAATCTATGTAATACTTCAGGATTAGCACCTAATGCTACATATTCCGCTCCTAAAGCATTAAGGAAAATTGTCAAACCACCACTAGATGACCCAACGATTCCTGCAACTATCTCTGTAGAAATTACCGCAGATAAATATGGATGTAATTGAATACCCAATGCGAATTTTACAAACTCTTGGAATGCAGGTGCATTCTGAACCACAACACCGAATCCAACGATAACCGCCACATTAACAATTGCTATACCATCTTTTAATCCTTGATTGATTGTAGTTTTCTTATCGGTCAACTTGCTCCAGTTCAAAATGAAAACGATAGCTGTCGCAATAAACATGGCGTATACTACCAATTCAATTGAGCCAAAAGTATTTCTTAGAAATATGATGGCCAACAATATAAGAATCATAGGAAGGAACGACAACGCGGCACTTGGAAGTTTCGACTTATCAACGTTTTCAAATTTGCTAACATCATCCATAGGTCCTGGAACAAAACCAACACCTTCAGCTCTGACTTTCTTCTCAGCCCATACAAAATATGCATAGCCGCCTATAAACATTAATACTGCTGCAAATATTCCCAGCAGTGGTGCTGCGGTCAAGGATGTTCCTAGAACCTGTGAAGGTATAACATTTGTTAACTGAGGTGAAGCTGGCAAAGCTGACATGGTAAATGTAGCCGCACCAAAAGCGAGTATACCAGGCAAAAAGCTTTTTGGAAGATTCGCTTCCTTAAAAAGAACCATGGCAATAGGGTATATGGCAAATATTACGACGAATAAACTAACGCCACCATAGGTTAAAACTCCTGTTGTGACAATCAAGACCAATACAGCTCTTTTAGGACCGAACCACTCCAAGAACTTATAACCCACAGCCTGAGCCGCGCCGGAATCTGCCATAGCTCTTGCAAACAATGCTGAACTGATAAACACTAAAAAGTAGCCGCCAATAAATCCGTTGACACCACCCATATATGCTTGGGCGAATGATGGCCAAATCGGCATTCCATTAGTCAGTATAACCACTACTGAACATATCAATGATGCTGGAATTGCGCCAATGCCTCTATAGGCTAAAACAATCAATAAAACAATGGCGATTAATAAACCTAGTACTCCTAACATAATTTCCTCCTGAGATTTTTAGTTTAGATAAAATTGTTTTTCTTTGCTTCTTCTGTTAATTCTGCTCTGAAGTCAGGATGAGCGATATTAATCAGCATTTTTGTCCGGTCTTTAATTGATGAACCTTTCAGACAAGCTATGCCATACTCTGTTACCACATATTCCACATCTGTCCTGGCTAGTGTTATGATGGTCCCTCTGTCGAAAAAGGGTACTATTTTTGATACTCTGACGGTTTCTTCACTGCTTTGCTTCTTGATATCAGCTGTCGAATGCAAGGTGATAATTGATTTTCCGCCTTTAGCCATTTGAGCACCTATTGCTGTTTCTACCTGTCCGCCTGTTCCGCTGATTTGGACATTTCTAATAGCCTCTGATGCACATTGTCCTGTGAAATCCACCATCAATGTCGTGTTGACTGATACCATATTGTCATTTTGTTTTACTACGAAAGGATCATTTGTATAGCTAGATCTGAAGTGATACACCAAAGGATTGTCGTCGATAAAATCATATACTTTTTTTGTTCCTAATGAAAAGCTTGTTACAATCTTATTGGGGAATAAAGTCTTTTTCTTGCCTGTTATGACACCTGCATAATACAAATCAACCATTGCATCATTTAACATTTCAGTGTGTATTCCCAGATCTTTTTTACTAATCAGTTCCTTAGCGGCAGCATTTGGTATCGCCCCTATTCCCAATTGTATGGTTGAACCGTCATCCACCAGTTCCGACACATATTGACCAATCATTCTATCAACATCTGTGATAGGTGCATCAGCTATTGTTGGAACAGGTCTATCCACTTCGTACAGATAATCAACCTGCGAAATATGGAACACTGTGTCACCGAAAGTTCTTGGGTGTTGAGCACTTACTTCAAAAATAATGGTTTTAGCATTGTGGATCATCTCATAATCATAAATCACACCTGGACCTGTGCTAAAAAAACCGTTTTTATCCATTGGGCTGACTGTACAGACATATACATCAGGTCTATTGTGTCTTCTGATAAAGCTTGGCCCTGAATTCCTCAAGTGTGTAGGGACATGAGACCCAAATCCCAGTTTATCTGTTGCCCTTTGTACCGGACTATAAAAACATGCCTCAAATTCAAAGACTCCTTTATACTCAGGGCGTGTCATTATTGCATGGGGTTTAAGCGAGAGGACATTTGTCACATTGACATTCTGCACTTTATCTTTTAATAATGTCATATTTTCAATAAATGTCATCGGTTCAATAGGCCCACCTCCCAACACAACATGATGGTTGGTTTTAATCAGCATAACAGCATCTTCGGGCTTGATCATTTTGCTCATGTACTCATTTTTATACATTTTTTCACCTCCTTTCACATTTTGTCATGATACTTCAACAACATTACTAGTCCTTTATCTCTAAACATAGCAATCTCTTCATTGGTATTGCCATGGGACTCTCTGCGGTTTTTCATTTCTTCATTGACGCCCTTCTGTACTCTTTCACCGTACCCTTCTGGCCATTTTTTCCAGTCCGCCATATCTTCCCACCATTTCTCAACAGATGGACCAATATGAGTCAATACGCCTCTTATACCATGAGAACCACCACCCAGTTGGTAAATGAGATTAGGTCCCATAAGAGCGTATCTTAACCCAGGACCAAAACAACAAGCCTTATCAATCTCCTCCACGCTGCAGATGCCTCTTTCCACTATTTCCACCGCTTCTCGGTATAAAGCTAATGCAAGTCTGTTTGAAATGAAGCCCAAGGCCTCCTTGTTCAATACAATTGGCTCTTTATCAATAGATTTGTAAAATTCAACTGCCTTGTTGATGGAGTGTTCTTCAGTTCTATCACCTTTTGTTATTTCTACCAGCGGAATCAATTGAACGGGATTGTAGGGATGTGCGCCAATTATTCTCTCAGGATTAGCTGCATCTTTTGCAATCTCTGTCACCAATAGTCCTGATGTGCTAGATGCTATGATAGCATCTTTCTTAGCATACTTTTCTATTTCTCTTATGATGGTCCTTTTAATATCATAATTCTCCGGGCCATTCTCCTGAATCAAATCAGCATCTGTTACAGCTTTTTCCATAACTGTTGTGGTTGTAATCCGTTCCAGACATCTATTGAACTCTCTCTCGTCAATAACATTCTCACTATAGAGAAATTTCAGATTTGACTTGATTCTCTCTACCGCCTCATCCAATTTGGCTTCATCAATATCATATAGAGTAGTCTCCAATCCTTTAAAAGTGAAATATGTAGCCCACCCACTCCCAATCAAACCTGATCCGATACATGCTACTTTCATAAACATTCTCCTCCTTATCGTTAGGTATCTGTTTTCTTAAATTGCAATTAGCATGCCATGTTTATTTGAGCAATATATACAAAAAAATAATGCCTATATGCATTAAATGCAAATAAGCATTAACAAAATTCGACAAATAATGCATTTATGCATTATTTGAAATCATATTTCCTGGTTTTTCTAGCTATGGTAGATTGATTAACACCTAATACTTCAGCTGCTTTGTAGGTTGTCTTGTATTTCTTCATGGCAAGTTTAATCAACTCTTCCTCATACTCCTCCATCAATTCTTTATACGTTTTTTGCTCTAAGTCGAATAAAGAGTTATAGTTTTTATCAGACATCAAGTCACGAAATATATTTCTATTCACCAATGAGAAATCATTTTCCTTAAGACTAAAATCGGTAAGAATTCCTTTAGGTATATCCTGAAGCTCTATAACTGATGTGGAGCTCATAACTACCATTCTTTCAATGAAGTTCTTAAGTTCTCTAACATTACCAGGCCAGTCATAGTTAAGCATAATGTCAAATACATTTTTCGAAAAGTACTTAGTTTTATTGTATTTTCGACAATAATCCTTTAAAAAATGTATAGCAAGAGGAATAATATCATAGGGTCTTTCCCTCAAAGGAGGTATTCTGATTGGCACGACGTTTAATCTAAAAAAGAGATCCTGTCTGAATTGTTTTTTCCTGACCAGTTCATCCAAGTCAGCGTTTGTAGCGGTAATCAGTCTGAAATCTGAGTGTATTTCCTTCACTGAGCCAATTTTTTTAATCATTTTGGTTTCTAGTACTCTAAGTAGCTTCCCTTGTAATAATAAAGGCAATGAATCAATCTCATCTAGAAACAAGGTACCATTATGGGCCGTTTCAACAAGCCCTGCTTTTCCTGTCTCCAATGCACCTGTAAATGACCCTTTTTCATAACCGAACAACTCAGCTTCCAGCAATGTTTCTGGAAGTGAAGCGCAATTGATTTTCACCAGATTTTTTTCCGATCTGGGACTGACGTTATGTATATAATTTGCGATAACTTCCTTCCCTGTTCCAGATTCACCTAATATGAGAATAGATGTATCGTAAGATGCTAATTTGGATACAGATTCCAATAGCTTTTTCATGTCGGTGCTCTCAGCAATTATATTGTTAAATGCCAGCTCGGTGGTGTCCTCATCCTTATGCTGAAACACCGTGACTTCATTCTTAATAACCGCCTCTCTGTAATGTTCATTGATATCACTAACGTTTTTCAAAACACCAATCAGATACTTTATTTCTCCATCCGCTTCAAATATTGGTGTTTGCGTTATCATAAGTTTATTGACAATCTTGTTTTTCTTCGTAATATGTTGACATGCAATGATTCTTTGTTTTGTTTTTAATACTGTTTTAGTAACTGATCTGTCTATTGTGCCTTTTTTTCAAGCTCCAAGGCATTGAATGCCAACAATTCATTTTTTGAATAACCTGACATCTCAACTAACGATTTGTTAACAAAAATAAAATCTGCATTTTTGTTTAAAATGTAGATTGGGTCATCCATTGAATCCAACACATCTTCTAAAAGAATATCCATATACTGATATCACCTGCTTTTTATTTTTGTTTTACTTACCATTATATCATAATATCTTTCACTTCAAATTTCAATAGTGATGATATAGGTTTGAATCAAGTTGTATTGTGCAATTGTTGCACAGGTTGCACTAGAAGTGCAAATGTTGCACAGTATTCACGGATTGGAAATGAAGTTAAACATGGTGGTTGGAAGACGGTTGGAACATTAATCAATTGGCATGAAAATTGCTTATATAGATAGTCAGTAATGCATTGTTTCACACAAATATATATAGGAGACTAACTATTAAAAGTCAATAGTATTCATGAATAGTTTAAGATTTAAATATAGGCATACCCAATAAGCCTTCAAATCAAAGAATTTTGAAGGAAATAGGTTTTAAGATTGATAGAGGCCACTACATCATCTA
>CAKMKB010000003.1:0-3348 GCA_927435965.1 uncultured Clostridia bacterium
TTTTCATAGCATTATTATACCATTTTTGAGGTAACAAAAAAAGCCTAAATTCATTAATATTGCAAAGAATTAAGGACTTTTTAGCTATATGATTTGACGTTCCTTAACCGGTTTATGGGCAGCTCTTTCCTTGATGGTGAGTCCATCTAAAAGCCATCTGAAAGAGCGTTCATCGATAGGGATGTGTGTTCCACTGATGTCCTCAGGCCACCTGAACTTGTCCTTTTCAAGGCGTTTGTAGTGAAGCCAAAAACCACTGGTATCCCATTCCAGAATTTTAATCTTATCTCTACGTCGGTTGCAAAACACATAGAGATTTCTCGAGAATGGATCAAGTTTGAATTTTTCCTGGACGAGTATCGAAAGGCCATCTATAGACTTCCTTAAATCCGTTGGCCCAAGTGCAAGATAAACCTGATGGATGCGGTTGCTACTGAACATGTTGCATCAATACAGAGATGACTCTAGCAAGTGCTTTAAGATCCACATCTGCAGCCACATCGACAGTGGCTTTCCCGATTCGGATACGAATCATAGATTCATCCTGATCGTAAACGTCTTTGGTCTTGGGGCTTGTGATCAAAGCCCATGTCGTATCGTTTGATTCATTTTCAGTGACGGGTGCAGCTGTTAATCGTCCTTTCCAGTAGCGGAAGTTATGAATGTTGACGTTTTTTTGATTGCACCACTCAGCTTGTGTTAATCCACTTGCACTTTGATCTGACAGAACTTGTTGCCAGTATTCCGGGTTTGCATTTCTAGCCATAAAAAATCACCTCAATAGATATTTTTGAGATGATTTTATCATGATAACTTATATTGGAATAGGTGCACTAGAATTTACGCTTACGATTAAAGCCAACACTTCATCACTAGTACCGCACTGAAGCGCTCTTTTTGCTAACTGCTCCATTTCTTTTTGGTTAATGTCTGCCATCAATTTACGGATAGGTAAAATACTCGTGGCTGTCATGCTAAGCTCATCCAACCCTAGTCCTAATAACAAAGGTGCAGACATAATATTACCTGCCATTTCACCACACATCCCTGTCCATTTTCCAAATGAATGAGAAGCGTCTACGACCATTTTAATCATTCTGAGTAGAGCTGGATTAAAGGGTTGATACAAGTAAGCCACCTTTTCATTGATACGGTCAGCTGCAAAGGTATACTGTATCAAATCATTTGTACCAATAGAAAAGAAATCCACTTCCTTGGCAAATTGATCTGCCAACACAGCTGTCGATGGTATTTCAACCATAATCCCTACTTCTGTCCGTTCGCTGACTGGATATCCTTCTTTCAATAAATCGGCCTTGCAAGCTTCTAGCATTTTTTTGGCTTCTCGATATTCATCTAAGGTTGCAATCATTGGAAACATAATCTTCAAATTCCCATGAACACTGGCTCTCAAAAGCGCTCTGAGCTGGATATTAAAAATATCCTGGCGATCTAGGCATAATCGTATGGCTCGATGTCCTAAAAAAGGATTCATTTCATCAGATACATGAATATAATCGATCTCTTTGTCACCACCTACATCCAAGGTTCGAATGACCACTGGTCTGTCACCCATAGTCTCCAACACAGTTTTGTAAGCTTCATACTGTAATTCTTCGTCCGGGCATGTTTTCTTGCCCATGAATAAAAATTCTGTCCGAAAAAGCCCAATACCTTCTGCACCATTAAGTAAAACACCATCTAAGTCCTGCAGTGAGCCTATGTTTGCTGCCAACTCAACGCTGTATCCATCCTTGCTCAAGGTTGGTTGCTCTTTGTATGCTAACATACCTTCTTTTTTCTTTTCAAAGACAGCTTTCTTTTCATTAAATTCTTTCCAATCATCTGCTGTGGGATTAATAATTACGGACCCAGAAGACCCATCAATCATAAGATTATCTCCGTGAGCCACTTTGGAAAAAATCTCCTCAATTCCTACCACAGCAGGAATTTCCAAAGATCTTGCCATGATGGCACTATGACTGGTTCTACCGCCTACTTGCATCACAAATCCTTTAGTGTATCTTTTATCTAGTTGTGCAGTATCTGAAGGTGTCAAGTCATCTGCCACAATAATGACTTCCTCTTTTATATCTGTTGGATCTGTCAATGTTATTTGTAATAGATTGGACAAAACTCTACGCGTTACATCTTTTATATCAGCAGCCCGCTCCTTCATATAGTCATTATCCATCATCTCAAAAATACTGACAAATTTCTCAGTAATCTCATAATATGCCTTTTCTGCTTTAAAGTGTTGTTGCTGAATTAGGGAGCAAGTTTGATCCATCAATTCCGGATCATTGACGATTGCCAGATGAGCATCAAAAATAGCAGCTTCTTCTGTAGATAGTTGCGCTATAGCCTTAGTCTTAATCTCTTCAATTTGTTTTTCTGCAGCTTTTATTGCTTTTTTTAATGCGATAATCTCTTCTTCCGGTACTTCAGTTTTCTCATCACTCAGTTCAAATACCACTTTATCTAGCTTGAAAACTTTACCGAATGCCACACCTTCACTGGCTCCAATTCCGATTAGTTTCATATTTGCTCCTTCTATATATTCTTCGAGCGAACTCAATCTGCATCATGAATTTTTTAGATTCTTCGGAAGCAGTTGAAGCATCAGGTACAAACATATCAGCACCAATATCCTGTGCAAAGCGATCTGACAACGGAGCGCCACCTACCATGATAAGCTAAATCTACCTTATCTTATCTTTTTCATTAAATCGTTGATCTATCATTTGAGTTCTCTAATCTTTTCTAAAACACTATCATTTTCAGGAATATCTTTCATAGATGCACCATAATAAACATGCTTAATCATCCCTTGCTTATCAATGATGACATGTGCAGGCATACGCCCTAATTTAATAAGATTCACTTTTTGACCGTATTGATTCGCTATAGTATGATCTGGATCTGGAATGCCATAAAACGGCATTTGATTTTCTTGCCAGTATTTTGCAAATTCTTCTTTTCCCTCTGGGCCAACGGCTACAACAATGGTATCTTCTTTTAAGAATAACTCGTAGTCTTGACGCAACTGCGCCATATGCTTTCTGCAATAAGCTCAAACAAAGCCTCTGTTAAAGATTAAAAAAACATGCTTTTTCCCTTTGAACTCTGAAAGTTTAAACGACTCACCTTTCCAATCTAATGCTTCAAAATCTGGCGCTACATGATTTAAATCAATACTCATATTTACCTTGTATACTAAAAATATGTTTTAGTATACTCTCCTTTCATCTTTTTTATTAAATCCTATATAATATTGTTAGTTACAGTTGTGGAGTATTTCATTATTTTCCTACAGCATTGACTGTTTTGAGGAGGGTATACCCACAA
>CAKMKB010000004.1:0-10115 GCA_927435965.1 uncultured Clostridia bacterium
GCCATGAACTCTTCAATCTGATGCCTCAGGACGATAGAAGTTTTGCCGAAGCCAGTGTGGCATTGCAGAAGAGCTCTACGCGGGACGCGAAAGATTTTGTTTTAATAAAAAAAAGTTGTTTCTTATTAAACCTCTTGAATAAATTAGGTATATTGGTTATAATATAAGTACAACAAATATTCTATTTTATCAAAAAGTAATGTAGATGAAGAGGAAGAAGGGTTTGATATCTTGTCAACATTGCAAGAAGAAACCAAATTAAGTTTAAGATAACCAATCTGATACGTTACAAGCAAATGATAGGATAGGGTAGATGTTTTAAGTATATATTCTGACCTACAGAATATTACTAAAATACATAAGGGGTGTGATTCCACCAAAAGGAGTAAGCATGAAAACAGAATCATAGAAACCAGTTCTCTTAGGAAGTTCAAGAGGGCTGGTTTCATTTTGTGGTGTTTTTCTCTTGTGATATCTCAGATTATCTGTTTTTCCCTGAAATTAGATCCGGGACTGCTTTTTTTACTGCAGCCAGCAGTATGGGTATAAAAATCAATTGAATTAAAATGCCTGGTATACCTGTTGTTACTGCGCCTATCAGAAAAGTGACTGGTGGTGCAAATCTGATACCAACAAAGCCAACAAGTATCGCTACCATTATTCCTGCCGAGATTCTTCCAAGAACCATTGCACTCACGAGAATAACGATATTATTGATACCCTTTTCTTTCAATAATGAAACAGCAAGACCATAGATGCCCAATTCAACCATCATAATAAAAGCCATAGGCATCAACACTGGCATTCCTGTAAGAACACTACTTAGGAGCGGAGTCAATATACCGACCATGAGTGCATAGACCGGTGATAGTATAAATCCCCCTATAAATACCGGCAGGTGCATGGGCAGAAAAACAGGTCCCGTAGCACCAATAGCATGGAATGCCATTGGAACCAATAACCCCAGTGCTATGAACAATCCTGATAATACAATTTCCCTTGATTTTGTTTTTTTCATTATGTCCTCCTTGATTCAACAAAAAAAGCTGAGCAAATGTCCTTCAAGACATATGTTCAGCTTCAGCTTTATATTTTAAGGATTCTTCCTTATTTAGACTTCTTGTCTTTTTCCATTATACCTGTTCAGCAGTGTTTAAGCAACGAGAAATTAATTGTATTGCTTCAAAAACTCTGAAAACTTCTCCAGTCCTTCAACTAGGACTGATGTTGTGTTGGCGAAACCAATCCTCACATATCCCTCCATTTCCATTGCTTTGCCAGGTAACAGCATGACACTTTTTTCCTGAAGCAGCTTGAGACAAAGCTCTTCAGATCCCATAGGTATGTCATATTTCATAAAAGCTGTCGTTCCACCCTCAGGCTTGACGTAAGATATCAGTGGCTCTTTATTGATCCACTCGTCCAAGATTTTGATGTTTGTCCTAACAATTTCGAGGTTTCTTTCGATGATTTTGTCCTTATTCTCTAGCGCTATTGTTGCTAGCTTGTCATCAATCATACCACAGCTGATGACGTGGTAGTCTCTTTGCTTGCTGACCGCCTTTACAAACGCCTTCGGACCGCAAGCCCATCCCAGTCTTATGCCTGCCATGGAGTATGTTTTGGACATGCTTCCGGTGCTTATTCCCTTTTCATAGAGATCGGCGATAGATGGTGAAAAGCTATTTCCTGAATGATTCAAACCTCTGTACACCTCATCGGATAAGATATAGGCATCTGCTTCTCTTGCTATTTCAACAATTTCTTTGAGCATTTTTTCATCCATTAATGCACCGGTAGGATTGTTGGGATTATTGATACAGATTAATTTTGTCTCTTTACTGACTAATTTTCGCAACTCATCTAGATCAGGCAGGAATTTGTTTTCAGGCTTCAATTTGAGTATACTGACATCCGCTCCTATCGACTCAGGAATAGAGTAGAGCTGCTGATAGGTTGGCAACACAGAAACAACCTTATCCCCTCTTTCCACCAGGGTCATAATGGTCAATGCATTGGCTCCAATGGCGCCATGCAACACAGAAATATTCTCCATGTCCTTATCGGCATATAAATTTGCAATACTATTTCTAAGCCTTACAGATCCTTCAATATCACCATATGTAAGCTTCATCTTTCTAATATCTTCTATTACTTTCTCTTTTTCGCCTGAATAATCCAAGACCTGCTCAACAGTCAAAGACTCCACACACGTCTCGGCAAGATTATACTCGCAATGATCTTCGTACAAGTTCATCCATATTTCTACGCCAAAGTCTTTAATCTTCATCTTATTAACCCTCCAATTTTTATATTAAATTTAGTTTTGTTAGAAAATCTTCTATTCTCTTCAGCAGGTCATCAAAAGTCTCTGCCTCATATGACAGTGTTTCAACAGGACACATGCCGGTTCCTTCTCTGTTCTTGATGAAAGGCACTGTTTTTTCAGTTTCGAAAGCTATGTGGTTCTCTTTAAACACTTCTCTGGTGCCTTCAGATATCATATATGTGTAGATTGATTTGACCTTCGAAAATTGATATAGTTGTGCAGCACCTCTTCCAACGACCTTATCTGCAGCAGAAGCATCTTCCAACTCAGGTCCGCATTCTTTCACTGCCATATACAAAGGGTAGATTCCTCTTCTATCACTTTTATAGATGATCTGTCCATTTTTTACAATCACTAGAGATTGTTTTTCAGTACTTAATACTGTTTTTGCTATATCTATGTCTTTCATCTCATGCTCCTAATCGTTAATCATATTATTATATCAATAAATCACTTGAACTGATAGACATATTAGTAATATAATGTAAATACTAGAAGTTGACACTCGCTTTTAGATCAAATAGCTTAAGAAAGGATGATATTATGAAAGCTAAAGATATGTTGAGCTTGAAGAATTGGGCTGTAGTAGGAGCCACTCCAAATCAGGATTCTTTTGGGTACAAAATATTCAAAACATTACAAGATAACAACTATAACGTGTATGCCGTTTCTCCAAAATATGACGAAATAGACGGCGTAAAAACATATAAGTCCTTAAAAGACCTGCCTGAAAAGGTTGATGTAGTCGATTTTGTGGTCAACCCTAAGATTGGAATGTCTGTTTTGGACGAAGTAATTGAAGCAGGGATTAAGAACATCTTCCTTCAACCGGGAACACGAGGGCCTGAAGTAATCCAAAAGGCCGCTGAAAATAATATAAATGTAGTGCTCTCATGTGTGCTTGTAGAGCTAGGTGCCCACTAAATACCATAACAGAAATGCCTCCAGTCAATAGACAGGAGGCATTTGTTATTTTATAAGTCCAGTTTTTTCAGCGTTTCTGCTCTTGGTTTCCCGGATTCATCCCATCCCATCAATTCGTAATAAGATTTTTTCATGTCACTAAATGCTTCCTTATCAAGTGATCCTCCCTTGCTGGCTCCATTTTCCAATGGTTGATAAAGTCGTTCCGGCAATTCTTCGACACTTTCATCGACACCCATTTCATAATTGATACTTCGTGCTAGATTTATCCCTCTCTCTCCAATTTCCATCGCCTCTTCAACATCAACATCCCAGCCAGTTGCAAGATTCAGCAAGTCAAGGAATTTATCGATAGGAAAAGACCCTCTCGGTTGAGGTATGAAGAAACAAACCCCGATCATGTTTAAAAAACTCCACCATTTTTCAAGAACTGAATAAAATTTAGCTTTATCCATTCCATATCCATAAACGTCTACCGGTTTGGTCAGTCCTAGTATTCTTCCCGCTTCCAGAACCGGACCTTCGGCTGACATCATTGTATCATGGGCTGCCTGCATATGATCTGCACCTGTAGGAGAAAGAGAGTATGCAAGGCCAACACCAGTCTTTCCTCTTGGATCGTGCATCGGCAATTCCTGACCCTTCACATGCATTGCGAAATCCTTTGTTTCTTCTCCGAATACCTCTGACATTGCCATTACCCCTTTTGATAATAGAGCTCCGAAATCTCTCTTGTGTGCAATATCCTCAACTAGTTGTAAAGCAGCGTCCTCATTTCCGAACTTGAGATCTAATCCAAAGGTTGTTTTATCATCAATTATTTGCTTTTCATAACACTCCATGGCAAAGGCGATGGAAACACCTGTTGATATAGTATCAAGTCCAAGGTCATTGCATCGTTCATTTGCTTTTGCTATCATCTCTAGATTTCCTATACCGCAAAGCGATCCGAATGCACCAATAGTCTCATATTCAGGACCACCGTATTTAGGATCAACATGGAAATCTTCAGTGTTAACCTCAACAGTTCTCTTGCATCTTACCGGGCAAGCAAAGCAGCCATCTCTTCTGATTAAAATTGTTTCAGCCATCCTTTTTCCGGTCAGGTTGTCAGCTTGGTCGAAAAAACCATCTCTGAAATTTCTCGTTGGAAGTATCCCTGACCGATTTGCACCTTCTACCACTGATGCTGTTCCATACATATGCAAGCCATTGGATAGTGGATTTTCCTTAAAATAATCCGTATACCATTTACTGATTTCCAATATTTTTTTCCTGTCTTTAAAGTTTATCCCTTCAGTGCCCTTGATAGCAATTGCTTTCAGGTTCTTGCTGCCCATGACAGCTCCCAGTCCATTTCTGCCGCAAGCGTGTTTCAAATCATTCATGACACAAGCATATTGAACCATGTTTTCTCCTGCGGGACCAATCTGGGATATCCGAATATTCTTATCTCCTAATTCCTGATTAATCAAATCATGGACCTCTCCATTTCCCTTTCCCCAAAGATGGGTTGCATCCTTTATGGTAACCTCGCCGTCTTTGATCCATAGATAAATCGGTTTCTCTGATTTGCCTCTGACGATGATTCCATCCCAGCCTGCTTTTTTGAGCTCAGCAGCAACAAAGCCACCAGATTCAGACATTCCAAATCCCTTTGTAATAGGGGATTTGCTTCCCATTATAATTCTAGATGTTCCTGCGTTGGGTATTCCTGACATGACACCAGTCATATAATAAAAAACATTCTTCTCAGACATAGGATCCACTGATTTCAAATCATCTAGCTTCATAAAGTACCCGATAAGGCCTTTACCACCCATGTACTTTCTCATCATTTCATTGGATACAGTTATGGTTTTAGTTTGTCCTCCAGTTAGGTCCACTTCCAATATTTTCCCTGAAAATCCGTAATTCATTCAAATACCTCCTTTTTTTATCACAAACCTAGATTATAGTTGGCAGGGTTGACCCTGCTTCTGGCATTATGATTACTTTAGAGTTTTTACCGAGCTTTTCAATAGCATCATCTATCGCATCTTGCACTGATTCAAATGGCGACATATTTATGCTCTTTACTAGCTCAGGCTCTAATTCTGATACAAGATAGATTTGTGATTTTTCAAGAATCATTGCTATAGCTGCTGCCTTATGAGCACCTAATATAAATTCTCTTTTTATCTCTTCGATCATGTCTTTCGAGGATTTCTCGATCATCCATTGCTCAAAGGTTAACTCTCCAAAACCCTCGGTTGCAGCAGCGCACCAGATGATTATTCCTCCGTCTTTAACGATATGTTTTGAATTATCGAGGCCCTTTTGTGCCTGGTATAAATTAATGTCTTTTGGAAAACCACCTGGACTGACAACAACAATATCAGCTTTTTCTTTCACGTAAATTTTGTTCAACCTATCCAGATACCGACATCCCTCTCTATGTGCTATTACATGATCACCGGCTACTGCCTTAATGATTTGTTTTTTATCGTTCAGCACTACATTTACGATAAAATGTATCGTTATAAAATCTGTTATTTCCTCTATGTCCTGCCGTATTGGATTTGTTTCCATGTTACCGGCAATCGCTTTAGGATTAAGCATATGTATATGATTTGCTTGAATAGCTTGATGACTAGAGACGCCTGGCATTATGGCTTTATTACCTCCTGAATACCCAGCAAAATAATGAAACTCTATATTACCTAGGGCTATTCGTATGTCGGCATTCAATACAGGCTCAAAGATGTCAACAGGGGTTCCATTACTGCAAAATCCGAGGCGAATACAGTTCTCTTTGTCACTGTCTATAACACTAATGTTTGAGTAATATACGTCCTCGCCGACAAGCTGTCTCTTTTCTTCCTCAGAATGCTTTCTGTGTATTCCTAGAGCAAGAATTATCGTAATATCATTCTCATCTACACCGGCTGATTTTAATTCTTCAATAACTGTTGGCAATACTTTATAACTTGGCATAGGCCTGCTGATATCACTTGTAACGATAGCGATCTTGTCGCCTGGAAAAACAATATCTCTCAGTCTTTTGCTGCCAATAGGGTTCTCAATTGCCCTTCGTACTTCTTCTTGATCGATTGAATCAATATTTACCTCGTTTGGAGTAAGTGTTGCAATGTAGTTTTCTTCCGGTACGCAAAAACTAACCTCTTCAAAATCATATTTCAATTTGAATTCCATTAACATTTCTCCAATATCAACCGCCTCCGAACAAGGGAAGCACAATCATTCGATCCTCATTTTCCACAATGTGAGTTCTTTCAACCAATTTATCATTGACAAAATACACACTATAATCCTTGTGTATTAATCCAATCACTATCATCAGCTCTTCTACAGTTGTCGGTTTATCGAGCTGTACTTCTACGGGGCTTGAAAGATTAGAGCCTTTCAGCAAAACATCACTGATTTCAATCATCATGGCAATAAAACCCCTCCTTTTCCAATATGATTTCATCTTTAGTGACATATGAGTTGTAAACTAAGATTCTCACGCCAGAATCATAGGCCTTTCTTAATGAACTGCTGAATTTAGGGTCCATATCAATATTCGGTCGGAAATTCTTCACCTGTGGCATTTGAATAAGGAAAAAAACATTTCCCTCATAACCTTCCGCTACAGCGGTAATCATTTCATCTAAGTGCTTGGTTCCTCTTTCAGTCGGAGCATCAGGAAACATAGCCAGTCCATCAATCTCCAATGTGACACCCTTAACCTCAATAAAACCTTTTGATCCGTTGCTTCTTTCATAGTAAATATCAAACCTGGAATTTCCGAAGGTTCTCTCTCTGACAATCAAGTCAAGGTCTTCAAAATCCCTGATTTTATTTGCTATAAGAGCTTCAAAAACCACTTGATTTGGAGCTTGCGAGTCAATATTGATCAGCATCGGTCCCTTGTATGCGCTCACTAAAGAATAATTGGTCTTCCTGTTGGGATTATTTGATTTTTCCAGATACACCTTTGTTCCCTTGACAAGAATCTCCCCGCATCTACCTGTGTTTTTAACATGCACGGACTCTTGCTTGTCGCCTATAAAAACCTCTGCGATAAAGCGATTGGGGCGACTGATGAAGACAGCTTCGACAATACTGCTGTATCGCATGACTAATACTTCAACTCGATATTCATAAAGCACCTGTCTGATGCAAACAGTACTCCCTGATAGAAAAGATCAAACTCAAGAATATCGCCTAGCTTAATATCTCTTTTTGCATTTTCAATATCAATAATCAGATGATCAGAACTCGCGCCTATCAATTCGATTCCATCCTCTGTAGGCAGCATCTTAGTAAAGCTCCCCACGTCTTTGTTTCCGATGGCCAATAATGCTCTTGATCTTATGCCACGGTCAGAGTATTCCGGTGTGTCTCCAAAAGCATTGACACATTTGATACCAATCGGATATGTCGGTTTTTTCTCGATTTCAATCACCTCAGCTTCGATTCTAAAAACACCTTTTTCAAGGCCTTCAATCTCAGTATCCCAATAAAGCGGCAGATCCAGTGCACATATTATGCCTTCCCCTACCCTCAAATGATTGATTCGTTCCGGTATCTTTCCTGTATATACAAGTGGTAGTGTTGTTGTCGCTCCGCCTGATATATACTTCAATTCTCTGCCGATTATTCTTTCTATATCCTCTGCGTTTGCAACTAGTTCGTTTAGATTTTCCTCCGATGGAATAATAGAGCCGTAACAGCTTAGGTTCGCTCCAATACCTTCAAGTATAATCCCAGCCAATTCATTTTCCACATAGACAGCTAGTTCAGTCAATGCTTCTCTTTCAAACAATCCCTCTCTTAGATCACCCAGGTCTCTCATAATAATAACCCTATGTCTTATGCCATATTCCAAGGCCAAATCATTCAGCTTATCAAGTACCTCTTTTTGGGAATTTAGGCTTATATCCGCATACTTGACAACCAGCTCTGCCTCCGAAAGCATGGGAATCCTCAACAAAAGTGTGTCTATTCCCAATCCTCTCAGTTTAATCTCTCTCAGTTGCTCCATTCTTGAGCTCCCCAATTGCTTGCAACCGGATTTGACCATCTCTTCAGCAACTTCAGGAATGCCATTGTATCCTTTTATGACACAAGCAAGCTCTATACCATTATCCTTGCATAAATCATGGATAACCTTAGCATTGTTCCTCATTTTGTTCATGTCAATCACCAGACTGGGATATCGCTTCAGCATAATTCACCTCGATTAGTTTTTAATAATTATATCATATTATACAACATTTTTTTAATAAAACAAAAAGCACTATTTCAACAGGAAACAGTGCTTTATCAACATGATTTTATGTATTTCCACAGGGTTATCCACATAAATCAATGGGTGTCCACAGGGTTATCCACAAATTATACATATTTTATTAGAACTTTTTGTTTTATTTATTGTCTAATACATTTTTTATTTTTTCAACAGCCCAATCTATTTCTTCCTTAGTGATTACAAGAGGAGGCGCAAATCTTATAACTGTCTCATGAGTTTCATGGGCAAGAATTCCTTCTTCCTTCAATGCGTCGCAATATGGCTCTGCTTTATGATCAAATACCATGCCGATCAACAATCCTTTACCTCGCACCTCAACAATATGGGGATTCTTAATTTCTCTTAGTCTATTCATGAAATATTCACCCTTTTCGAGTGCCATCCCAACATAATCGTCTTCTATCATAACTTTCATCGCTTCTATTGCTATTGCGCATCCTAGAGGATTGCCACCGAAGGTCGAGCCGTGAGATCCAGGTGTAAACACACCCAGTATCGATTTGTCAGCAGCTACTGCAGACACAGGGAATACACCACCTCCTAGAGCTTTTCCTAGGACATACATATCAGGTTCAACATCTTCCCACATGCTGGCAAACATTCTTCCAGTACGTGCGAATCCAGTTTGCACTTCATCTGCTATAAGGAGTACATTGTTTTCTTCACAAAGTGCTTTCGCTTCTTTCATAAATCCGGCACGAGGCACAATAATCCCACCTTCACCCTGAATAGGCTCCATGATAAAAGCTGCAGTGTTTGGTGTGATAGCATTTTTTAGTTGGTCAATATTGCCATATTCAATCAACTTAAAACCTGGAGTCAATGGTCCGTATCCACGCCTGTAAGATGGTTCGGAACTCATGGATATGATTGCGGTTGTCCTACCGTGAAAATTCCCGCTACAGGCTATGATTTCCTGTTTTCCATCCTCAATACCTTTTACGTCAACTGCCCATCTTCTAGCGCACTTGATAGCCGTTTCAACTGCTTCAGCTCCTGTGTTCATAGGAAGAATCATGTTCTTATTGGTTAATCCTGAGAGTAATTCATAAAAATCACAAAGTACTGAATTGTGGAATGCCCTAGATGTCAATGTGACTTTATCCATTTGTCTCTTAGCTGCCTCGATTATTCTTGGGTGTCTGTGTCCGTGGCTGACTGCAGAATAAGCGCTAAGCATATCCATATATTTGTTCCCCTCGGGATCAGTTACCCATACGCCCTCAGCTTCTTCAAACACAATTTCTGTCGGGTTGTAATTATTCGCTCCGAATTTTTTGGTCTTTTCGATAATATCTTTCGTGTTTTTCATTGTCTGCCTCCTTTTTTCAATTCTCTTTGTGATATGATACAACAAATCAAAAACATTTTCAAGATTTTCAAAACGCCGTTTCAAACTCAAAGCCTTGTTTAAAACATTTCTTAATCATTATGATTTTTTTTATTTTTATTGATCGCTTATCTATAGTATAATAATGTTAGTGATTCACTTGGAGGGTCAAAATGATATATTTAGTATCCGCCTTGATTGGTTATCTTATTGGTTGTTTTCAGACTTCATATTTA
>CAKMKB010000005.1:0-3219 GCA_927435965.1 uncultured Clostridia bacterium
AATATTTATTCAGTCCATTTTCACAAAAATAAAACCTTTCATGTGATAGAAAGGTCTGTTTAGTAGCTGGTCCATATGCTCACCTTCTCACTTAAATCTAACTGAACAAATCAAATCATAAGTTCGAATTTTATTATATCACATCATCATAAGTTCTCCTATTGGATTTTTGAAATTAGACAAAATATCAGGGAGTTTGGATAATTTTATATCAGAATGATTTATTTTTCTGAAAACTTGACTGGATTGATCAATAATATTATTCATTTTAGAATAATTATTCTAAAATGAATAAATCGATCGTATGTCACACTATTGACTACAGGCAAAGGTTTTCACAGATTGAAAATAAAAAATTATTCATAATTGAATAAAACGTTATGGTTATCGTCAAAACGTTTGCCCGAATTCAAATGTCAATAGTCATGAATAATAAAAATAAAATCATCTTTAAATGTTCAAAAATAGGCATTTTGAGATGATTTTTTTGTTTTTGCTCGAAGGAAATGGCTATAGATGATTGTTATTTATTATGATTTAACAATTGGCATGGTAATTGCTAATATTAAGTGTAACTCATTTATTGGTTAAAAAGTTAACAAAAAACACGATTAGATATCATAATCATCGTAGGAGGTAGTTTTATATGAGATCATTTGAAGGAATCAAGGTGCTTGATTTGACTGAAAATCTTTCAGGAAATCTAACGACAATGTATCTGGCTAATTTTGGTGCGGAAGTCATCAAGGTTGAAAAACCAACATCTGGTGATAAATCCAGAAATTGGCAGCCTCAGAAAGAGGGTAAAAGCTTATATTTTGCATACCTAAACAGAGGCAAGAAAAGCATAACCATTGATATTCATCAGCAAGAAGGAATTGATGTTCTTAAGAAGTTAATAACAGATGTGGATGTTATTTGTGAGAGTTTAGGTGCTGAGTTCATGGAGAAAAATGGACTTGGCTACGAGCACGTACAATCATTGAATCCAAAAATTATTTACGCATCGCAATCATATTTTGGTCATACCGGTCCATATAAAAAAAGACCTGGATCAAGCTGTTCGACTCAAGCTTTGGGAGTTACTATGGATATGACAGGCGTGTATGGTGGACCACCGATTAAATCCGGACCATCTATGGGAGAACATTATACGGCTGGCTATCTCGCTTCGGGTATTATGCTGGCGCTAATTAACAAGCAACTGACAGGAGAAGGACAAAAAGTGGATGTTTCGTTGCTTGATTCCTTATTCTCAACAATTGAAGCTGCTTCAGCCGCTTATTCGCTACTGGAAGAAATTCAAACCAGAAAAGGAAATTTTGATCCTGCTTGTGCTCCTTATGATACCTTTGAAACAAATGATGGGTTTGTAGCTATAGGAGTTGCTAATGAACTCCAATGGCAAAATCTATGCAAACATGTTATCAATATGCCTGAATTGATTGAACACCCTGTTTATTATGAAAACGAAGGAAGATGCAAGGATTATCTTCATAATCTCAGACCAATATTGGCAGAGTACTTGTTAACCTGTTCTAAATACGATATTGAGAGACTATGCAGAGAAGTTGGAATTCCAAGTGGAGAGGTTCTTGATGTTCCAAGTATTGTTGATCATCCTCATATTGTAGATAACGGTTTTTTAACCGAAATGAATGACAAGGAAGTTGGAAAAGTCAAGATACCTACTTTGCCAATAGCACTTAGTGAGACACCTGCAATTCTTAATGAAAGCGCTCCTTTGCTAGGGGAAAACACTGACGAAGTCTTATCTGGATTTGGTTTCAGCAAAGAAACTATCAGCGAATTAAAATTTAAAAAAATAGTCTAAAAACAAAGAGGAGGTAGAATAGATGAATATTTTAAATGGCGTAAAAGTAATAGATTTTACACATGCCTATGCAGGTCCATTTACAACAATTAACTTAGCGGATTTTGGAGCAGAGGTCATAAAAATTGAACGACATTCAGGAGATGTGAGCAGAGGCTGGGGACCATTCAAGGACGGGTACAGTGGGTACTACTGTTCATTCAACAGGAACAAAAGGAGTATAACACTTGATATTTCAAGTGAGGAAGGTAAAAGAATAATATTTGATCTTGTTAAGGATGCCGATATAGTATGTTCAAATTTCAAGGTTGGAACACTAGAGAAATATGGCATTGGCTACGAAGAAATGAAACAGATCAAACCGGATATTATTTATGCTTCAATATCTGGATTTGGTGATAAAGGCGTTCTTTCAACATTTGCAGCTTATGATAATGTTATACAAGCATTGAGTGGTATAATGGACATCACAGGATTTGAAGAAGGTGTACCAACTAAGATTGGTCCTGCAATAGGCGACAGCTATACTGGACTGATGTTGCTTATGGGAATTTTAGCCGCTTACAATCACAAGCTAAAAACCGGCAAGGGACAAAAAGTTGACGTTACAATGTTGGGGTCATTGATTGAAATGCTGGATAATCCTATCCTGGAGTATACTGCTTTTGGGAACAAAGTCACTCGAAAAGGCAATGTCAATACCCATTATGCACCTAGTGATGTATATAGGGTTGCAGATGGATTTATAACCCTTGCTGTGAAAAACGACGCAATGTGGCAGGAATTTTGCAAGGTATTGGGAACTCCAGAGCTTACATCAGATAGCAGGTTTAAGTCCAATGAGCTGCGCATGAAAAACACCGACGAGTTAAAAGAAATAATTGAAGAGAAACTTGCCAATATCAATAGAGATAAAGTAGCAGAGACATTCCTGGCGGTTAATATTCCATGTGCGGGGGTATCAAATATCAAAGAGGCTTTTGAAGATGAGCAGTTGAAAGCACGCAACATGATTATAGAGCTCGATGATCCGGGGGCAGGAAAAATTAAATTAGTTGGCAATCCAATGAAATTATCAAAAACACCACCTCAAATCAATAAAGCAGCGCCATTGTTAGGACAACATACTGAGGAGATTCTACTGGAAATGGGTTACACTGAGGAAGAAATACAGGCATTTAAAAATAAAAAAGCAATTTAATCATACGAGCTTCCTGTTATAAAGTAGAAATATGAAAAAGAACCCTCACTTAAAAAAATAAGATATAATGAATTTGATGAAAACAATAATCTTATTATTTAAGTGAGGGTTCTTTTTCATATTTCTACTTTATAACAGGAAGCTCGTATGATTAAATTGCTTTTTTATTTTTAAATGCCTGTAT
>CAKMKB010000006.1:0-16970 GCA_927435965.1 uncultured Clostridia bacterium
AAAATATTCATCAATATTGGTCGATAGATATCCGCATATCATTCAGAAAAATCCACATCCAATCCTAGATAATGTGAAACCCCATGATAATAGAACTTAGTCAATTCATCTATATTACTAAGCATCTTTAGATGCAACAACCCTTCGAATATTACAGACTTTGCAATCTCGTTTAATTCATTGATTGTAACTCCCGGTTTTGCGGCATCAATCACTTTCTTATTGGCTTCTAGAACAACACTGTACAGTTTCTTTTGGCGCTCAGTGTAAACACCATCAACGGGGATTGTACGTGTTATGTCCGAGCAATACTTGTTTTTCTTTACTCCAAAGTCAAAGAGGATAAGTTTGCCGGATTTGACCTCTTGATTGTTAGTGATATAGTGTAATATAACTGCATTGCTGCCTGAGGCTGCTATGGTCTCAAACGAAGGCTCCGCGCCATTAAGGTTTAAAATGAAATTATAATAAGCCTCCATTTCGTATTCCTTCATACCTGGTTTTATGTTTTGTGCCATGTGGTAAAAGGCCTCTTTGGTAATCTTTATCGATGCTTTAACAGCTTCTATCTCAGATTCATCCTTTTTTCTTCTAAAATCAGATAAGATTGGATGTAGATTTTTCTGAATGATATGCGGATATCTATCGACCAATATTGATGAATATTTTTGCGCTGACGTAGCATTGCTTTCAAAACTACGGTTTTCAAGATCTAGATAGGCACTGTTGATTATATTACTATTAAGTGCTTTAAGGAGATAATCATCAAAGTCCTCGTAATGATTGATTTCTGAGAGGCCTGAAATAGCCCTACACTCATCTTCAGTAAGATACATACCAAACCATTTTTCCACGTCAATATTTCGCTTCTTAATGAAAAGCGTCTCTTTTATAGTGTTCTTCTTCTTTTCGCATAGATAAACAACATTTTCTCTGTCAATACCTGTCAAATAGAAAAAATTATTGTTTGTGTAAAATGTATAATCAGCATCTGCCGACTTTAAAACCGGCGATCCTGAAAAAAGGATAACAATACTGTTATCGGATATCTGTTCCTGTAAAGATTGTCTTCTTTTACCATAAATCTCTTTCATATATAACTCCTTGGTATACAGATGATATCTATATATTATATCTGAAATCTAACAAAAAGATAAGAACTCTTTACAAATTCTTATCTTTTTTATTAAATCTTTATTGTCTTCTCAAAGCTTCAACCGGTGACAGATTCGAAGCCATATAGGCCGGATACACACCGAATAGCAGACCAGAAGTCAAGGCAACCACAGTTGCAATTCTAACTGCTTCAAGGCTTATAACAGCCGCAAAACCATTTGACTTGAATATATTGATCAACCAAATGCCTGCAAAAACGCCTAGTATACATCCTATTACACTGACATAAAGCGCTTCAAGCATAAACTGGAACAACAGATCTGTCTTTTTTGCTCCCAATGCTCTTCTGACGCCTATCTCACCTGTTCTTTCACTAACAGCAACCAGCATGATATTCATAATTCCCAAACCCCCGACTAGCAGCGATACAGCAGCAATTCCACCAAGTAGCAGTGTCATGATTCGGTTTGCATCATTGGCTTCATCGACAAGTTGATTAAGACTGGTTATGGTAATAATATCGTCGCCACCTGAAAATATGTCGTTGCCTGGTGTTTCAGGTGGAGGTTCCGGCATTGGCATATCCGGTGCCTTCATCTCTGGTGGCATTTCTCCACCATCATCAGGATTAGTAGTGTTAATCGGGGTTCCTTGTATCTTTCGACTGTATATTCTTCCCAGCTGAACTATAGCGAGTGAAGCATCCTTTTCATCCAGTGCCTTCCCCCATATCTCATCTACAGTTCTAACATCATTTAATCTCATGGCAGTCGTATAAGGGACCACTATCTTGTTATCTACGTTCTCAGCTTTTCCATCACCCTTTTCTTCCAATACTCCGACAATTGTAAAGCTCAGATTATCTATTGTGATCGTATAACCTACCGGGCTTCTACCATTAAGCAAGGAGACTGCCACATTATACCCCAATACACAGACTGGTGATCTTGTATCGACATGGAGTGATGTGAAAAATTTTCCATCTAGTAGATCGTGGTCTTTGATTTCAGGATAATGACTATTGACACCCAGTATTTCTATATCTCCCCTAGTACGGCGCCATCTCACGTACTCTTTGGAGTTTGTTACAGGCGTAGCAGATTTTATTGCATCTACTCTTTCCATAATTTCTTTATATTCGTCAGCGGCAAAACTATAAACGCCGCTGTTGGCTTTTAACACAATAACATTCTGTCCTAGACTCTCGAACTGTTCAACAACTGCAATCCTCGCTCCTTCTCCAATGCCCATAAGGCTTACAACCGATGCTACACCGATTGTTATACCAAGTACTGTCAGGGATGTTCTCAATACATTGGAAATTAAACCGGAAGAAGCCATTTTAGAATTGAACAGCATTCTAATCAAAAACGACTTGATACCTTTATTGTTTCCCATTAATCTCACATCCCATCATCAATTATTAGGCAATAGACTATCAGAGCCTTTTATGTGTTGGCTGGGTAGCAAGTCAGAACTGCTACCGGTAATGACCAGATCTCCCTCTTCTAATCCTGAGAGAACCTCTGCATATCTGTAATTGATCAGACCTGTTTCTATTGTCATTGCAACCACAGTTTCATCTTCTTTCAATATCTCTACTTTAGGCATTCCGTTTTCTTCAAAAACCGCTTCAATTGGGATGAGCAGTGTCCCTAGAGATTCTCCCGCATCGATGAAGCATTGTGCCAGCATGCCAGGTCTTAATGCTCCGCTTCCGCTAACGCCAATTTCCACCGAGTACTTGATGATACCACTGGAATCCTTGCCTGATTGGGAAACTCTTGTTACGCTTCCTTCAAATACTTCTCCGGGCAACGCATCTACTGTCACAACAACAGGGGCATCTTGTCTGATATAAACGACATCTATATCATCAACCTCTGTCCAGATCATCATGTTACCGGTATTAAATATATCTCCTACCCATTCACCGGGCATTATAGTTTCGCCTTGTGTTCTCCAAAATCCAGCAACAACACCATCCATAGGGGCTGTAACAACAAGATTACTTTTTAACTCTTCAGCCTTTTGAATTGTACGTCTGATATTATTGATCTCATCCAATCTGCTTTGTATCATAAGTCTTACTTCTGCACCAGCCAATCTAACGATGGACTGACCAGCTTCAACATAGTCCCTTTCATTGACAAGGACATCTGTTACAATTAGCTCTTCGGAAGAAATCGCATTTTTATATATTTTTTTCTCGTTGACATATCCTGTTACTCTACCCTTATCTACCAAAGTCGTATCCGGGAGATTGGATGTTGCGGATGTTGCGGTACTGACTGATGCTGTCATGTTGGTTTGAATTAGCCCTGGGTTTTTAGCCTTGATAACTCCCCAGTGAACATAACTCAACCCAAACTCACCTGAATCATCAGGTACAGGATTAGGATTTAAGGATTCAATAAACCCTTCATAATAGCCTTCGAAATATGGGAATTTAAGAAGAATTCTCTGTCCTACATAAAGAGATGGGTACTCGTTCTCTCTTGCTTTAAATGACATTTTAAATTCAGAGTCATTGATGATGTTTGCTATCAGGCTTCCTAGCTCTTCACCTTCTACAGCACTTAATTCAGTTACGCGACCGGCGATAGGCGAAATGATAATGATACCATCATAGGGATTGACACTTTCAACATTTCTCACATCAATACCCAGTAGCTGAGCCAGATAGTCTCTCTTGGTTTCCAGACTGGTTTTTAAATCTGTAATCCGATTATCCAAATCACTTGATGTCAGTCGTAATACAGGGTCTCCCATTTTAAGAGAGGCGCCTTCTTCTGCAAGAAATTCGGCTATAGTGAATGATACGCCACCAAATTCAGGATCTGTAATCTGAGGCACTCTAATGCCCCCGCCATAGGAAGCATTAAGCTGTCCAGAGGTATTAACACCTACATTTATATCCCCCCTGAAAGCAGGAGAGGTTGAATAAGTGGTTTTGACCGTGCCTTCGTCATCAACGCCAGGCATTAATTGGTTTATTGCATAATACCCGCCTACCACGACCAAAACTAATATGATTATAATTGGAATATACTTTTTTATCATTTTGCTTCCTCCAATACACCGTTTAAATCTATTCTGTTGATTTCACCATCAATTAATCTGATGATTCTTTTACCATATGCTGCGATTGATTCTTCGTGCGTTACTTGAACGATTGTCATATTTAAATCCTCGTTCAATTGTGTAAATAATTCCATAATATTATTGCCGGTAGAACTATCTAATGCTCCTGTTGGTTCATCAGCCAGAATGACTGAAGGATTTCCGACCAGCGCTCTTGCTATAGCAACACGCTGTTGCTGTCCTCCTGAAAGCTGTGAAGGTAGATGCTTCATTCTATCCTTTAATCCAACTTTTTCCAGGGCTTGTTCTGACATCTCTCGCCTAATTTTTCCTCTGACACCCCTATAGATCAATGGTATCTCCACATTTCTAATAGCACTCAGTTCACCCAATAAGTTAAAGCTCTGAAAAACAAAACCGATGAATCTGTTTCTTATTTCTGATAGTTGATTGTCGTTCATGGTCTCTACGCTGTTTCCATCTAAGAAATACGTACCCCCGGAACTCTTATCCAAGCACCCGATAACATTTAATAAAGTTGATTTCCCGGATCCGGACGGACCCATAATTGATATAAACTCTCCGTTTTTAATCTCGAGATTTATATTTTTTAGGGCATTTAGTTTGATTTGACCTATTCTATACTCTTTTGATATGTCTTTCATGTCTATTACACTCAAAATAACACCTCCTGTGACATCATATATAGACGAAGGTAATTTAAAAAAGTTCCAATTATTTACAAAAAAAATAAGTGATATTTCACTTATTTTAATATATCTATCTCTATTCCGTCAATCCATACTGATGCTGAAGTTGCATATTCGAAATACATTTCTATTCTATCTGCATTCCCCAACTGAATGCTGGTTAGGTTGAGTTTCCAATTGGTACTGTTAAGCGTCATCTTCTGATTGGAATATGATTCAATACTATTGTTTTCAACCACTTCCATGATGACCGAACCCTCCAGATTATCAATATCACTACTGAGTCTCAGTGTGACACCAACCTCCCGGTCTTTTAAGTGCCTAAATCTTTCGTTGTTCAAATCTACAACAGCAAAAAGAATCTTCTGATTGTCACCAGTCTCATTTTCAATTAGCAATGCTGTGTAGCCATCATAGTATCTGGAAAAATCAATATCCGCCGAATTGGTTTGATCAGTAAGTTCAATGAGTTCTTTGCTGAAGAAGTCATTGATGGTTTCAGGAAGAGCACTGCCGTTGTCATTGTTTTCGCCATTCTCTCCTGACTGGTCAACGGTTGTCTCAATTGGATCACTGTTTCCAGTATCTATCGGTTGATCAACTTCATCGTTACCACATCGGCTTAAAAAAAGTATCATCAACGGTATTATGATAATTGCTACTATGGCCATTATTCGTAGTTTTTCTTTGCCGAAAGCCATCTGATCAGTTTCTTCCATTTTATCTTCTGGCTCATCAAAAAATGCTGGCTCATTTCCAGTTAATGTTTCATCTGGCTCTGTATTGTAATCATCATCCAATAACAATCCGGCTTCGTCAGTCTCGCTTTTAGTGACTAGAACTAGCGAATAGGTGGAAGAATTCTTGAATGCTTCAATGACTTGTGAAATATTTAAGTACTGATTGGAATAGCATCTCACAACCAATCTTGCTATATCAGGTGGCAATCCTTCTGATATGTTGAACTCATTGATGAACTCACCTGTATATATGTAGTGGATATAGTTGCCGGCTTGACGTACCAGCAAACTCTCGCTTATATCATAGCTCTGACTGAATTTCAACAGATTTCGGAATTCTATTTGCCCGTCAATTACCAATACATTGTCCGAATCAATCATAGCCTCTTGCACTAGATCGGCAAACACTTCCACTTTTTTAAATCCTTCAAGCAAATTTGATGTTAAGTCAAGTTGTTGCCTCATCGTAAGCGTGTTAGCATTAATATATTCCGTAAGTGTAGAAACATCCAGAACAGGTGTTGCAATATATGCTCTGTCATCATTTCTATCCGTCTCAAGCACATTGGGCATTGTTTCTGCCAATAATTCAAGATCCAGCAGTTCTATTATTCTTGGACTTAGAATGATGTTATTGTAGAATTCTGTGTTGTTTTGATTATTAACACATAATGATACTCTCTGAAAACTATTTTCGAAAACAACTTCTTTAACATCATAGTTGTTTAAATATCCCATCTGATCACCTCGTTTTCCGATATTTTATCTTAAAGCAATTATTGTTCAGAATCATCCTTTTCATCATTTTCATCGATTTCATAATCTACATCTGTAATGATATGATCCGGATCTAAATCTTTTTTTTCCTCATTGTAGTATTTCAACAATGTTCTATCTACAAGTTTCATCAATACAACAAAAACAACCAGATCATCCAATATACCAAACCCCAAAACAGGTAAAGGAATTAGATCAATCGGGTTTAATATATACAACAGCATCAGAATAATTGGTAATTTATCTATAAATCTGATCTTGCTGTTAAACAATAACCTGAACATTGCTTTAAAACGGCTAAAAATATTCATTTGATCACTTCTTCATATAATCAGTATTTCTACATCTTTTAGTTTTCTTCTCAATTTTTCTTCGAAAGGATTTTTTTTATTTAGAGATTTACCCATTACAATTGTTCCTATGTTATTCTTCTTAGCGAATTCGACCATGGTATTGATTACATTCTTTGATCTTCTTACAATCAGTTCAGCTCCTAATACTTTAGTGATACCAAATAGATATTCCAAAGCGTCTCCATCCGAATAGTCATCTAAGAATTTGTCATTTTCATTAACAACATGTATTACAAACAACTGATCATCATCGTTCTGAAGAAGGCCATTTCCTTTTTCTATAAGTCTTTCGCAAGTTTTCTGTTGAGTGACACAAACCATTATATTATTGTTTACCAATATAAAGCTCCTTAGAATTATTGGCGGGAGTAGGTGGGAATCGAACCCACCCAGGATGCTATCAACACCCCACACAGGTTTTGAAGACCAGGAAGCACACCAGCACTTATTTACTCCCATGCAAAATCAGAGTATACCATATTAACCAATCGCTATCAATCAAAAATTAATTTACCCTGTTTGATTTATCGATTCATTTACAGATATATTCTACCATAGTTAGCTTTATAAATAAACAAGTGAACCTTGTTTATTTAAAGACTTCTTGAGATTCAAAAACATCGATATTTTTTTCTTCAATATCAGACTCCATGACACGTAGCAAAGCATCAACTGTTTCAAGGCTTGTAAACAGATCTACGCCATTTTCAACCGCTTTTCTTCTGATGATGAATCCGTCTCTTCTGCTGTCATTGGCTTTTGTTGGCGTGTTGAGGACTATACTGACTTTCCCGCTTTGAATCATCTGCAGAATATTGTTATCCTCACCTATTTTGTTTACAAGAAAAGACTCTATTCCATATTCTTTTAGAGCTGAGTGTGTTCCCGGTGTACATGCCAACTGGTAGCCTTTGTCTGTAAATCTTTTGGCAATCGGCATGAATCGATTCTTGTCCTCAGGTTTTAAAGTTGCCAATATGTACTTGCTTTTGTCTGGGAATCTGATTCCTGCACTCAGAAAGCCTTTGTACAAGGCTTCTATAAACGTGTTGCCTATACCAAGAACCTCACCGGTGGATTTCATTTCCGGTCCCAGGCTCACCTCTATTCCAGAAATCTTCTGTGATGAGAAAACCGGCACTTTTACGATTGTTTTATTGATTGTCCTATATAGACCTTCCCCATATCCCATATCTTTCAATTTATGGCCCATCATAGCTCTCACAGCCAGCTTTACCATCGGTACATGTGTGACTTTGCTGACAAAGGGTACTGTTCTGCTTGATCTTGGGTTGACTTCTATGATATATAGCTGGCCTTCGTATTCGACAAACTGAATGTTGATGATACCTTTTATAGACAATTCTCTCGCAATTTTTGATGTTGTTTCAACAATCTGATTGATAATATCATCGCTGATTGTGATGGGAGGATAGATGGATATGCTATCACCAGAGTGTATGCCCGCCTTTTCTAGATGCTCCATAATGCCTGGAATCAGTATGTTTTCGCCATCCGAAATGGCGTCGACCTCTATCTCCTTACCAAGCATATACTGGTCTATCAGAACGGGATTTTTAGAGTCTTTGCTAAAAGCAGACTGAAGATAATTTACCAGCTCTGTCTCATTATATGTGATCTCCATACCTTGCCCGCCCAATACATAAGAAGGTCGCACCAAAACAGGATAACCGATTTCCATAGCTGCTTTTTTACCTGCTTCAATAGACCAGACTCCCTTTCCACGGGGCCTCTTAATATTGATTTTCTCCAGCATTTTATCAAATTTTTCCCTGTTTTCAGCGATATCGATGTGCCTTGATGTTGTTCCAAATATATTGATTCCCATTTTATCAATGAATGCCGCAAGCTTGATAGCAGTCTGTCCTCCAAACTGAAGAATCACACCTTTTGGTTTCTCCTTCAAGATGATGCTATAGACATCCTCTTCCGTCAGCGGTTCAAAATATAGCCTGTCTGATATATCGAAGTCTGTGCTGACGGTTTCCGGATTGTTGTTGATTATGATGGTCTCAATCCCCAGCTCCTTTAACGCAAACACACAGTGAACACAACAATAGTCAAATTCAACGCCCTGACCTATCCTAATAGGGCCTGAACCGATAACAATTATCTTTTCCCTGTCAGATACCGTTACTTCATCCATGTCTTCATAAGTTGAGTAATAGTATGGCGAAACCGCCTCAAACTCACCGCTACAGGTATCGACCATCTTGTATGAAGGGACAATGCCCAACTGGATTCTTCTGTTAAACACAGCATCTGGCTCACATGACATCAATTGAGAGATTCCTTTATCAGAAAAACCCATTTTTTTGATTTTCTTTAACCAATCATAATTCAAGTCTTCTAACCTCATTCTCTTTAGAAGCTCTTCGTTCTCTACGATATTCAGTATTTTATTGATAAAGAAGTTATCTATCTTTGTGACTTCATTGACCTTGGCGACACTATACCCTCTTCTCAGGAGTTCTGCTGTGATAAATAGCAATTCATCCGAGGGTTTGTCCATCTTCTCTTTCAGTTCCACTATTGACATTTTGACATGTTTTTGACTCCATAACGTATATTGCGTATTTTCAAGAGATCTGATTGCTTTTAGCAACGCTGCTTCAAAATTGCTGCCTATAGCCATTACTTCACCTGTCGCGGCCATTTGAGTCCCTAATTGTCTTATGTCAGTCTGAAGCTTGTCAAAAGGCCACTTTGGTATTTTGACCACAACATAATCCAAAACCGGTTCGAAACATGCCATAGTTTTTTTAGTCACAGAATTCTCTATTTCATCCAAATAATAACCAAGCGCTATCTTGGTAGCAACCTTAGCAATTGGATATCCTGTCGCTTTAGAAGCCAGGGCTGAAGAACGGCTGACTCTCGGATTGATTTCTATTACTATGTATTCGAAGCTGTATGGATCCAGAGCAAATTGAACATTGCATCCACCCTCTATCCCTATCCTGTCAATAATATCCAGAGAAGCAGTTCTAAGCATCTGATATTCTTTATCAGAAAGGGTCTGTGAAGGGGCAGTTACGATGCTGTCGCCTGTGTGAACACCAACAGGATCTATGTTCTCCATATTGCAGACGGATATGCAGGTTCCCTTGGCATCTCGCATCACCTCATACTCGATTTCCTTCCAACCCTTAATGCTTTTTTCTATCAATACCTGTCTGTTTAAACTTAAATTCAATCCCTTTGAAAGTATTATGATTAATTCTTCTTTGGTATCAGCAATTCCCCCACCTGATCCTCCCAATGTAAAAGCGGGTCGCGCTATGACCGGATATCCCATCAGTTCGGCAGCATTCAAGCCTTCTTCCATTGAATGAACTATCTCGCTCCTAACAACAGGCTGACCCATTTCATTCATCAGCAGTCTGAACTTCTCTCTGTCTTCGCCGACTTTTATGGCTTCTACTGGTGTTCCGATGATTTTCACATTGTTTTTTAGCAGTATTCCCAGATCATATAGATCCACAACTAGATTCAGTGAGGTTTGTCCTCCCATTCCGGGAAGAATAGCATCCGGTTTCTCTTTCTGAATGATTTTTTCGATAAATTCCACAGTCAATGGTTCGATATATACCTTGTCAGCTACCTCTTTATCAGTCATGATGGTGGCTGGGTTGCTGTTGACCAGAACGGTCTCTATGCCCTCTTCTTTCAATGCTCTGCAAGCCTGAGTCCCTGAATAGTCAAATTCTGCAGCCTGTCCTATTATAATAGGGCCTGATCCGAGGACCAGTACTTTCTTTATTTCTTTATTTAACGGCATCGCTTCCTCCTACATCAATGTTATGAATTCATCAAATATATAGCTTGATTCACCAGGTCCCGGGCTGGCTTCCGGATGAAATTGAACACTCATCAATTTTTTCGCATCATTTTTAATCCCTTCTACTGTAAAATCATTCATATTGACATGCGTAATTTCAAAGTCATCAGGTAATGTATTTTCGATAATCACATAGCCATGATTTTGTGATGTGATGGTGACACGCTGGGTTTTAAGATTTTTTACCGGATGGTTGCTGCCTCTATGACCGTATTTCATTTTTTCTGTGTCAGCTCCACAAGCTAGAGCGATTATCTGATGTCCAAGACATATGCCTGTAACCGGTATCTTCCCTATTAGCTTTTTTACGGTATTGATAACATCAGTAAGCTCTTTTGGGTCTCCAGGGCCATTTGAAAGAAAAACACAATCTGGCTTTAAATCCATAATCTCATCATAGCTTGAAAAGGCAGGCATAATTGTGATACTGAAACCTCTATCTCTGAATGATTTAATAATATTGCTTTTAATACCCAAATCGATAATCACCACATGCTTACCATAGCCCGCTATTCTTTCAACTTTTTTTGTGGTGACAGATTTGACAGCATTCAAAGTTGGATTTGTCATCAGTAATCTTTTCACATCGTTATATGTAAAATCACCTGTAGTTATAATTCCTCGAAGTGCTCCTTCACTGCTGATAACCTTTGTAAGATATCTAGTGTCCAGTCCTTTGATGCCAATAATCTTCTCTTCCTTCAAATATGAATCAAAACTGATTTCATTGCGCCAATTACTGGGCGAATGACATGTTTCCCTAACAACAAAGCCTTTTACTTTGACATTTTTTGACTGAATATCATCGTAGTTGATACCATAATTCCCAATCAATGGGTATGTCATTACAACGATTTGTCCATAGTATGAGGGATCTGTCAGGATTTCCTGATATCCTGTCATTCCGGTATTGAAAACCACCTCACCTATGCTGTCTCTCAAATAACCAAAGCACTCTCCCTCAAAAGTCATTCCATTCTCAAGTATTAGCCTGCCTTTCATAACCCCTCCAAAAAAAATAGCAACTGGCAGGATTTATACCACCATTGCTTTTATTATAATAAAATAAATTTTTGATTGCATTCATCTCTGACTCCTTTTTAGTCTCTCGGACCAAATTAAAGGTTTATAAAAAAATATCATATATTTCCAATAATGTCAATATTTATTCATCTAATGTTCAATAATTTCTTTTATGGTAAATCTTCCACTTGCTAATTCAAGCAAGAATGACAACTCAAGTGTTTTTGTATTATAGATTTCATCCATAAATGCAATTCTAGTTTTGACTGTTGTAAAATCTCCATATTTATTGTATTCGTAATTTAAAATGTTGTATCGTTTAATCTCAAAAGCTAAATTTTGGATAATATTGTTTATTTCAATATCCTCCAGAGTTGTCAGTGATCTACCCGCTATTATAGAGTCAAACAGTTCCTTGACTGGTAGAATGGGGCTGACATAATCCTTGTACAAAAGAGCGTTTGAGGGTGCTAATGGAACTTCTATGTTATAGTGCTCAAAAAAGTATTTTGAACCACTGTTGTTAGTAAGCTTCACAAACTCAATCTCCTGAGGAACTGACGCTGTGTTGATTATCGCATAAAGCATCAAAGCTTCCTCCATTTCAGTCAGCTCACTGTTTTCTTGGAACTCATACTCTATGAAGGCAGTATCTGATACAACGCTAATGTTCAAGAAAACAATAACGTCCATATCGACAAAGTTTAACGATTCTCGGGTTCTTTTTACTAGCAGGTTTAGTGATTCCGCCACCTCCTGAGATTCATCGATTTCTGAAACGCCTATCATTTCAGTAATAAGGCAACTCTGGCTTATGTTTGGAATATAGAGCTGTAAAAAAGCACTCTGTTCAATTCGGAACGGAGAGATCTTGACGACATCTTCTTCTTTTCCTCTGCTGTAACAGGATGTGGTGAACAATAATGACATGATGCAAATCAAAATAATAATTTTTCGAATCATATTAAACCCCTTGCTGAATCGGCAATCTGATATAAAATGTACTGCCGACACCTAGCACACTAGTAACACTTATCGAGCCATGGTGTAGATTGATAATCTGTTTGGATATGGATAAGCCCAAGCCTGTACCACCGGTATTTCTTGATCTTGCTTTGTCTACTCGATAAAATCTGTCAAATATAGAATCAATATTTTCTTTTGGTATGCCATAACCTGTATCCTCAATTTCCAAAACCACATGATCCCTGTCTTTGTACAATCTGACAGTAACGACTCCAAACTCAGGAGTATAGACGATAGCATTATGTACAATGTTGATGATAGCTTGCTTTATTTTGTTTTTATCAAGGCGCATTACAATGCTATCTAACTCCTCAAAAACAATTTTAATATTTTTTTGATCGGCGAATGGTTTTAACTGATCAAGTATCTTGTCGATGTTAGTGTTCAAATTTGTCATCTCATATTCTAATACCAGGTGTTTTTTGTTAAGATCAACAAGTGAGAGCAGTTCAGTGACAATACTGTTCAATCTATCAGTTTCATTGTTGATGTCTGTCAAGAATTCCTTGTACACTTTTTCCTCAACCTTCTCTTGTGTCAGAAGGCTCTCACTCAACAGCTTTATTGAAGATAATGGTGTTTTCAGTTCATGGGATACATTACCTACAAAGTCCTCTCTTTGTCGCTCAACTTCATCCAATTTAATGCTCATGCTATTGAATGAATCGGCCAACATCTTGAATTCATCATTTGATTTGACATCAACCCGATCCCCAAAATCTCCCTTGGCCAGTTTGTTGATAACAGGATAAAACTTGTTTATTGGTTTTAGAAAATGGTTGGAGATAATGGCAACACCTACTGTTATCAGTACGCCAGCAATGAATATGATTGTTTTTATGGTATTATTGATTATATCGACATTATCATATAAATCGTTTATTGAATTGGCGATCAAAACACCACCACTGATATTACCGTCAAAAAAAACGGGAACAGCCAAGTAGAGAACATTTCCGATATCATTGAAAAAGTAATTGCTCCAGGTTGGATTACCATTTAAAGCGTCTCTGATTTGAGGCAGGTCAAGAATCTGTTGCTTGAATTGATTATTTGAATCTGACAAGATTCTTCCGTTTTCATCAAATATCATGACTCTTGAATTAAGGCTACCAGCGTATTGTCTTGTGACGTTGTCAATATAGGTCACATAGATTGTAGAGTCATAAAAACCAAGGTAATAATCGATCCTATTGCCGATTTCATTACCTGCTATCTGTAGATTGTTTTTTCTGTATTCAATCTGCCAATCTACAATATATTGAGGAATCAGTGTTGTGAGTAAAAAAAATAAAACCAGTATAAGCAATAAATAGGTGGAAAGCATCTTCCACCTAAAGCTTATGAATCTATTTTTAAGTCCTATTCCTAAAATAGTATCCCACTCCCCATTTCGTCAAAACATACTCATAATTGTTTGAATCCTTCTCAATTTTTTCCCTTAATCTTCTAACATGAACATCGACTGTTCTGAGATCACCATAGTATTCATATCCCCAGATGATTTCAAGCAATTCTTCCCTGTTAAAAACCTTGCCTGGATTAGTTGCCAATAATATCAATAAATCAAACTCCTTGGCAGTAAGACCCACTTCTTTACCATTGACAATCACTTTTCGACCCAGAGTGTTGATGATAAAATCATCAACATACATTATCTGATCGTTCAGATTACTACTCTTTGTAGCTGATCGCCTAAGTATTGCCTTGACTCTTGCCTTGAGTTCCAGAATATTAAAAGGTTTTGTCATATAATCATCGGCGCCATATTCCAGACCCAATATCTTGTTCATGTCCTCACCTTTAGCGGTAAGCATGATTATAGGTGTGTCGGATTTTTCCCTAATGCGCTGACAGACCTCAAGTCCATCAATTTCAGGCAACATCAAATCCAGTATAATCAGGTCATACTTCTGGTTTTCATATTTATTTAAGGCTTCCCTTCCGTCACTTGCTGAATCAGTCACGTATCCATCCTGCTCTAAGCTATATTTCAAGCCCTTTACCAACAATGGTTCATCGTCTACTATTAGTATTCTACTATCCATTCATTAACCTCTCTCTACGTAAATTATAACCGATACTATTAATACCAATCTATAACAGTGTTCTGAAATCCTCATTTCTTTTGGTTATTTTTTTCATATCCAGATATTCTAATATTAGAACTGTTTTCTTTCTGCTTGTCCCAATAAGGTCCCTCGCTTCAGCAACAGTAATTTGCTGATGATTATTGAGATAATCTATTATAACATCTTTTATATCATTTAATAAAGAAATGTTCATCACAAACTCATTATTGATAACCTCTACCTTTTTGTTATAAATCAAATAATCCAGAATCAAACCATCTTTGTCCAACTCCATTACAGCTTCTTTCTTGATAATTCGATCCTCTTCTTCTAATAAAGCATTGATCTTATTTAAAACTAATGTCTGTTTATCATTCAAACTCATTGAAAAATCTGATATGGAGACAAACTCATTTGATATTTTTATAAGACCTTCTTCCTTCATCTTAAGCAACAATTTATTGAACAATGTCAGATTAAAATCAATACGTTTGTTTTTCATTAATGTTTCTTTATTGATACCGGGTTTTAGATTATACTTTGCATTGTATTGTCTAATTTCATCCATTATAGAATCACATAATCTACTGTAATTATCTTGGTGGATATAATAGGTATCATCATTATCTGAAAACTCTATTACAGAGTTCATATCTATTAACCTTGTCATAATAACGCTAATATCATCAGTAGCAAGAGAAAAAGTTTTTTTTAATGAGCCCATAGCAATAAAATTATCATGTTCTTCAACAAAAGCAAGCATGACTGAATCAATATCCGATTGCAGCTTCCTTTGACACAACTCTTTAGCTGAAAGATTAAGCGGTTTCTTTTTTGACGGGTTTGGATCAATGATTGTTCCACCACCAATGGTTTCCAACGGAGAGTAGAACCTTACAATAAATTTATCGCCATACTTTGCACTCAAATATTGATCGAGTCTAATCTGAGCAAAGCATCTATCACCGGGGTCCAATTCTTTCCGGTCAAATAGAATTACAGTGCCGATGGCCTCTGCTGTTCCGATAAAGAAATGTACTCTGCTGCCATTCCTGATTGTTCTGATGGTATCAGCCAACAATACCAACTCAACATCCATCATATTACTGATATGCAAACTGTCCTTCTCTGCTAGGACTTCACCTCTACTGATGTCATACTTAGCTGTAGAAGCTAGATTGATGGCAGCTCTTTGTCCTGCATAGGCACTGTCCTCATTCTTATTATGTACTTGTATATTTCGTACCCTTTGAATGGTATTTTGCGGAAATAGGCTCATTTCATCATTTAGTCTTATGGTTCCTTCTATTACTGTACCGGTGACAACCGTACCGATGCCTTTCAATGTGAAGACTCTATCAATAGGTAAGCGAGCCGGTTTATTTGCTGATCTAGGTTCCACATGGTCCATGGCCAGCCGTATCTCACCTTTCAAATCCTCAATGCCTGCTCCGGTTTTAGAAGATACCATTGCGATTTTGGCATTCTCCAAAAAAGTGTCCACGAAGCTTTCTCGGATGTCATCAGCAACAAGTTCCAGCATTTCGTCATCCACCATATCGCACTTTGTCATCACTATTATGCCATTCTTGACGCCAATGAGATTAAGTATATTTAGGTGTTCGACTGTTTGAGGCATAACACCCTCATCTGCTGCAACAACAAAAAGTATCAGGTCCATACCAACAACGCCTGATAACATATTATTAAGAAATTTTTCATGTCCCGGCACATCAATTATTCCTGCTTTGCTTCCATCAGTTAACTCAAAGTATGAAAACCCAAGGTCTATTGAGATTCCTCTCTCCTTTTCCTCTTTTAGTCTATCTGTTTCAAATCCTGTTAGTGCCTTGATAAGTGATGTTTTCCCATGGTCAATATGTCCTGCTGTCCCAATGATAAAATTGCTCATTGTATCACCTTTTCTTCTATTTCTATCAATTGGTTTGCTATGATTTTCAGTTCATTATCACCAACGGTTCTCATGTCCAATATTAGCTTATCGTCTTCTATCCTTGATATTATTGGGATCGGGGCATATCTGAGCTCTTTTTCCAAGGTTGAAACCCTGCAGTTTGAAGGTTGTATTTCAACTGCATAGCTGGGAATCAAGGCAGGAATAATTGATGTGCCGGGACATGAAAAATTTCTTAATAATATGTTATCAGGCGTTGTTGGTATGGACCTGATACTTTTTGTTGTTGCAG
>CAKMKB010000007.1:0-2424 GCA_927435965.1 uncultured Clostridia bacterium
TTACAACCTATTTAATGAATAGCAACCAATAAGCTAACTGAAATCAATAATATTTACTATTGATTTCCTATATGAAATGTATATTATAAGAAATTATATCATATTCATAAAAGAAATTACTATCAAAACCTTTTATTTTGCTGATTCATTTCAGTGTAGTATAATATAAATGAAAACAAATATAGTTGAAATGAGGAATGTAATGCAAGAGATTTCTTTGAAGAAAAATGATGTTTTGGAAACTGAAATAGTTGATATAAATCACAGAGGGCAAGGCGTTGCAAAAGTCAATGGTTTTATTGTTTTTGTCGATAATGTCATTATGGGGGACCAGGTCAAACTTGAGGTAATTGAAGTCAAAAAAAAATATGCGATTGGGAAACTAATCGAGTTGCTGGAGAGATCACCCCACAGAGTTGAACCGAATTGCATTTACTTTTGGGAATGCGGGGGATGCCAAATTATGCACATTGATTATCAGAAGCAGCTGGATTATAAAAAACAGCGGATTATATCTGATATCAGAAGGGTCATGGGTACAGATGATATAATCATTCATAACACAATCGGCATGAGGGATCCCTACCGATACAGAAACAAAGGAACCTTCCCAGTGGCTAATGATAATGGAAATGTTGCTATAGGCGCATATAAATTAACCACCCATGACATAGTAGACCTAGAGGCCTGCATTATTCAGCACCCCATAGCAGATGTCATAGTCAACACTTTCAGATCACTGATGGAAAGGCTTGATATTAAGCCCTATGATGAAATCACTCATATTGGACTCGTAAAACACCTTGTAATAAGAACCAATCAAAACGACGATGTTATGCTGATTATTGTCACATCCAAAAACAAGCTACCTTATAAGGGAGAGATAGTCAGTAAATTGCTCGATATAGCGCCACAAATAAAAAGCATTTTTTTGAATGTCAATAAAAATCAACCAAACGCGATACTAGGTGACAAGAACAAGAAACTGTATGGAGAATCAGGGCTGGTAGACTGGATATTTGATCTGGAATTCAACATTTCTCCCAACTCTTTCTTTCAGGTCAACCATATACAGACAGAAGAATTATACAACAAGGCAATCGAGTATGCTCAGATAGTCGGAACGATGAATGTCTTTGATATTTATTGTGGAATTGGAACCATATCATTAGCGGCGGCAAAAATAGCCAAGCATGTTTATGGTATCGAGATTATACAGGAAGCCATTGATGATGCAAATGAAAATGCCAGGAAAAACAAGATTGAAAATGTTGATTTCTACTGTGGAAAAGCTGAAGAAATTTTCCCTAAATTGCATAATCAGGGAATCGATGCGGATGTTGTCATTGTAGATCCCCCCAGAAAAGGATGTGAAAAATCTGTTCTGGATACGATTATAAAAATGAAACCGGAGAGGGTTGTGTATGTTTCCTGCAATTCGTCAACATTGGCTAGAGATCTCAAGATTCTAGTTGATGGTGGATATAAAGTATTAGAAGTTCAGCCGGTGGATATGTTTCCACATAGCGTTCACGTGGAGACCGTCTGTCTGCTAACCCGTATATCTAGTATGTAAAATTAGTTCAGACCCCATATGTTGTGGTTCAACATTACTACGGTCTCGACCCCGCCCGAGACGGTGATACTGATGCGGTCGTACTGCTGACTAATAAAACCCTGAAAGTGGCATAAAATCAGGCTTTCAGGGGGGATAGGTTTTGCTAAATTGTTTAAGTACATTTACCACGTTGAGACGGTCTGTCTGCTGACAAGAAAATAAATGTATAAGCCCTTGAGAATAGCGTATTTACGGTGTTTTCAGGGGTTTATTTATTTTTTGAAAGTTAGAAAAGTGATAGGTTTTGGGTGTGTTTTAGAGTTGTATGGGACAAAAGACGAATTGTACTCACCGGTAAAATGTAGTTTTGCTTTAAGGGTTCAATCTTTTAGCAAAAGTAATCGTATGTAAGAAACTCAAAAGTAAATTTTACAGATATGAATATTCGAATTAAATTTTGAAAAGTCGAAATTTATAGTGTGATCACAATAAAAATAGTGTTATAATAAATTAATGTATAGAGTTTATATATGTCATAAAAAGTGAGGTTAGAATATGACAGTTAATTATAAAGGATTATGGAAAATGTTGATTGATAAGGATATATCTAAAACCGACTTGCGTCATTTGACTGGGGTTTCACCTAGTACCTTTTCAAATATGTCTAGTAATGAATATGTATCAATGGATGTTTTAGTGCGCATATGCAAGACGCTAAAATGTCAAATCAGTGATATTGTTCAAGTAGAATTTGAGGAGGTAGATAAGAAGAATGAATAGGCGTGGTAGAAACTTAAAAATATTTTTAATGGATGGTTCAGCTAGTGGACGTTGGATGTGTGGCTCGGCGATACTCTCCCCCGGAG
>CAKMKB010000008.1:0-5565 GCA_927435965.1 uncultured Clostridia bacterium
CATGGGTGGCCGCATGCAATGATATAGCAAGGTTAAATCCTAGATTGTCTTCTGCAGATAAGTAAATCTTATCGACAATTCCGCAGGTTGAAACAGTTATTTTTCTTTTGCGCCTCAACAATTGGTGGGAAGGCAAGAAACCTTAGAGCTTCAGAGATGCTGGAACAAGTTTATATGATACAAAAAGATTTGCATACAAGAATTGATAGTGTTGTCGTCATGGGTTCAGGTGAGCCATTGGATAATTACAACAATCTAAAGAAGTTTATCAGCATCATTACAGATGAAAACGGTTTGAATATTAGCAAAAGAAAAATAACTGTTTCAACCTGCGGAATTGTCGATAAGATTTACTTATCTGCAGAAGACAATCTAGGATTTAACCTTGCTATATCATTGCATGCGGCCACACAAGAGAAAAGAAATCAACTGATACCAGCATCAAAAAAATATCCGCTTAAGGATTTGATTGAGGCATGTGATCACTACACACAAAAATCCGGTAGAAGAGTTACGTATGAATATATATTGATCGATGGATTCAATGACACAGATGATGATGCCATGAGCTTGAAAAATCTTTTGAAAAATTCAAATTGCCATGTTAATCTTATTCCTCTGAACCCTATCAGTGAATTTGAAGGAAAAGCACCATCTGATATTCGGATAAGAGCCTTTTATAAAAATCTGGTTAAGAATAAAATTAATACTACTATAAGACGAGAATTGGGTAGGGATATAAATGCCGCTTGCGGACAATTGAGGAATAATTATAGATGTGTTCTTTTCAGACAAGCAATAAAAAACCCGTCAGTATTGTCGATATGAGGCAAGAGCTTTATATAGCCCACATGATTTTTATCATTTATCACAAAATCATCAAATTTAAAGTCTTTATGACGATCCAGAAAATACTTCACCAAGTCAATATTTTCTTCATCAAATACTGAACAGGTTGAGTAAATCAATTTACCATCTTTTTTTAAGTACTTTGATGCGTTTTCCAGAATATTTTTCTGAAGGTTCAGCAGTTCATCAAATCTAGGAAGGTCCATTCGATATTTGATCTCTGGTTTTCTTCTGATGATGCCCGAATTGCTGCAAGGAACATCAACAATGCAATAATCGAATTTCCCTATAAAATCTTCATTTAGAACTGTTGCATCCTGAATCTTTAATGAAATATTGCTCAATTCAAGCCTTTTAACATTATTGTCCACCAATCTTAGTTTGTGCTCGAAAATATCACACCCGACAACAAAACTGGTATTGTCGCATATTTCAGCTGCATGAAGGCATTTACCCCCAGGTGCGCAACACATGTCGATGATATGTGAGTTCTTCTGCGGATTCAATATCTGGCCCACGAGCATAGAACTTTCGTCTTGTGGTGTTATCAAACCCTTAATATACATATCTGTCTTTTCAATATTATGGGGATTTCTTATGATAATACCAGTATGGGATAATGTTGTTTTATCTATCTGAAATTCCAGTCCGTTGTAGGTGTCATAAAACAAGTCTCTAGATATTTTAGTTTGATTAACTCTCACTATCATGTCCGGCTTGGTGTTTGATGCAATACAAAACTGCTCAGCCATTTCATATCCAAATTCACTGATAAGTTTAGTAATCAGTTCTATTGGATAAGAGTATTTGACTGAAAGGTATTTTGTTTTTTCAAGATTGTTGACTTCCATTACAATATTATCTTTATTTCTTATAATGCTTCTGAGAATACCATTGACAAACTTGTGGCTTTTGAACAAATATTTTTTGGTTAGCTCCACACTCTCAAAAACAATTTTTGATTCTGAAAGATGATCATTAAAGAATAACTGAAATACAGCGAGTCTGAGGATATTCAAAACCTTATCATTTATTTTTGAGATTTTTATTGAAGAATAGGCAGCAATAACCCAGTCAACAAAAATGATGTTTTCAACAACACCATAAAAATTATAAACATACAAATCCTTTTCCTGCTTGCTGTCAAATTTGACAATAGACTCTTTGATTTCTATATTTGAATATTTTTTTTTCTCTGTAACTCTATACAAAGAGTCAACAACTTCTTTTCTATATTCCATAAAACATCTCCAAAATAATAAAGGCTGATTAAACAGCCTTTATCTTCTCCTGTTTGAAAGCATAATCAATCTAATCAACTGACTGATTGCGGTCAAAGCTGCCGCTACATAAGTCAGTGCCGCTGCATTCAAGACCTTTTTGGCATTAACGATTTCGTCATCTTGAAGGAAATTTAAGTCTTCGAGCTGTAAAATAGCGCGACTGCTGGCATCAAACTCAACGGGAAGTGTAACCAGTTGAAATATGACAATTGCCAAAAAAAGCACTATTCCGATCTGTACTAATCCCATATATCCCATGAACAGCCCCAACATCACAAGTATCCAAACAAATTTAGAGCTAAAACTGACCACTGGTACCATTGTATTACGAATCACCAGAGGAACGTACTGACTTGAGTGCTGAATAGCGTGCCCAACCTCATGTGCAGCAACACCATATGCTGCGATGGATTTGCTGTCGTACACGGAATCGGAAAGCCTAAGGATTCTAGTCCTTGGGTCGTAATGATCTGTTAGATTTCCGGGGATGTGTTCTATTTTGACGTCATCCAGATTGTTCCTGTCAAGAATCATTCTTGCGACATCATAGCCTGTATAGTTGCTTTGTGCAAACAATCTTGAATATTTTGCAAATGTTGATTGAATCTTTTGCTGTGCATACATCGATATGATGATAGCCGGTATTAACAAAACGATACTTGTATCAAAAAACATTTAATCATCTCCTAACTTATACCCTATTTCTATACTGTTTCCTAGCAGGAATTGTTTGACTGACATTCTCTTTTTTCCTGGCATTTGTATCTCTCTTGCTATCAGATAACCATCAAGGCAAGCAATGCTGATGCCCTGCTCATTTACTTCCAATATGGTTCCAGGTTTTTTGTCGTGATTTTCCAATATAAAGCTTGTGCTAAAGATCTTGATTTCTTTTGACTCATACCGTATGACAGATCCCGGCCACGGATCTAAACCTCTGATAAGATTGTTGATGTCCTGGCAGGTATTATTCCAATCAATTAAACTCATTGATTTATTGAGCATAGGTGCATAAGAAACTTTACTCGAATCCTGTTTCACAGGTGTTATTTTTTTTTGACTAATTAATTCAATAACATCAGTTATAAGCTTTGCGCCTATATACATGAGAGTATCATGTAGCTCACCAGCAGTGATCTTATCGTCCAGATCGATGCTTTTCATTTTGTAAACCGGTCCTGAGTCAAGACCTTTTTCAACGCTCATAATCGCCACACCTGACTGTGATTCGCCATTTATTATAGCCCAATTGATAGGTGCAGCCCCTCTGTATTTCGGCAATAAAGAGGCATGTATATTAAGGCATTCTACTTTTGGAATCAATAAAAATTCTTCTGACAATATCTGTCCATATGCAACAACTACAATGAAGTCAGGTTTGTGCGATCTGATCAGTTCAAGACTGTCTTTAGTATTAACATTGACAGGTTGATGGACGTCAATACCGAGTTCTTCAGCCGCTATCTTCACTGGTGATTTGGTAATAACTTTTCCTCTTCCTTTTTTCTTATCCTTTTGAGTGACGACTAAAGTCACATCATAGCCATTTTGGGTCAGTTCTTTCAAGGATGGAACAGCGAAATCCGGAGTTCCTAGAAAAACAATTCTATTCATTAGATTCTATTTCCTTATCGTCAGTTTTTGTTCCCTTGATGATCTTATCAATGAATAAGACGCCATTAAGATGATCGATTTCGTGACACAGGCAAACGGCTTTCAATCCCTCAGCTTCCATGGTTTCAGTGTTGCCATCAACATTCAAATACTCCAATATCACTTTCTCGGGTCTTAATACATCACCATTGACTTCAGGAACACTTAAACAACCTTCAGTAAAAACCTGCTCTCCTGAAATCTCAATAATCTTTGGGTTCAAAATCTTGACAGGTCCCTCTCCAATATCCATCACAATCGCTCTTTTTAGAACACCCACTTGAACTGCTGCAAGTCCTATCCCATCGTTTTCATACATAGTTTCAACCATGTCATCTAATAATGTAATCAGTCTATCGTCTATTTTTTCTACTTTCCTACTTTTCTTTCTTAGAATTTCGTCTCCTTCAATTCTTAGCTTTCTTATTGCCAATTGGACCTCCTATATTGAAGTTGGATTGATATCAATTGATATATCAATCTCCTTGTAACTTCTATTTAAAAGTATTTTTCTTAAACAATTCTTAATTTCGTCAGAAACACCTTTTTTATATTTGATGATAATCGATACACGATACTTATTATTTATTTTATAGATACTATTATTCATCGGTGGGTACATGAGTACTTTCCTTTTTGCAATCAAATCACTGAGACTTTTTCTTATTTCAATATGTTTCTCAGTAACGAATTGTTGTACAATTTCCTCTTTTTTTGAGAGCACAGTAATATTTATGATATCAATGTATGGTGGGTATCTGAACTCCTTTCTCAACGACAGTTCTCGCTTAACAAAGGATTTAAAATCATTACTTTTCGAATAGACAAGACTATAGTTATCAGGATCGTAGGTTTGAACAAAAACCGTCCCTGATTTGCTGCCTCTTCCTGCTCTACCACTTACTTGAGTAATCAATTGATATGATTTTTCATTAGATGTGTAGAATGGCAGGTTCATCGTCAGATCGGCTGATACAATGCCGACAACTGTGACATTTGGAAAATGAAGCCCCTTTGCCAGCATCTGTGTGCCGACTAAGATATCAGTTTCACCTTTTTTGAAGCTATTATATATTTTTTCAAAAGAATTTCTCGTTGATGTTGTGTCCAAATCCACCCGACTAATCCTGGCTTCTGGCAAGAGTTTGCGCGTTTCTTCTTCAATTCTTTCAGTTCCAAGACCAAAGGCTTTAAAATATTGACTCTCACATTCTGGACATTTTGAGGTTACCTTTTGGGTTGCCCCGCAGTAATGACAGATCAAACGTCCTTTGTTCTGATGATATGTCATGGAAATATCACATCGCTTGCATTTTACAACATATCCACAGCTCCTACAAGACATAAAGCTTGAATAGCCTCTCCTATTAAGAAACAATATGGATTGTTCTTTGTTGTTAAATGCATTGATAAGAGCTTCTTGCAAGGCTGAGCTAAAGATATTTCTGTTTCCGCTCTCCAGTTCCTCTCTCATATCAATAATATTGATTTCTGGCATTTTCAATTGGTTAACCCTTTTCGTCAGGGTCATGATCTCATATTCCTTGCGCATACCCTTAAGATATGACTCCGAAGAGGGAGTCGCTGTACCCAATATAAGCTTAGCATTCCATAGATCAATCAATTTCTCACTTACTTCAATTGTATCATATTTAGGAACGGAGGATGATTTGTACGACTCTTCATGGGACTCATCTATTATGACAATACCCAGGAGGCGGACATCGTAATAGGCGCAAGATCAGCTATCTTCGCACCTGTGAAGAATCTGGGTATTGTC
>CAKMKB010000009.1:0-5526 GCA_927435965.1 uncultured Clostridia bacterium
CTTGCCAGAAGATTGGGTTTGCCCTCTTTGCGGAGCTGGGAAAGAAGATTTCCAAAAGGTTTAATAGTTATATAAAAAATAATCTGCCTGGTTTCCAGGCAGATTTTAATTTTTTGGGATCAGATTTTTTCTCGCTTAACATAGTGTGTATGAAGCAATTCATGTGCCTTTTCACCATAAGGTAAGCCTAGGAACTCTTCATACAAAGCGATAACTTCTGTGTTCTCATGTGATTTTCGTCTTGGCTTGCCAACATCCTCGCGATAGATGGCATCCTGACGTTTTTGGATGATTTCCATATTGCCGTGATGATACGGTTGACCACCACCACCGATGCAACCACCTGGACAAGCCATAATCTCTATTGCGTGGTATGTTGACTTACCTGACTGGATATCTTCGAGCATTTTTCTGGCATTTCCCAGACCATGAGCAATGCCGATTTTCAGATCCATTTCTCCTACGCGGATTGTAGCCTCTCGAATACCCTCAAGACCTCTCAATTGTTTAAAATCAACGTTCTCCAACTCTTCGCCGGTTAGCCATTCATATGCAGTTCTAGCGGCGGCTTCGATTACACCACCGGTTGTACCGAATATGACAGAGGCTCCAGTGCTTTCTCCCATCAATTTATCAAACTCTCCATCATTAAGATTGGCAAAATCTACACCTGCTGATTTCATCATATGTCCAAATTCTCTAGTTGTGATGACGATATCAACATTTGAATCATGGTCTTTAGTTAATTCAGGTCTTTTTGCCTCTGCTTTTTTGGCCAGACATGGCATGATTGAAACAACAACAATATCATGTGGATTCAGACCTTTTTTCTCTGCATAATATGTCTTAGCAATTGTACCGAACATAATCTGTGGTGACTTACAGGTTGATGGTATATCCAACATACCAGGGAACTGGTGCTCGAAAAATTTGACCCAGGCAGGACAACAACTTGTGAGTATTGGCAGGGTTCCACCATGCTGAACCCTATGAATTAATTCAGAAGCCTCCTCCATAATTGTAAGGTCTGCTCCGAAGTCTGTATCAAAAATACCGTCAAAACCCATTCTTCTAAGTGCGGTTGCAATCTTGCCTGTAGCAATGGTTCCGGTGTCCATGCCAAACATTTCACCGATAGCTACCCTTACAGCTGGTGCTAGTTGAACAACCACATGTTTTTTTGGATTGGCAAGGGCTTTCCATACCTGACTGGTGTTATCCACCTCTGTCAAGGCAGCAGTAGGGCATACCGCAACGCATTGTCCGCAAAATGTACATGCGGAATCTACCATATCCATATTGAAAGCCGGACCCACAAAGGACTCAAAACCTCTGTTAACGGCAGATAGGATGTTACAGGTTTGGACAGTGTTACACATGGTTTCGCATCTTCTGCACATGACGCATTTATTAGGATCTTTGACGATAGAAAAGCTTGAGATATCTTTTTGGAAATCAACTCGTTCACCTTCCCAATGGATCTCTCTGATACCCAACTCAGACGCCAAAGCCTGCAGATCACAATCTAGGTTTTTGGGGCAGCTGAGGCAATCCTTAGGGTGGTTTGACAGCAAAAGCTCTACAGCCATCCTTCTTCCAGTCATGGATCTTAGACTATCGGAGTGAATCACCATGCCCTCATAGACCGTTTCTGCACAGGAAGGGACCAGTGAAGGTCTGCCCTCAACTTCAACCACGCAAACCCTGCAGGATGCAACTTGGTTGACAATGCCAAAATTTTCTAGATTAAGATGGCATAGTGTTGGAATATGTACGCCGATTTGTTTTGCAGCTTCCAATATTGTTGTGCCTTTCTCAACAGAGATCTTGTTGTCATTAAAAGTTATATTTACCATTTTCATTCACTACACCTCCTTATGGTTTTAGAACCGCATCGAACTTGCAGGCATCAAAGCAAGCACCGCAAGAAATACACTTGCTTTGGTCAATCACATGGACCTCTTTGACCTTTCCATCGATACATTTGACCGGACAAGCTCTAGCACAGGCTGTACAGCCAATACATTTATCAGCTATGATGCTGTACTTTGAGAGAGCTTTGCATGTTCCGGCTCTACAATACTTATTTTTGACATGCTCCAGATACTCATCGTGGAAATAATTCATTGTACTTAGTACCGGATTAGGAGCGGTCTGCCCTAGTCCGCATAGAGCAGTGTCTTTGATCATTCTCGCCAATGCGTCCAGATGCTCGAGATCTTCCATAGTTCCTTCTCCATTGGTGATTTTGGTAAGAATCTCAAACATTCTCTTGGTGCCTATTCTGCAAGACGTACATTTGCCGCAGGATTCGTCCTGCGTGAACTCAAGATAAAACTTTGCGATATTGACCATGCAGGTCTTGTCGTTCATGACAATCATACCGCCTGATCCCATCATGGAGCCAATATTCTTTAGGCTCTCATAATCAATGGGGGTGTCCAAATCCACTGATGTTATGACGCCACCGGAAGGACCACCGGTCTGAACAGCCTTGAATCCTTTTCCATCTTGAATGCCGGCACCGATATCAAAGATTATCTCTCTCAGTGTAGTACCCATAGGGACTTCAACCAGGCCTACATTATTAACATTGCCTGCTATAGCAAATACCTTTGTTCCTTTTGATGTCTCTGTTCCTATGTTTTTGAACCACTGGCTGCCATTGAGTATGATGGGACATATATTGGCAAATGTTTCAACATTATTGACTGTGGTTGGCTTGCCTTTATAGCCTGATTCTGAGGGGAAGGGTGGTTTCTTTGTGGGTTCTCCTCTCAAACCTTCCACTGAATGAATCAGTGCAGTTTCTTCGCCGCACACGAATGCGCCAGCACCAAGCTTGATGATAATGTCAAAATCAAACCCGGATCCGAATATATCCTTGCCGATTAATCCATAATCCCTAGCCTGATCCATAGCAACAGTGAGGCGCTTGATAGCTAGTGGATATTCCGCACGGATATAAATACTACCTTGATGAGCACCTGTTGCATAACCCCCAATTACCATTGCTTCCAGAACTGAATGGGGATCACCTTCAAGGATTGATCTATCCATAAAGGCTCCGGGATCTCCCTCATCAGCATTACAGATAATGTATTTCTCTGTGCCTGGTGATTTGGAAGTCAGCTCCCACTTGAGACCCGTTGGGAAACCGCCGCCTCCTCTGCCTCGAAGACCGGATTCTTTAATTTCATAAAAAACATCTTCAGGCGTCATTTCGGTCAGAACTTTACCCAAAGCCTCATATCCTCTAAAAGCGATATATTCATCAATGTTTTCGGGATTAATCATACCGCAATTTCGCAATGCGATTCGATATTGTTTTTTATAGAAAGCCATATCATCGTGAGTTTCTAACTTGCCTTTCAATTCAGGTTCTTCAAATAGCAATCTGTGAACGGTACGTCCTTTAACAATATGTTCCTTGACAATTTCCTCGGCATCATTTGGAGTGACCTGAACGTAAAAAACATTATCAGGATGAATCTTGACGATTGGACCTTGTCCGCAAAATCCGAAACAACCTGTTTTAATAACACTTATTTCCTGATCATAGCCTGCGGTGATCAGCTCTGACTTCAAAGCGGAGATCAAATCTTCGCTGTGAGAAGCAACACAGCCTGTACCGCCACAAACCATAATGTGACTTCTTATTTTGTCCATTTTATCCTCCCTTTCCTATGCCTTTTGAAACGTGTTGATAATGATGGAATCGTCAAGCAACTCGTTTTTCAGAACATGCTTGTTGATGATGTCTCTAGCTTTTTTGTCATCGACGTTGCCGTATAATATCGGTTCCTTACCGGATTGGTTTATCTGTACAATAGGTTCAGAATGACAATATCCAAGACATCCTACCTGCACTACTCTGATATTTTCAATATTGTTCTTACTGATTTCATCCAATAATGCAGCAAGGGTAACCCTGGCACCAGCTGCTATTCCACAGGTTGCCATACCGACCATCAGCTCGGTAATATCTTCACCATCTTTTCCCGTTTCTCTAAGATTTACTTTTTTTAGGGAATCTTCTCTTATTTTTTTTAGATCATCTAATGATTTAATGCCCATATCACACCTCCTCCTTGAATTCTTTCAATATGGAGTCAATGTCTTCTACCGTTACTCTTCCAAAAACCTTGTCGTCAACCATGATGATGGGAGCTAAACCACAAGCGCCTATGCATCTGACTTCTTTTAGTGTAAACAGATTGTCTTCTGTCGTGCCTCCGGATGAAATATTGAGTTTTTCTTTTAGTTCATGGCTAATCTTTTCAGCCCCTCTTACAAAACAGGCGGTACCCATACAAAGGCTGATTGTATGTTTACCGACCGGAGTGCTTGTGAAATAGGAGTAAAAAGTAGTCACACCAAAAACCTTGGCGGCCGGAATATCCAAATGCCTGGCAATGTGAAGCTGTACTTCCTGAGGTAAAAAGGTAAAGATTTCCTGGGCTTTGTGAAGTATATGGATCAATGATCCTTCCTTATCTTCCAGAGTGGAGATATACTGATCCAGTTTGTCATATTTATCCTGAGGAAGAACGCCCGCACTGTACGTTTTGCTTTGAGATACAGGTTTGGTCATAGAAACACCTTCTTTCTTAATTATTAAGAATACTTAATATCATTATATAATAAAATGACATAAATTTCACGGAGTAATGATAAAAAAAACAAAGCCTCGCGAAAGGCTTTGTTTTGGTTGTAGTTGAATGTTAATCTACAGTTGGTATCCAATCTGCGTATAAGATTATGTCTTTAGTGATTCTATCAGTATTAAATTCTACGCTTTCTTTCAGAGCTAAGTCATAGAACCAACCATCAAATTTATAGCCGGGTTTTTTAGTTTTCTCAGTAGGCGGTGTGATTATATCATTATCCTTTAATGTAATAGCGGACATAGTTGTACCACCGTTTGTCTCAAATGTGATGGTATAGTTTTCAATCCACTTGGCGTAGAATCTTTCGTTTTTATCTACAGTATATGGAAAAGTCACCTCATCATTTGAATTATCGTACCATCCATCAAATGTGTAACCATCTCTAGTGCTAGCTGGGAAGCTGTTAACTGTAGTCCCTTTAACTAGAGTGATGGCACCTACTGTTGTACCTTTGTTTTCAACAAATGTGATAGTATAAAAAGTAAGGTTATTATCAAATCCCTCTAAGTTATCAAACAATACAGCCATTTCTGCTCTTGTAAGAGGTTTGTTTGGTTGGAAAGTTTTATCATATCCTTGCATCAGACCTAGTTTAGTAATCAGACTGACATAACCAATTCTATCCTCAGGTACAGCAGCTGCATCATTGTATGGAAGTAGATCATTTTGCATAGTTTCAGCTGTGTGTTCTAGTTTAAGCGCTCTTATGATATAGACAGCTGTCCAAGACCTTGATGCTGGTTTGTTTGGATTGAAATCGTCTGCTTCTTCTTGAGTCAATAAATCTTCATCAATTGCATGCTCCAGAATCATGTCTAGATCCAAGTCTTTATCGTCAATTTCAAGATATCTCAAG
>CAKMKB010000010.1:0-15331 GCA_927435965.1 uncultured Clostridia bacterium
GGTTAATAAATTTATTATAATAGAATATTAATTACACGGAAAGGAGTTTAATTTGAAATCCTATTATCTTAAACGTTTAGTGCCATTACTTATTACAATAGTACTTATTACAACACTTACATTCGCGATGATGCATTCAATTCCGGGTGGTCCTTTTACACGAGAAAGACCGGTTCCTGAGGCTATACTGAAAGCATTAAACGAGAAATACAACCTGGATGATCCAATCCTGGTTCAATATTTCAATTATATGAAGGGTCTCGTTACCTTTGATTTAGGTCCATCTTATTCCAAAATCGGAACCACTGTCAATGAGCTGATTTATGAAGGATTTCCAGCAACTGCAAAGATTGGAGGGCTGGCCATATTGCTCATTATCATACTGGGGATACCTTTGGGCGTCATATCAGCGCTTAAACAGAACAAGGGAATAGACTATCTTGTTATGTTTATAGCTACCTTGGGAATTACTGTACCCAATTTCGTTATCGCCACGGGCATTATCTATTTCTTCGCAGGTAGATTAGGTTGGATTCCCAGCTTTGGGTTAAGCACCCCTGCCAGCTATATCGGACCTGTCATTGCTTTGGCTGGTTATTCACTTTCATTTATTGCAAGACTTACACGCTCCAGCATGCTGGAGGTCTTGAGACAGGATTATATTAGAACTGCCAGAGCAAATGGCCTCAGCGAATTTACAGTTATAGCCAAGCATGCCATAAAGAACGCTCTGATTCCTGTAGTAACTTATTTGGGACCTACCATAGCAGCTATATTGACAGGGTCATTCGTTGTTGAAAAAATCTTTGCTATACCTGGGATTGGCAGATACTTTGTTGAGAGTGTAACCAATAGAGATTACACAACCATAATGGGTATCACTGTGTTTTATGCATTATTCTATCTTATTATGATATTGCTGGTGGATATTACTTATTCGTTCCTGGATCCCCGCATCAAGCTAAAGAGGGAGAAATAATCGTTATGGATAAAAACAAATTTGTATTTATAGAACAAACAGGCGAAGACAGTGAAGCTATTAGACCTAGTCTGACTTATTGGCAAGATGCCTGGAGAAGATTGAAAAAAAACAAGTTATCCATGATAGGAATCTTTGTTGTTTTTCTTATTATCGGATTCGGATTTGTCGGACCTTATTTGACACAATACTCCTATTCAGATCAGATTAACAAATATAAGAACCTACCTCCAATGCTTGATCTGTATGAGATTGATGGCTATAATTTCCATATTTCAAAAGATTATAATATGTTTATCGTCGAGCCAGATGGCACATTGATAGACAGGCTAGATCTTCCGCCATTAAATAGGGATGCTATCAACAAGATATATAGATATGAAATGGGAGAAGAAGAAGTCATTTTGGATTTCTCATATAACTTATTGCCTGACAAACAGGGCTATGATTATGACTTTACCATTGAGTTTCGCGGTCAGGTGGCCACTCAACCACAAACAAGCAAGCTTAACAAGATGTTTCCTTTTGGGACAGATGGTCTTGGGAGAGATCTTTTAACGCGGGTTATGTATGGTGCGCAGATTTCACTTCTGGTAGCTTTTATTGCAACTTTGGCCAATTTGTTCATTGGCGTCATCTATGGCAGTATTTCCGGATATGAGGGCGGCAGAGTAGATGAGATTATGATGAGAATTGTCGACATCATCAACTCCATTCCACTTGTGTTGTATGTTATACTTTTGATGGTCTGGTTTAGGGGTGGTGGATTGACCAATATCATAATCGCACTGAGTAGTGTTTATTGGGTGTCTATGGCAAGATTGGTCAGAGGCCAGATGCTATCTCTTAAAGAACAGGAATTTGTTTTGGCAGCCAGGGTTATCGGGGTTTCTAAATGGAAGATTATCTTTAAACATCTCATCCCAAACGCTATGGGTCCGATTATTGTCAGTATGGCCATGATGATACCGGCTGCTGTTTTTACAGAGGCTTTCTTAAGCTTCATAGGGTTGGGCGTTTCAGCACCGATGGCTTCTTGGGGTACACTGGCAAACAATGCTTTATCAGGATTGACAACCTACCCTTATCAGTTGTTTTTCCCGGCATTATCAATCGCTTTTACCATGTTGGCATTTAATTTCATTGGCGATGGTTTAAGGGATGCTTTAGACCCAAGATTGAGAAAAGGTTAGGTATAATATGGATAATAATAAAGAATATATATTAGAAGTCAAAGGATTGAAAACATCTTTCTACACACATGGCGGTGAAGTTCAGGCTGTCAGAGGAGTAGATTTTAAAATAAAAAAAGGCGATGTTTTAGGAATTGTTGGAGAGTCAGGCAGCGGAAAGAGTGTAACAGCATTATCTGTTATGAAACTTATTGATTTTCCTGGAGAGATCAAGGAAGGACAAATCATATTTGACGGTGTTGATTTGACTAAATTTTCGAATCAAAAAATGTCAAAAATCAGAGGAAATGAAATAGCTATGATATTTCAGGACCCTATGACATCATTGAATCCTGTATTCAGCATTAAGAATCAGATGATTGAAGTTATAAGAAAACATCAGAAGATTGGGCACCAAGAAGCGCTTGAAAAAGCGATAGAAATGCTTCATCTAGTTGGGATACCTGAGCCTGAAAAAAGAATAAAATCATTTCCACATGAGTTTTCCGGAGGCATGAGACAAAGAGCAATGATAGCAACTGCACTTTCATGCAATCCAAAGCTTTTGATAGCCGACGAACCGACTACTGCCTTGGACGTAACCATACAGGCTCAGATACTGGATATTATGAAGGATATAACAAAAAAACTGAATACATCGATTATACTGATAACACATGATTTGGGTGTCATAGCAGAAATATGCAAGGATGTTATTGTCATGTACGGTGGTATGATTATGGAAAAAGGGACTGTTGATGATTTGTTTTATAATCCTAAGCATCCATATTCCAAAGGATTGTTAAAATCAGTACCACGTATGGATAGGATGGAGAAAGGCAGATTGGTTCCCATACCGGGATCACCACCTGACTTGTTGTCACCACCAAAAGGCTGTCCTTTTTCTACAAGATGCCCACATGTCATGGCGATTTGTGTAGAGGAAATGTCCCCTGTGTTTAAAATCAATGAAAGCCATAGCTCAGCGTGTTGGTTGCTTCATGAAGACTCACCTGTAGTGGAAGGCTATGAAAAGGGGGTACCGGAAGAAAATGGAAAATAATGCATTCTTGGAAATTAAGAATTTAAAAAAATATTTTGAAGTCAGCAAGAGTTTTTTGAAGAAGAACAGGATGTATCTTACTGCTGTTGATGGTGTTTCATTCGATATCAAAAAAGGTGAAACCTTTGGATTGGTTGGTGAATCAGGGTGTGGCAAATCCACTCTTGGCAGGACAATCGTAAGGCTATATGAACCAACAGCAGGCCAAGTAATTTTTGACGGTGAAAACATCACAGACTTATCACAGAAGGAAATGCTTAAGTATAGAAAGAGACTTCAAATGATTTTTCAGGATCCATATGCTTCATTGAATACAAGAATGACAGTGGCAGAAATCATCGGAGAAGGTATTGATACCCATAATATAGCAAAAGGTAAAGAAAGACAGGAAAAAATTCAAAATCTTTTAGAGACAGTAGGTCTTAAGAGTGAACACGCTAGCCGATATCCCCATGAGTTTTCGGGTGGACAGCGTCAGAGAATTGGTATTGCAAGATCATTAGCAGTAGAGCCGGATCTGATTGTGTGCGACGAACCTATATCAGCTTTAGATGTTTCCATACAGGCGCAGGTAGTCAATATGCTTGAAGATTTGCAGGATACAATGGGATTGACATATCTTTTCATTGCCCATGATTTGTCTATGGTTAAGCACATATCGGATCGTATAGGTGTAATGTATCTGGGTAAAATGATGGAAATATGCGCTAGCAATGAACTCTACAGAAAACCACTCCATCCATACACACAAGCATTATTATCATCGATACCTGTTCCAGATCCTAGAAAAAACCGCGAGAGCAAAAGAATAATTTTACAGGGTGATGTAAAAAGCCCGATTAATCCACCTGAAGAATGTAGATTTAATAGTCGTTGCAGATATTGTGAGCAAATTTGCAAGGAAGTAACGCCAGAGCTGATAGAGGTTGAAAAGGATCATTTTGTAGCTTGCCATCTGGTGGATAAAATCAATCAATAAGTGTTTTGTCCAGCTATTTATAGTTGGTTAAAATAAATAAACCAAAAAACGGAGGGAAAAAAATGAAAAAGAGAATATTAGTACTCTTTTTAGTGATGGCTTTAGTGTTTACTTTTGCATTAGCAGGATGTACTCAGCCAGCAGCACCAACAACAGCAGCACCAACAACAGCTGCACCAACAACAGCACCAACAGAAGCACCATCTACAGATGTAGTTTTCAATTGGAATATAGGAGCAGATCCTAAAACCATAGACCCTGTACTTAATGGCGCTTCAGACGGTGGAGATGTTATTAACCAGACTTTTGAAGGCTTGATTAGAGAGCAAAGTGGTACGTTACTTCCTGGAATTGCTGAATCATGGGAAGTATCAGAAGATGGCTTGACAGTTACATTCAAACTGAGAGAATCAAAATGGTCTGACGGATCAGATTTGACAGCTCATGATTTTGTCTACTCTTGGAAAAGAGGAATGGATCCAGCAACAGCATCAGAATATGCATGGATTTGGGAATACACCAATATAACAGGTGCCTTTGCAGCTGTTAATGGCGAGTCTTTGGACAACGTTGGCGTTTCTGCACCTGATGACTACACTTTGGTAGTTCAATTAGATACACCAACTGATTATATCGTCAGTTTACTGTCGTTCTATCACTTCCTGCCAACCAAACAGTCAGCTGTTGAGACAGCTGCTGAAGGCGCATGGGCTAAGAATCCGGCAACAGCAGTTTCTAATGGTCCTTACAAATTGACAAGATATTCAATAGGTGAAGGTTTGACTTTGGTCAAGAATGAAAACTACTGGAATGCTGATAATGTGAAGATTGACAGGATAGAAGGTAAATTCATTGACGAGCAAGCAACTGCTTACCAGGCATTCCTTAGTGGAGAACTTGATTTCTTGCCAGATGTACCACCGGCAGAAATACCTTCACTAATTGCTGAAAATCCAAACTTCTATGTTTTTCCATTACTAGGAACCTATTACTACAACTTCAATATGAATTTGGACCTTTTTAAAGATGTAAGAGTCAGAAGAGCATTGAATCTGGCAATTGATAGAGAATTGATCACTGAGACTTTAGGTTCAGGACAAGTACCAGCAGCAGGATTTGTACCTCCAGGAATGTTGGATCACGAAGGAAAAGACTTCTTTGAAACTGCAGGTACTTATGGCATAGCAACTGATGCTAGCATGGTTGCAGAAGCACAAGCTTTATTGGCTGATGCTGGTTTCCCAGGTGGAGTAGGATTCCCTGAGTTCACGATTATGTACAACACTTCTGCTGGACACCAGTTGGTAGCTGAGCTTGTTCAAGAAATGTTCAAAACCAATCTTGGAATCAATACGCAACTTGAGAATCAAGAGTGGGCAGTATTCCAAGACACCAGAAAAGCAGGAGATTACGAACTGTCACGTGGTGGTTGGTTAACAGACTATATGGATCCTTCAGGATTATTGAGTATCTTCACTCAAGGAAATGCTTATAACGATCCAAAATTTGCTAATGACACATATGATGAATTGTTATCATTGGCAGCAGGTACAAGAGGAGCAGAACACTTTGAGGCTCTTTACGAAGCGCAAGAAATCTTGATGACAGAGCTTCCAATAATACCTGTATATCACTATACAGATGTAATGCTTGTTTCTCCAAAACTACAAGGCTGGGAAAGAAGTGTTCTTGGAACATTAGACTTTAGTGCTGCATCTATTGTAGAATAAGCTAAATATCTAAAAGATAAAAATCGAACCCCTTAGCGATACAATCGCTAAGGGGTTCTTTGTGTTAGACATGGTCAAAAATTGGTCAAAAATTTAATGAAAACGTTTTAATTCATATTGCATGCTATGCCGTTTTAATATAAAATGTAATGAAAGCTAAAAAGCATACAAGGGAGGAAAAAATGAAGAATTACAGCACGGACAAAATTAGAAACATTGCGCTATTAGGTCATGGTGGTTGCGGAAAGTCAACTTTGGTTGAAGCTATGTTATTTCGAACTAAAGCCATTAAAAGAATGGGAAACATCGATGATAAAAACACAGTGTCAGATTTTGACAAAGAAGAAAAAGAGAGAGGTTTCTCGATTGGCACAAGTGTTGTACCCTTGGAATTTGATGATTATAAATTGAATATATTGGATACACCAGGTTATTTTGATTTTCTAGGTGAGGTGTATGGCGCTTTAAGGGTGGCAAAAGGTGCTATTATAGTTGTAGATGCAACCTCAGGGGTAGAGGTTGGTACTGAAAAAGCATGGGATTTAGCTGAAGAGAAAGGTATACCAAGAATTATCTTTTTAAATAGGATGGACAAGGAAAACGTTAAGTTTGAAAAAGTTCTTGAAGAGTTGCAGGAAAAACTAGGTAAAAAAGTTGTTCCTTTTTCTGTTCCTATTGGTTCTGAACAGGACTTTAAAGGATATGTCGATATAATTTCTTTAAAAGCAATGGTATTCAATGGAACAGAATGTGTTGACGGAGAAGCGCCAGCAGATGCTTTGGCAATAGCTGAAGGACTTAGAGAACAGCTGATGGAATCTGTTGCCGAGACAAATGAAGAAATGATGGAAAAATTCTTTGCAGGGGAAACCTTTACAGAAGATGAAATAAGATTAGGGCTGAAAGCAGCTGTTATGAATGGAGAGCTAGTGCCTGTTGTAGTTGGTACTGCATCTAAGACTATAGGTGTAAATGAACTGATGCATTTGGCTGTCAGTTATTTACCTTCTGAGGCTGACTTGCATGAGTCAATAGCTATCAAAGATGGCAAAGAAGTAATTGTAAAAATCGATAAAGATAGTCCAGTATCAGCGTTTGTCTTCAAAACAATTGTGGATCCCTTTGTTGGCAAGATCTCCATCTACAAAGTGTTGTCTGGAACAATGAAAAAAGATCTTGATATCTTTAATGTAAACAAGAATGAGGTTGAAAGAATAGGCAGTGTTTTCTTTGTCAGAGGAAAGGAACAGCTTGAAGCAACGGAAGTGCGTGCAGGTGATATCGGAGCGTCTGCAAAGCTTCAGTATGCTCAAACAGGTGATACTTTAGCGACTAAAGCTCATGCCGTGAAGTATCCTGCTATAGAGTATCCTAAACCGTGCCTATTTATGAGTGTAGAACCGAAGTCCAAGGATGATGAGGAAAAAATAGGACAAGCATTGACAAAACTGACAGATGAAGACCCTACTTTTGTTGTCATCAGAAATACTGAAACTAAACAACTGCTGTTAGGCGGTCAAGGCAATATGCAGTTATCAGTCATTATAAACAAGATGAAAAATACCTTCAATGTTGAGGTTGATCTATCAGATCCCAAAATCGCATTCAGAGAAACAATAAAGGGCAAGTCTGATGTACAGGGTAAGCATAAGAAACAATCCGGTGGAGCAGGACAATATGGTGATGTTCATATCAGATTTGAGCCATCTGACCAGGAGTTCGAGTTCAAAGAAGAAATATTTGGTGGTTCGGTACCAAGACAATATATACCAGCAGTTGAGAAGGGTCTGAGAGAGTGTCTGGATAAAGGTGTTCTGGCAGGATTCCCTGTTGTGAATCTGAAGGCTGTACTTTATGACGGTACCTACCACAATGTCGACTCAAGTGAGATGGCATTCAAGGTTGCAGCTTCTCTGGCATTTAAAAAAGGTGTTAAGGAAGCAAAACCTATTTTACTAGAACCGATAATGTCTGTCAGGATTATGATACCAGATGATTATATGGGTGATATCATGGGAGATATGAATAAGAGAAGGGGAAGAATACTGGGCATGGAACAGTTGTCTAACGGTAAACAGCTTGTTATGGCAGAAGCACCTCAGGTGGAGATGTTCAAATACGCCATAGACCTAAAATCGATGACCCAGGCTAGGGGAAGCTTTGAAATGGAATTTCTGAGATATGATGAGATGCCATCCAATCTAGCAGAAAAAGTAATCGCAGACGCAAAGAAAGACGAAGAAAATTAGACCGATTTTTCAAAGATGACAGGACTTAGAGTTCTGTCATCTTTTTTGAGAGAAAAAAATTTTGTGGAGTTCTTTTATATATGATAGAATTAGAAGATAACCTGTAAAGGAAGGATGACTATATGGATTTCACGAAACTAAACGAAAAACAGCTTGAAGCGGTAAACCATATCAATGGACCTGCTCTACTTATCGCAGGAGCCGGATCAGGCAAAACAAGAGTATTGACGCAAAGGATTGCCAATCTTGTGTTTAATCACAATGTAGACCCACACCAAATCTTGGCGATTACTTTTACCAATAAAGCAGCCAATGAGATGAGGGACAGGATTGAAGAGCTGATACAAGGTGATGCCTCTAAGATGTGGGTGGGAACATTCCACTCTATTTGTGTTAGGATATTACGATATAATATTCATAAGTTGGGATATGGTAGCAACTTCATTATTTTTGATGTTGATGATCAGAAAATTGTGGTCAAGGAATGTATAGCAGACCTTAATCTGGATCCTAAAAATTATGACGTCAATACAATCAGAAGCATAATCAGCAATGAGAAAAATAAAAGAAATAGTGCTGAAGATTACCTTAAAGAGAACTTCAATGAGTTCAAATTAAGAAAAATTGGTGAAATCTATGAGTTGTATGATAGAAAACTGATAAAGAGCAATGCTTTGGATTTTGATGACCTTATTATTAAGACGCTTGATTTGCTAGAACAATTCGAAGATGTCAGAGAGTACTATAAGAATAAGTTCCATTACATTTTGGTTGATGAGTATCAGGATACCAATAAAGTTCAGTACATGCTGATTAAAATACTGGGGAAAAAGAAGACAGGATTAGAAAATGTGTTTGTCGTCGGAGATGAGGATCAATCTATTTATGGATGGCGTGGAGCTGATATCAACAACATTTTGGATTTCGAGAAAGATTTTCCATCAGCAAAAGTGATTAAGCTGGAAAGAAACTATCGATCCTCCCAAAATATTTTGGATGCGGCAAATTCTGTTATTGTAAACAACACCCAAAGAATAGGAAAGAACCTATGGACTGAAGACAATAAGGGTGATAAGATTCAGCTATATCAAGCTAATAGTGAAAAGACAGAGGCCTTGCATATTGCCGAAAGGATATACAACGAAAAAAATATCCATAGGACCAGTTATGATGATATAGCGGTTTTGGTTAGAACCAGAGCTCAAACAAGAGCAATAGAGGAACGGTTTCTATTGGAAGGGATACCCTATACTATTGTTGGAGGTCAAGAGTTCTACGGTAGAAAAGAAATCAAGGACCTGATGGCATATCTGAAACTACTTCAGAACAATCATGAGGATTACAGTTATAGAAGAATTATAAACGTACCGAAAAGAGGAATAGGCAAGAAAACGATTGAAATTCTGGAAAGCTATGCGGCAGATCAGGACATATCACTTTTTGAAGCATCGCGAAACATTGAAAAAGGCAGCTTCCCCAAAAAGGCGACAGAAGAAATCAATCGATTTTATGATTTTATTAAACTTATGAGTGAAGAAAAAGAGCAAATTAGTTTGTATGATTTTGTTGAGAAAACATATACATCTTCCGGTTACAGAGGCATGCTCGAAAAAGACCACACTATTGAAGGAAAATCCAGACTAGAAAATGTAGAAGAGTTTTTTTCCAAGGTCAAGGATTTTGAAGAGAGAAGTGAAGAAAACGCATTGGAGGATTTTCTTGCCCACATATCGCTTCTGACAGATATCGAGAAAACTGAAGAGACAAACCTCGCTAAGGTTTCGATAATGACTGTTCATTCCGCTAAAGGGCTAGAGTTTGAAGTAATCGTGATTGCAGGTTTGGAAGAAAAAATGTTTCCTATCATTAGAGAATCTGAAAACGACATGGAGGAAGAGCGACGCCTTTTTTATGTAGCTGTGACGAGAGCAAAAAAAAGACTTTACCTCACTTATGCCCAGGATAGAATGATTTATGGCAGATATGAATCTCGTAAAAAATCAAGGTTTATCGATGAACTACCACAAAACTTGGTAAACTCTAACATCAAAAATATTGATGCCAAATCATCAAAGACCTTTGAGCCTGTTTTCACAGGTAGTTATACTATTCCTAAAACTGTTGAAAACACCGATTACTCGGATAGTAGCAATAAAATTTTCAAGATAGGCGACAAGATAACACATAAGAGCTGGGGTCCAGGAACTATCGTTCAGGTAAAGGGAGATGAAATTACCGCCGCTTTCAATGACAAAGGAGTAAAAGTTATGATGATGCCTTATGCACCAATTAAAAAGATATAACAGGAGCTCTAGCAGATGAACGATATCGATAGAATTGTAGAATTGGTGGATGATTTAAACCGCTACGCCACACATTATTACACTTACGATCAACCATTGGTCACTGATAAGGTGTACGACTTGCTTTATGACGAATTAGTTAGGCTTGAAAATGAAACAGGGCATATTTTAGAATACTCACCGACTCAGAGAGTAGGAGATAGAATTCTTGAAAAATTTGATAAGCACAAGCATTTACGACAATTATGGTCTTTGGACAAGGCTCAAAACTACGAAGAGTTGAGAAACTGGGACAAACGATTGAGGAAGACTATCGCGGAATATAATTTAAGAAATAATGAAAAGTTTGAAATTAGCTATTGTTTGGAGTTTAAATTTGATGGCCTAACTATAAATCTGACGTATGATGGTGGTCTTTTAGTGCAAGGTGCAACAAGAGGGAATGGCAGCATCGGTGAATCGATACTACCGCAGATAAAAGCAATAAGATCCATACCATTAAGAATTTCATATAAAGGATTGATGGAGGTTCAGGGAGAAGGACTTATGCCATTGACCTCATTATTGGCATATAACGAAAAAAATGATGATCAACTAAAGAATGCCCGAAACGCAGCGGCTGGTGCCTTGAGAAATCTAGATCCAAGAGTAACCGAAAAAAGAAAATTGAAGGCCTATTTCTATAATGTTGGATACATAGAGGGCTTGGCGTTTGACAATCATGAAGAGATGATACAATTCATCAAAGATCAGACCCTGCCGGTATTTGATTATCTTCAATCCTTTAAAGATATTGAAGATGTTATCTTGGAGATTGAAAGGATTAAGGACCATAGACATGGTCTTGATATTCTGACAGACGGATTGGTTATAAAAATCGATGATATAAAGGCAAGAGAAGCTTTAGGATATACCCAGAAGTTTCCGAAATGGGCTATAGCCTACAAATTTGAGGCCGAAGAGGTAATGACCGTACTTCGAGGCGTTGTGTGGAATGTTGGGAGAACAGGAAAGGTGACCCCAACTGCACTCCTAGAACCGGTAGATATTGGTGGTGTGACGGTTAAAAGAGCGACACTCAACAATATAGACGATATCAGAAGAAAAAATGTTAAGATTAATGCTGTCGTATGGCTTAGAAGATCAAATGATGTTATTCCTGAAATTCTAGGAACAGTGGAGGATGACAGTCAAGAAACAATAGAAATCGATATGCCGGATAAATGCCCTTACTGTGGAACAAAATTGATACAAGAAGGTGTTCATTATTTTTGCGTGAACAAGCTTTCATGCAAACCCCAATTAATCGCCTCTATAGTTCATTTTGCCAGCAGAGATGCAATGAATATTGAAGGATTCAGTGAAAAGACAGCAGAACAATTTGTCGATCAATTGGATCTGAAAAGCATATCGGATATATACTCTCTCGATAAGGATATACTATTAACCCTGGAGAGATTTGGTGATAAAAAAGCTGATAATCTGATAAAAGCAATAGAGAACAGCAAGAAGTGCAAGTTGAACCATCTAATATATGCTTTAGGTATACCCAACGTAGGGATCAAAACCGCTACTGACTTATCAGATTGTTTCAAATCTTATGAAGGTATCAAAAACGCACAATATGAAGAGCTGACCGCTATTCCTGATGTAGGGGAAGTAGTGGCAAACAGTGTTATATCTTTTTTTAATAATCCCAAAATACAGGATGACATAGACAAGCTTTTTGAGTACGGGGTAGATCCGGAACATGAAGAAAAAACTATTAAAGAGAGCTTTTTGACTAACAAGAATGTAGTGATAACCGGATCTCTTTCCATGAGTCGAAATGAGATTATCAATAAGATTGGAAGTATGGGTGGAAATGTCGTTGGAAGTGTCAGCAAAAAAACGGATTACGTCATAGCTGGCGAGAATCCCGGATCAAAGCTTGACAAAGCTTTAGTTCTGAATATCCCTATTTTAAGAGAAGAAGATTTACAGGAGATTTTCCGGATTTGATGACCACGATTTCTGAAGGGATGGTTTTATAGATGAGAAGACGATTGGTATCATGGTTAGCTCTAATATCAGTATTGATTGTTCTGACTTTAACCGCTTGCGACAAACCGATTATCGAAGATTCAACACCAGGCGAGACTCAAACAGAAGAAACAACTACCGAATTAAATACTGAAACGACTGAACCAGTAATACACACAGAACAGATTCTGAAAGTGAACTGGGGGAGCGACCCACCTGATCTGGATCCACAAACAACTACAGATCAGTTATCCATGTGGATTTTGAATGCAGTTATGGAAGGATTAGTTAGATTAAATCCGGACGGGACAATCGGACCAGGATTAGCTGAAAGCTATACGATAAGTGAAGACAGCCTAATCTATACGTTTCACTTACGTGATGCATATTGGTCTGATGGAACACCAATTACAAGCCATGATTTTGAAGATGCTTGGATTAGGGCTATTGATCCTGTAACAAAATCCAATTATGCTTATCAGTTTTTTTATATCAAGGGTGCTAGAGAATTCAATCATGAGGAAGAAAATGATGTCTCAACTGTTGGCATCAAATCTCTGGATGAAAAGACATTAGAAGTGACACTGAACAACCCCACGTCTTATTTTTTAAGTCTTACATCGTTTGTAACCTACATGCCTGCAAAGAAGCAAACTGTAGATCTATATGGTCGAGAATATGGAGAAACAGCTGATAAAATCGTATACAGCGGACCTTTTACAATAGAAGAATGGATCAGAAATGAAAAACTGGTTTTGAAGAAAAATGAAATGTATCATGATGCTGATTCTGTTAGATTAGATAATATATATGGCTACATGATCAAGGAAAATGACACCATACTTCGAATGTATGAAAACAATGAACTAGATTTTATCAATCTCCCATCCGAATTCATAAATAAATACTCGTATTCAAATGAGTTTAAATCTTTATCAGAAGCAACCACATGGTATCTTATGTTTAACTGTGAAAACAAATATTTCTCCAACTATAAAATGCGTCTGGCTTTTTCATTAGCCACTGATGCTGAAGCATATGTCAATGTTATCGCTCAGAATAGTGGAACTGTAGCCGAAGGATTGACACCACCCAATATGACGGGAAAAGGACATTCCTTTGCTTTTGACAGGTATTCCTCTTTACCGGGATACGACCCTGAACGAGCATTGATTTTATTTGATGAAGCCTTGGCAGAAATTGGGGCTACAAGAGAAGAATTTAAGAAAGATGTGACTATTCTATCCGAGATGGGGGATACTTGGAACAGAAGAGCTCAGTTTTTCCAGAGTCAATGGAAAGAGAACCTGGGAGTTGAGCTGTTTATTGAACAGTTGACTTTCTCAGAAAGACTGAATAGATACGATAATAAAAGATATGAGATTGCTTACGCAGGATGGGGCGGCGATTACAACGATCCATTGACATTTATGGATATGTTGGTGACAGATGGCGGACACAACTATACTCATTGGAGTAATGAAGAATACGATGAACTCATTTTAAAGGCTATCAATGGCATAGACTATGACAGGATTGATGCTTTGGCTATTGCAGAAGAAATCATCTCAAGGGAGATACCTCTCTACCCGATTTATCATCCCAATAAAAATTTGGTTATTAAACCATATGTCAAGTCTTTAACCATTTTCCCGATAGGACCCGATTATGATTTTAAATGGACATATATAGATAAATAATCATTACAGGAGAATAAAATGGAGATAGGAAAACTACCTAACAAATTATTGGAGGATATTGTCATATCCTCCATCAAGAATAGAAGAGATGAGGTTGTTGAGAGATCCGCGATAGGAAAGGACTGTGCTATTGTAGACTATGGAGATAAGTATTGTGTTTTGTCTTCAGACCCGATAACAGGTGCTGAAAAGAATCTGGGGAAAATAGCAGTATATGTTGCCTCTAATGATATCGCGGCTGGAGGAGCTGAGCCTATAGCATTATTGATAACAATACTTGCTCCGCCTGAAACGAGTCAAGAAACTATAAGAAGGATCATGTTGGATGCCAATGAGGCCAGCAGCAGGTTAAATATTGAAATAGTGGGTGGACATACAGAAATAACAAATGCAGTCAATAAAATTGTTTTAAGTATGACAGCAGTAGGTATAAAAGACAAGAATTCAACCCCGGATGCCGCGGAAATTGGTGATTATATTTTGATGACCAAACTTGCAGGCATGGAAGGATCGACAATCATAGCTGAAGAAAAAGAACAAGAACTATTAGCATGCGATATCAGAGAAGATGAGTTGTCTGAGGCAAAAGCCTACATCGACAGCTTGAGTGTATTGAAGGAAGGAATGATATGTGCAGGTGTGGGAATCAAGTATATGCACGATATCACAGAAGGCGGTATAGAAGGTGCTGTCTGGGAAGCATCCATGGCTACCGGTTTTGGAATGAGAGTCAATGAAAAAAGCATTCCTGTTTCTGAAGTAACCAGAAAGATTTGCAATTGTTTTTCTATTGATCACTTCAGACTCATATCCAGTGGATCTATGCTGATTATTTGCCATCCGGACAAATATGATAGAATCATGTCAGAATTGGCCAACAACCATATTCTTGTGACGAAAATTGGCGAAGTTACTGATCAAGGTGTCTATTTTGCGAATGATGACGCAGAAAGGCTGATTAACGAACCTGGAAGCGATGAATTATATAAAGTCATATAGGAGACTAACTATTAAAAGTCAATAGTATTCATGAATAGTTTAAGATTTAAATATAGGCATACCCAATAAGCCTTCAAATCAAAGAATTTTGAAGGAAATAGGTTTTAAGATTGATAGAGGCCACTACATCATCTA
>CAKMKB010000011.1:0-5039 GCA_927435965.1 uncultured Clostridia bacterium
TAAAATGTCCGTCAATGGCGTTATGTTTCAATACTTCGAATGGTACCTGGAGGATAATGGAACACTCTGGAATAGACTGAAGGATGATGCAGATCATCTGAAAGAGATAGGAATAACTTCTGTGTGGATACCACCCTGTTATAAAGCAACAGGGACAAATGATACCGGATATGGTGTGTATGATGTTTATGATTTGGGAGAGTTTGATCAAAAGGGCTCTGTAAGGACAAAATATGGCACAAAAGAGGAATTGCACGGAGCGATCAACACCCTTCATGATAAAGGCTTGAATGTATATGCCGATGTTGTTCTAAATCACAAAGCGGGTGCTGATGGAACCGATAAGTTTATGGCTGTCGAGGTTGATCCGAATGACAGGAAAACCCAGGTCTCCGAACCATATGAAATAGAGGGTTGGGTCCGTTTTGATTTTAATGGCAGAAACAACAAATATTCCGGTTTCAAATGGAGATGGGAGCATTTTAACGGTGCTGACTTTGATAATAAATCTGGCAAAAAGGCTATTTTTAGGGTTCTAGGAGAAAATAAAAATTGGTCTGAGGGTGTCTCTCTCGAATTTGGAAACTACGATTATCTTATGTTTGCCAACGTAGACTATATGCACCCTGACGTCAAAAAGGAAACATTGGATTGGATCAATTGGTTTGTCAAAGAAACGAATGTTGACGGTTTAAGATTTGATGCTGTCAAGCATATCAACAGTCAATTTATGAAAATGCTGTTGAACCACATTCACCATGAATTTGGAGATGATTTTTTTGCTGTAGGTGAGTATTGGGAATTCAGTAAATCCACAATTGATCATTATATCAAGGCAATTGATTATAAAATGGATATGTTTGATGTTGTATTGCATTGCAATTTCTATAGAGCCTCTCATAATGGCAAGGATTTCGATATGCGGACCGTTTTTAACGATACCCTCGTCAAACATCACCCTGCTATAGCAGTTACTTTTGTCAACAACCATGACTCTCAAGCGGGTCAATCTCTGGAATCAAACGTGGAGAGATGGTTTATGCCCTTAGCTTACGGTTTGATTCTGCTTCGTACTGATGGCTTCCCCTGCATTTTTTATGGTGATTATTATGGCCTGACAAGAGAAAATTCCATGCCTGCTGTCAGGAATGAAATAGATAGGCTTCTCAATATCAGACAATACCACGCCTTTGGAGATCAGACAGATTATTTCGATCACAACAATGTAGTGGGCTGGGTCAGATTGGGAAATAAGGAGCACCCCCATGGCTGTGCGGTTATAATGTCTAGTGGCGATTCGGGGTTTAAGAGGATGAATGTTGGACAAATGCATCAAGGAGAAATCTGGATCGATAAAATGGGAAACACGGAAGACCAGATTGTGATTGATGAACAGGGAGACGGTTTATTCAAGGTCAATGGCGGTTCCATATCCGTTTATGTGAGCCAATCTTGATGAAATCATCAAATATTAAAAAAATAAAACAATTTATAATAATAACCATTTGACAAATCAATGAATACAGTTAATAATATGTATATTATACCTTCCTTGGTTATTATCAAACTTGATAAATAAGGGAGGCATTATTTTATCCGAGGAATGACTATGAATAAGAAGAAAAGATTTATTAATAGAAATTACATATTGCTTTTCGGTTTTCTGCTTGGCTTTTGGCTGATTTTATCACCTCGAATCAGTGTTGAGTCAATTTCCATCGGTGTGTTGGCTTCTCTTATGGTGACTTATTTTTCTAAAAGCTATATTACAGATGAAGGAGAGTTATCTTTCTTCAGCGTTAAAAATATCAAGAATGTCTTCACTTACATTTCCCGTCTTCTGATTGAAATAGTCAAATCCAATATTCATGTAGCTAAAATTGTTTTGAGTCCCAGTATGCCTATCTCACCGCAGTTTGTCAGAGTTCCTGTCAAACCTAAGAAGGATTTTTATAAGGTTCTCTATGGCAATTCAATAACGCTGACACCCGGTACATTAACGGTTGATATAATTGGCGATGAGTATATTGTTCATGCCTTAACAGACGACGCTGCTGCGGATTTGAATAACAGCATCATCGAGAAACACATTTTATCAATCGAGGGAGGCAAGCAATGATTCTAAACGCTTTGATTGTTATGTCAGTTTTTCTGGGAATATTGTTTTTTTTCTGTCTTTATAGGGCTTATATTGGACCTGAGGCTGCAGATCGAGTTGTCTCCATCAACATCATATCCACAAAGGTCACTGTTATGATAGCGCTTATTTCAATCATCACCGGACAGGACGCATTTATGGATGTGGCGTTAATATACGCTATGATGGGCTTTATCACAACAATTTGTGTATCGAAGTATATTGAGAAAGGTAAGCTATTTTAAGGAGCTATTACAATGATAAAAGCTGTAATAATACTAATTCTCCTAGCGGCAAGCAGTTTTTTCTTTCTGGTTGGAACCATAGGACTTATACGCATGCCTGATGCATTTTGCAGAATGCATGCCACCACAAAAAGTGATACTTTAGGAGCGGGGCTAGCTTTACTGGCTCTAGTCATCTACCGTGGTTTTGATGTAATCAGTATCAAGCTGTTGATTATATTGTTGTTTGTATGGATTACCACCCCTACAGCTGCCCATATTATGGCTAAGGCAGCCTATAATCAAAAAAAGACTATCCAGGGGGAAGACCAATGAGATATTTGAACGTCATTTTAGTCTTGTTTCTTATTGTCTGTGCCCTAGCGGTTGAAAGAACTAAGGATCTTGTGGGTGCCGTCATTATATTTGCATCATACAGTCTGGTTATGGCTGTTTTATGGCTGCTATTGAGAGCGCCAGATATAGCCATGACTGAAGCGGCTATCGGAGCAGGGGTTACAACCATTTTATTTATAGGCGTTATCAGTAGAACGAGGAGGATGGAAAAATGAAAAAATCCTTCGTAATATTTGTATTGGCAGGCTTGCTATTTATTCTTCTAGGCAGTATTTCAGAAATGCCTTCCCTAGGTGGTGTCGAAAATCCTTCGTATAATGAAGTTTCAGTCTACTACATAGAGAACGCCATACCAGATACAAATGCGGCAAACATAATTGCTTCAATTATTACCGATTACCGGGCTTTTGATACCTTAGGCGAAACAACTGTGCTCTTTACATCTATTGTTGCCGTTGTGTCTGTTCTTAGTGGGAAATTCGACAAGAAAGATGGAAAGGGGCCTGAAAACCATGGATGATCTGATAGTAAAAAACATAACTAAAATTGTAACACCATTTATTCAGCTTTATGGCATTTTTATCATACTCCATGGGCATATTTCCCCTGGAGGTGGTTTTGCAGGTGGCGCCATCATAGGTGCTAGTCTGATTCTATATACCCTTGCATTCGGATTGGAAGAAGGTCATAAACTCGCACCCCACAGCCTCACATCGAAAATCGAATCCGGTGGAATCTTTTGGTTTATCCTGCTTGGACTGGTAGGGATATTACTTGGTGGTAGGTTCTTGGATAACCAGTCAGCTGGCTTCAACATGGGCGGATTAGGTGATATTATTAGTGCGGGACTTATTCCCCTAGCAACTATCGGAATAGGACTTAAAGTTGCCAGTACGATGATTACTTTGTTTCACACTACAATACAGGAGGATTGATTTTGGTCGGTATTGATTCATTTGTAGACAACATCAATTACATCGGTGCGTTTATTCTGTTCGTCATCGGTTTATATACAGTTTTAACCCATTCGAATCTATTAAAAAGAATTATAGGTGTCAATATTATGGAGACATCCATATTCCTTTTTTTTGTGTCAATCGGCTATATCAAGGGTGCGCAAGCCCCAATCATTGATTTGACTTTGGGAGATATTGTCTATGTCAATCCATTACCCTCAGCCATGATACTAACTGGAATCGTTGTAGCTGTGAGTATAACAGCTTATGCACTGAGCTTGATTATCAGAATTCACGAGGCTTACGGTTCAATCGACCTGAATGAAATATTACGTCCAAAGGAAGGTGATATAAATGAATAGCATACACTTTCCTATCTATATTTTATTAATACTTTTGATCACTGCTATTGTCATCCCTCTCAGAAAAGGCAGCTATGACGGTCTTTTCAGAGTAGAGATGTCCATCGCTCTAGGGCTGGCCTTGTTTCTGTCCTTCATTCTGTTTATGGATGTTTACAGAACTCAGGCCTTTTATTACACCTTTGGTAGCTGGGATTCTGTTATAGGCATTCAGTTTCTAGTGGATGATTTTTCTGCATTAATGACATTAGTAGTGTTGTTTGTTGCTAGCTTGATTATTATCTTCTCGTTGCGAGATATTGAACATGAAATACAGAAAGAGCAACTGTTCTCTTACTATTCACTCATTTTTCTACTGCTTTTTTCAATGATTGGCATGATATTTACCAATGATCTGTTCAATATGTACGTTTTCATGGAAATATTATCACTGACATCATGTGGTATCATATCTATCAAAAGAAAAAAAGAAAACCTTCTGGCAAGCTTCAAGTATCTGATGCTGGGAGCTATCGGTTCAGTTTCCATATTGATGGGTATCGCTTTGCTGTATATGGTCACAGGTCACCTTAATATGCTAGCTGTTCGTGAAACCATCTCTACAGTCTGGCAACTATATCCAAGAAATATATTGATAAGCTTGGGCTTTATTTTGACTGGCCTAGGTATCAAGGCAGCAATTTTTCCACTTCACATATGGCTTCCTGATGCCCATTCCAACGCTCCCACTCCATCCAGCGCGCTGTTGTCGGGTCTGGTGGTGAAGGTCTATGTATTCGCTATGGGTAAGATATTATTCAGGGTAATCGGACAGGATATTGTAAAAGCCATCCTAGTACCTGACTATCTCACATATTTTGCTGCAACCAGCATGATCATGGGTTCGGTGTTCGCCATAGGACAGAAGGACATTAAAAGACTGTTGGCATATTCCAGTGTTGCCCAAATCGGGTACATATTTCTCGGTATCGGTCTAGCTACAGAGCTGGGCTTCTCGGCAGGT
>CAKMKB010000012.1:0-12795 GCA_927435965.1 uncultured Clostridia bacterium
CTTTTACCGTCACCTGGTAGGTTGTGTTTCTCTTTCACTACCAACCAGGCGACAGGTCTTTCCAGCTAAAGCTTTCGGTCAATGTGCCCGTATTGGTGGTTGTTATGCCTTTGCTTTCAATCAGATAGATACCGTTAACCATGGAATAGAAGCTCAACTTATACTGCCCAGTGCTTTTAAGCTTTGGCTTCACATAGCCATAAAGATTGATTGTATCAGTAGGAAGATAGGTGCTTCTGTCGCTGAAAACATACTTGAAATAGTCATTGGATGTCTCTGAAAACTGAGGCACACGAAGCGATGCATCATAAACTCTGTAATAAGGGTCAAATCTTCTGACACTCCTCATAACAAAGTCATTAAACCCGGCAGCCTCTATCTTGGCATAGGTTGTATAGCTTTCAGGATCATTTGTATAGCTGATAGTCGCTGTGCCATCCTGTTTGGATGTGCCGCTAAACTGATCATTGATGGTAATCTTCGCATTGCTGATCGGAGTGTGATCCTTACTACTTAAAAGCCATAGAAAATGGTTGTCTTCAAACTGGCTGTCATATACCATCATGTCATTAACCTGGATGTATGAGAAGTAGTCTTTATTGTCATAGGATATCCTGACCAGGTAATAGCCTGGATCCAATTGCTTTGGCATTTCAAAGGAGTGGAAATTGACATAGCCGTAGGCTACTTCCACAGGGATAGATTTAAACGATTCTACAAGATTAAGATATGCAGGGACGTCGCTTGCAATATTTTCATACATTTTCAAGTAAGCGAATGCCTTGTCATATTGTTTGATATCAGATAGAAAGCTATCGGAGCTGTCAAAAGCATAAACCGCTACATCATATTCATATTCAGTCGCATTGCGATTGACATAGGCAGAAATGAAGTGGGTCTGAGCTGTGGTAAACGTATTGATCAGGTTGTTAATACTGATCAGTTGTTCCTCACCTGATGACTCGGTGGTGAAAGAGAAAACATAGTCTTCAGACAAAACCAAGTCGCTGTCCTTTACTTTAGCGCCGGCTTTTACCGTCACCTGGTAGGTTGTGTTTCTCTCAAGCTTGTCAGGAACAAAAATCATGGAATAACCGTTGGATGTGAATGTTCCCTCTACAGCAGGCTCAATCGAGAAGACCTCAGAGAAGTTTTCAATATTCTTATGTGTAAAAATCACCTCAATACCAGTGTTGATTGGAACATAAGTGGACATTCTTCCTGGAATGCTGCCGATGATTTTCAGGTCTTTTTGAGTTTGAAAGGCCCATTTATAGTTATAGTCGTTTTCAGGGTCAGTCAACTCAACACGATAAACCGTATTGTCATTGAGTGGCTGTTTCGGCACCAGTATAAATTCATTGCTTGTAGATTCTGTCACTTCAAAGGCTGTTTCAGGGTATATCTTGACGCTCGTCTTGATATAATCCTCAGTCACTTCATTTTTAGACAGCACCTTAAATCCGGTGTCTACATTGATACCTGCACCACCTGATTTTAACGGAGCAACGCTGAAATCCCATTCTCCCAAACCGCCAAGGGGATCAGTTGTGGGATCAGGTGTTTTATTTCCGGGAGAGCATGCAGTGACAAAAAGTGTCAAGCACAGTAAAACCGCTAAAATTCTTTTTTTCAAAATAATCACCTTCCATTTATTGTATTTAATATTTTCGATAATAAACGCTATTGATACACATCATTACAACTGATTGTATCATTATATTGGACGTTTTTCATAAAAATATGTTCCGTTTGATAGGTTTTGTCTGAAATAAAAAGACACTGGGTTTTCATTTACCAGTGTCTGGGGTGATTAAGCGAACTAAATTACTTTATCTGATTGTCAGTTTGCCGGAGGTGGTGGACACCTTGACTGAATTGGTTCCATTGCCTTTTACAGCTGTCACATCATTATTCTTGATCTTTATGATCTCAAGCCCGCTGCTAGGTTCAAAGCCGCCTGTTACTGTGCTGAAATTCAACCGATAGTCTGAGTTTTCAGGAATATCCAACTCTACAGCACCAGATATCGTAGTGATATCTATATTGCCATTCAAGTGATCAATACTGGCAGTGACTTTCCCTGAGGTTGATTTTGCGGTAATACTGTTTATTTCACCAAATACATCGATAGCACCTGATACGCTCTTGGCTGTAATGGCATCTGATGAGATGTCACCAAGAGATATCTTGCCGGAAACAGTTGTAATTTCAAAGCGGTCACTCTTGATGTTATTGGCTGTCAGAGCCCCTGAAACAGTTGATATTTTGGTGTCATTGGCAGCTGATTTGTCGAAATTTATGGCCCCGGAGACGTTTGACAACTCAAGATTGTTCAAGTTAAAACCATTCATGTTTATAACCCCGGATACTGTTGAGGCACTAAGATTCTGGTCATACCCTGCTGGAATACTGACCGTCATGATCAACTCATTTTTATAGACATTGGTACTGGACAGTGTTTTTTTGTGCGATCGAATGGTTATGTTTTTTCCTGATTTCTCAACTATCAGTTCAGGACTGAAGTTAGCGTTTATGGATCCCTGGAGATCGACAGTTGCCTGGCTGTCATTGGTCTCTACGATTCGCAGTTCTTTGACTAAAACATCCACCACTAGGTCGTTGATTCCGTCTATGGAGAAGGTTTCAGTTTCGTTGATAATATGCGTCCTGCTGGTCAGAAACCTAAAAGGATTGAAAGACCAATTTTTTAAAGATAATGGATTCCCAGACCACATACAGCCTGTCATGATAAAACTTGTTGCCAACACTATGGCTAAAAGCAAGATGCCTTTTTTTCTATTCATGTTAATTCACCTCTATAATATTTTATATGATGACTATATATTAGTAAACTAAAAGAAGCATTAATGAATTATTAGAATTCTGTTAAATGTGAAGAAATCGTCATAGATATTGTAATTAATCCAATCCAGTAATATAATTAACTATCAATCATTTTGAGATGTTTTAAGGCTCTATATGAATGGTATTTCAAATGATACACACAAATATATCATGGGAGGGAAACTATGAAAAAATTACTTGTATTTGTGCTGGTGATTGTTCTTATGGCGTCGACAGTTATGGGATGTCAACCAAATGAGCAACCGACTACAGCACCAACAGAAACAACGACTGCACCGGTTGAGCCAGTCAACAACACACCACTTGTTGTCGGTTACGCAGCATTCAGTCAGAGATTCAGTCCGTTTTTTGCAACCACTGCTTATGACATGGATGCACAGTCACTGACACAGGTCAGTTTGTTGAAAACAGACAGAACCGGGGGGATTATCTACAATGCCATTGAGGGTGAGACACATAATTATAATGGCGTAGATTATTTTTATGATGGTATATCCAATATAGAAGTTGATTATGATGAGGCTGCTGATATCACAACTTACAATATTAAAATCAGAGACGATGTCAAATTCAGTGATGGGGAATTATTGGATGCAGATGACATAATCTTCTCATATTATGTACTGTCAGATCCGACCTACACAGGATCATCTACCATCTATTCTTATCCTATACTTGGAATGACCAATTACAGACTTAACAACTCCATGGCAGAGGAACTGTCTGTCACAGCAGAAGAGTTGGCTGCTGAAATGGAAAATCCAAGCGAAGAGACGCAAACTTTCATAGAAGGATTCGTAAGTGACATTCTTGTTTCCGAATTAGACTGGGTTAAGAGTCTTTACGGCGATGCCAACTGGGCAAGCTATACAGAACAGCATCCAGAAGCAAAGGATCTGTACGCTATGTTTTATAGCATAGACGAAGCCTATGACTCATATACTGTTGAGGACGAAAATCAAGTATTAGAAGATATTTTGGCCCAATACGGAGATGATTGGAAAACTCTTGGTGTCAACTACGGTGGATCTGAATCGTATTTTGCTGCCGACGTTGAAGGACCTGTCAGTGAAATGCTGTTGACAGAAAAGCTAGCATCCTCAGAGGGTGTTGAGGTATTCAATATCGAAGGGATCAAGAAACTTAGCCAGACTGAAGTTGAAGTTAAAGTCAAAGGCTTTGAAGCACCTGCAGTTTATAGTATCTGTGGTATTGAAGTAGCTCCTTTGCATTATTATGGAGATGCGACAATGTACGATTATGACAATAATAAATTTGGTTTTGAAAGAGGAGACCTATCCATCGTTGAATCAAAAACAACTCAACCTATGGGAGCAGGACCTTACAAATTCATAAAATACGAAAATAAGATAGTTTATTATGAAGCAAATGAAAACTACTACAAAGGCGCACCAATCACCCAATTCCTACAGCTGAAAGAAACAACTGACGCTGAAATGATAGCTGGTGTAGGCGCAGGAGAAATAGACGTTGCTAATCCATCAGGTTCTGTTGCTAAATTTGCAGAGCTTAAAGCTTTCAACTCCAACGGAGAGGCTGTTGGTGATGTGATTACAGCAGTTTCAGTCGATAATCTTGGATATGGCTATATCGGAATCAACGCAAAGAATGTTAATGTGGGCGGAAACCCCGCATCAGAAGAAAGCAAGAATCTAAGAAAAGGCTTTGCGACAGTATATGCCGTCTATAGAGACGTTGCTAATGATAGCTACTATGGAGACGCAGCCAATGTTATCAACTATCCGATTTCCAACACATCTTGGGCAGCACCGCAAAAAGCTGATCCTGGATATGAGGTTGCATTCTCAACAGACGTTGATGGCAATCCAATTTATACATCAGATATGGTAGCAGAAGCCAAATATGAGGCAGCGCTGGAAGCCGCTAAAGGATTCTTTATGGCAGCTGGATACACATTTGACGAGGCCAGTGGAAAATTCACTGCAGCTCCTGCAGGCGCCAGTCTGACTTATGAAGTAATCGTTCCTGGAGATGGAACAGGTGATCACCCTGCATTTGCGATTCTGGCAGATACACGTGCGTCACTTGAGAAGATTGGAATTACATTAACAATCAATGACCCATCAGATACAAATGTACTTTGGGATTCAATTGATGCCAATGAGCACCAAATGTGGACAGCAGCATGGGGATCTACCATAGATCCTGATATGTACCAGGTATATCACAGCTCTAACGGTATAGGACTAGGTGGTACAGACAGCAACAACTACAATATCGCAGATTCTCAGTTGGATGAGCTGATTGTTGAAGCTAGACAAAGTCCGGACCAGGCCTTCAGAAAAGCAACATACAAACAAGCTCTTGATATCATAATGGACTGGGCTGTTGAGGTACCTAACTATCAGAGACAAAATCTGGTTATATTCAGTACACAACGCGTAGACATGGATACAGTCACTCCTGATATCACAACCTATTGGGGATGGATGAACGACATAGAGCTTCTTCAAATGCAATAAAGTACTGACAAGTTTAATGAGCCCGCTTACAAGTGAGTGGGCTCATTTCATATCTCAACAGGAAGGGGTAGCATATGAGACGTTACGTGTTTAAAAGATTATTAATTTCAGTAGTACTGCTGTTTTTTGTATCATTGATCATTTATATCATTATGAGAAGCATACCCACCTCCTACGTGGAGACACAAGCAAGAATGCTGTCTCAATTGCCGGGAGCGAAAAGCTATACAGAGTGGCTGGCACAGCTCAACGAGACCTATGGTATGGATAAAGGCATCGTACCAGGTTATTTCCAATGGCTAAAAAGTGCTATCAGAGGAGATTTCGGCGATTCTTGGCAGTTTAATGTGCCGGTAACGCAAAAATTCGCTCAAGTCATATGGTATTCATTTGTACTGGGTGCCATTGCCTTTGTATTGCAGATTGGCTTGGCTGTTCCATTGGGCATATTAGCTGCACGAAGGCAATATAGCCGTATGGATTATGGAATAACGGTCGTTGCGTTGCTGGGTATATCACTGCCAACATTTTTCTTTGCTACAGTACTCAAGTTGATTTTCGCTGTCTGGTTGGACTGGTTTCCTTTATATGGGACGGTGGGAAGATTTTACATGCAGTTGGATAGTTTCGGAAGATTTCTGGATCTTGCAACGCACTATTTTCTTCCGGTTCTCACGCTTACCATCATTGGTATCGGTAGTTTGATGAGATATACGAGAACCAACATGCTTGAGGTTCTAAACGCTGATTTCATCAGGACAGCGCGGGCGAAAGGTTTGTCTGAAAAGAGAGTCATCAACTATCATGCGTTCAGAAACACGCTGATTCCATTGGTCACTATTTTGGGAGGATCACTGCCGGGATTGTTTGCAGGGGCTTTGATTACTGAGACGCTTTTCCAGATAGAAGGCATCGGATATACGGCTTATCGCGCCATGGTCAGTGGCGACATACCATTTACCATGTTTTACATGGTGTTTATGGCAGTGTTGACAATACTGGGGACATTGATTGCAGATATTCTATACGCTGTAGTCGACCCGAGAGTCAGGATCGGTTAGGGGGTGCATGATGGATAAAGATAAAATGGATAAAGATAGAGAAAATAGAATAACGGAGTACACAGATATAGACAATGGATTGTCAGATGTGCAGCGTGTCAAGGTGTTATCACCGGGCATGCTTGTTGTGAGAAGATTTTTGAGAAACAGGCTAGCCATCATTGGTTTTGTCATTATAATGTTTATGTTCCTTTTTTCGTTTGTTGGTGGACTTTTGACGCCATATGATGAAACCCAGGTGTTCAGATACATTGGGACTATGTCCAAAGAATATGTCAGCGTCACCATAAATGAAGAGTTTCGGTTTACAGTCGCAGAAGGCATGTCTTATGGCAATGCGGCTCATGCAAGATTTATATTGGCTAAGAATCGAGGAGATTCAGTCTTTACCCACAATGATGAGGAGTTTCATATCATACAGGAAGCTGAGGATTTTTATAGAGTGGTGCTATCTGAACCAAAAGCTAGAATCACATACATCAGAGGTGTCATGGGTGTAGCGCCATTAGAGGATGGGGTTTCTTATGATGAAGAATTCCAGAATGCCATAAGGCAAGCAATAGACGATGAACAAACAAGCTTTTTTATTGGGGAAGAGCAATATACACTAACTAGACAAGGCAGGGATTATGTTTTGGGAACCATTGAAGATGTTGCCATAGAATCACTGCTCATAGCTGATGGTGTCAGTACCAATGAGGACCTTGGCTTTGGATTTAAGCTCGCATTGGAGAAAACTTTACGGACCGATGATTCCACAACTTTTGTATTTGAAGGGGATACCTATGAGATTGAGGAAGAAGAGAACGTAGCATCAGTCTACAAGGTTGTTGGAGGAAACAGAGAGCAATACGCTCTAATCTCTCAAATGGCAGTACAGGCCATATCTCCCGATGTAGTGCTTACCATTGATTTTAAAACAGAATTGGAGACAGCCATTGTTGACGGAGCGAGAAAGTTTACTTATCCGGACGAAGCAGGCAATGAGATTGTCTATGATATCAATCGAATCAACAACGTATACACGGTTAAAACAGAAACAAGGACCCACTTGATATCCATGCACGAACAGCCATCAAGACAGCACTGGCTGGGTACAGACAAGCATGGTATGGATGTTCTCACAAGACTTATGTACGGTGGCAGAATTTCACTAATGATTGGTTTTCTAGTTGTTCTCTTGGAGACCTTCTTGGGAATCATTATGGGTGGCTTGGCTGGATACTTTGGGAAATGGGTGGACATGGTCATCATGAGAATCGTAGATGTGTTCTTTTGCATACCGTTTCTTCCAATCCTTATAATACTGGGATCGGTTATGGACAAGCTGGATGTGGATCCTCAATTAAGGATCTATTATCTGATGCTGATACTGGGTATCATGAGCTGGCCTGGAATTGCAAGAATGGTGAGAGGTCAGATACTGTCACTGCGTGAGCAGGAGTTTATGCTGGCGGCTGAAGCCACAGGACTAAGCATATCCAGACGTATTTTCAAACACCTGATACCAAATGTCATTCCTCAATTGATCGTATTGGCCACATTGGGTCTTGGTGGTGTCATCCTGTATGAATCAACACTGAGCTTTTTGGGACTGGGAGTCAAGTTTCCATTTGCATCATGGGGCAACATTATCAGTGGTGTCAGCACAGCTTATGAGATGACTAATTTCTGGTTTGTATGGATTCCTGCAGGATTGCTGATTCTGCTGACAGTATTGGGCTTCAACTTTGTAGGGGACGGCTTGCGAGATGCCTATGACCCTAAAATGAAACGGTAGGTGCAGCATGGATAAAAATAAAGGTAAAAATAAAAAAACCAAAGATGCAAATTACATGTCCGGCAGTGAAGTCAGACGTATATCGAGAGAGAATAGAAAAATCACTGATGAATTAGAGGCACAACACCAACGCACCAATGTGGCGGAGTCAGAGTACCGTTCCGTCATGAAAAATACGAAGAACGTGCTTGAAGTAGAGAATCTCCACACCTACTTCTTTACGGATATAGGCGTCATTAAAGCGGTCAGCGGCATATCCTTTGACGTGCCTAAAGGTAAGACCGTTGGAATCGTCGGTGAATCAGGGTGTGGAAAGTCTGTCACCAGTTTGTCTATCATGCAGCTGGTACAGAGACCCCAGGGACAGATAGTCGAGGGAGAGATCAGGTTCGATGCCGGTAATTTTGTATTTGATATTGCAAGGACCCCAATCGATCAAATGCAAAAAATTCGTGGCAATGAGATATCCATGATATTTCAAGAGCCCATGACCAGCCTAAATCCGGTTTTCAGAATAGGTCTGCAGATAGATGAGGTTATTGAATTGCACAATCCGCACATGAGTTCTGAAGATGTTAAAAACAGAACCATTGAGATGCTCGAAGTGGTTGGCATAGCAAATGGTGAGGGCGTTTATAGAATGTATCCTCATGAGTTGTCAGGCGGCATGCGCCAGAGGGTTATGATTGCCATGGCCCTTGCTTGTAATCCCAAGCTTATTATAGCGGACGAGCCCACAACTGCACTGGATGTGACCATACAGGCTCAGATAATGGACCTGCTTAGAAATCTAAAAGAAAAAATTAACAGCAGTATAATGCTGATTACCCATGACCTGGGTGTTATAGCTGAAATGGCAGATTTTGTAGTCGTCATGTATGCAGGCAAGGTGATAGAGAAAGGCACCGTCAGCGAAATATTCCACAATCCGCTGCATCCATACACCGTAGGGTTGATGGCGAGCATACCGGGAGTTGGTGGAAAGAAATCCGGCAAGCTTTACAGCATACCCGGATCAGTACCAAATCCTGTAGACATGCCTGACTATTGCTATTTCAGAGACAGATGCGACAAGGCTTTTAAACTATGTGAAGGTGCCTATCCTCCGGAAATATATGTCTCTGAAACACACATGGTAACATGCTATCAATATATTGACGAGAAGGAGGAGCAAAATGTCTGAAATAATGGATGACAATATCATAGAAGTAAAGAATTTGAAAAAATACTATCCCGTGTCATCCGGGCTTTTTTCCAAGGTTAAATACTATGTCAAGGCAGTTGATGACATTTCTTTCAATATCAAGAGAGGTACGACCATGGGCCTTGTCGGTGAATCAGGTTGCGGTAAAACCACAGTCGGCAAGACTATCTTGAGGCTGACTGACAAGACAGACGGCCAGATTCTCTTCAATGGCATCGATATACATGCCTTGAATAGAAAAGACCTTAGATCAATTAGACCAAAGATACAGATTATTTTCCAGGATCCATATTCTAGCTTATCGCCAAGAATGCCTGTTGGTGAGATTATCGGCGAGGCTGTCAGAGACAACAACCTGGTGCCAAAGGAAGATTTTGATGATTATATATCGAAGGTCATGCTGGATTGTGGACTACAGGTTTATCATAAGGACAGATACCCACATGAGTTTTCAGGCGGGCAGAGGCAAAGGATATGCATTGCCAGGTCTATTGCCCTCAATCCGGATTTCATCGTATGCGACGAGCCTGTATCAGCCCTTGATGTGTCCATTCAGGCGCAGATACTCAATCTGCTGATGGAGCTTCAGGAGAAATACAGCCTGACTTACCTCTTTATATCCCATGATCTTTCTGTGGTGGAACACATTTCAGACACAGTAGGCGTTATGTATCTTGGAAGTATTGTTGAGTATTCAGATAAGAAAACCATATTCGGTAACCCGTTGCATCCTTATACACAGGCCTTGTTTAGCGCTATACCAGTACCGGATCCGGATATAAAAAAAGATAGGATTATTCTTGAGGGAACCATGCCTTCTCCGGCAAATCCACCGTCAGGCTGCAAGTTCCACACGCGATGCAGACACGTCATGGAGATATGCAAGCATCAGGATCCACAGATGCTTGAGGTTGAAAAAGGACATATGGTCGCATGTCATTTGTATCCCTCAGCAATCAGATCGTAAAGGATATGATATAAATGAAAGACAAAGACGAATCTAAAGACGAATTCAAAGACGATGGTAGATCAATCGCTGACATGAACTTTGATGGAGCGCCCTGGCAAACCAAAGGCAGGAAAAACATAGAGCCAGGACCTGACCAAGAAGGTTTGCAACTTACAAAAAAAGAAACATTTCAGCTGATGAAAACAGCCTTATTCGCAGGCCTGATTATTGGATTGATTTTTGTCGTCGCATTTCTCATCTTTATTCTCTTTTCTACAAAAATATGGCTAAGATAGCTGAGTAGGTGTTTGATAATGACGAAAAAATCGAAAACAGGCTATGAGAAGCATCTGACTACTTGTCCCCACTGCAAGCGGGACGTCCTTGACCATATGCTGACATGTCCCTTTTGCCAGGGAGAGTTGAAGCCCTATTACAAGCCCATGGAAACCGAAAATGCTAGGCGTATTCGGAAGTACCTGACCATCGGCTTGATGGCAATTGCCCTTGTCATTATTCTGTCGAAACTAATTTGAACCATGTTGATATTTCTCCGATAAAAGTGTATAATGCTTAAGCCGATAATATTGCATAGGAAGCTATGTAATATTTTTGCTTGAACAACAATCATGCAGAAACTTGCTGCAAATCATAGAATGTAAAGGAGAAACACATTGATAACAGTATCAAATTTAGGATTAAGCTTTGGAGGACAAGAACTATTTAAAGATGTTGATTTGAAATTCACACCGGGAAACTGCTATGGTGTCATTGGCGCTAATGGTGCCGGAAAATCAACCTTTCTTAGAATGCTATCAGGAGAATTGAGCCCAAACAGGGGAGAGATTCATATTACGCCAGGAGAAAGACTAGCAGTACTGAAACAGGACCATTTTGAATACGACGAGTACAACGTGGTGGAGACAGTCATTATGGGACACAAGAGACTGTATCAGATCATGAAAGAAAAAGACGAAATATATATGAAGCCGGACTTTTCAGACGCAGATGGCATCAAGGCATCCGAGCTGGAAGGCGAGTTTGCTGAGCTAAACGGCTGGGAAGCAGAAACTGAGGCAGAAAAGCTTCTCACTGGATTGGGAGTGGACAAAAAGCATCACAGCAAAGCAATGCAGGATATACCCCCCTCAGACAAGGTGAAGGTGCTGCTAGCGCAGTCACTGTTTGGCAATCCGGATATTTTGTTAATGGATGAGCCTACCAACCACATTGATTTTAGAGCCATCAACTGGCTTGAAAATTTTCTGATGGATTACGAAAAGACAGTCATAGTCGTATCACATGATAGGCATTTTTTGAATAATGTCTGTACACATATGGTTGATATAGACTTCAAGAAAATCAGAATGTACGTGGGAAACTACGACTTCTGGTATGAATCCAGTCAATTGATGTCAAGACTGATGAAAGAGCAGAACAAGAAAAAGGAAGACAAAATAAAAGAGCTTCAGAGCTTTATAGCGAGATTTAGCTCCAACGCCTCAAAGGCAAAACAGGCCACTTCAAGAAAGAAGCTTCTGGACAAAATCAATATTGAAGACATCATGCCATCCACGAGGAGATATCCTTTCGTTGGTTTTACACCTGAAAGAGAAGCGGGGAAAGATATCTTGGCTGTAGAAGGACTGACAAAAACCATACAAGGCCAAAAGGTATTAAATAATATTTCATTTACACTCAACAAGGGAGATAAGGTTGTTGTCCTAAGCAAGAACGATTTGGCAAAGACAACTTTATTTAAGATTTTAGCAGGAGAGATGGAACCTGACTCTGGTACATACAAGTGGGGTATCACCACAAAACTGGATTACCTGCCTAATGACAACAGCGAGTATTTTGATGGCGTCAAAATGAATCTTATAGACTGGTTGAGACAGTTCTCTATCGAAAAATCCGAGGCATTTATCAGAGGATTCTTGGGCAAGATGCTGTTTTCCGAGCAAGAGCCACTCAAGGAAGCTTCGGTATTATCCGGTGGAGAAAAGGTTAGATGCATGTTTTCAAAGCTGATGGTGTCAGGCGCCAATGTGCTTATATTAGATGAACCGACAAACCATCTGGACTTGGAGTCCATACAGGCAGTCAACGATGGCCTGATTGCATTCAAGGGTACGATGATGTTTTCCTCACAGGACCACAAGTTCATCAACACCATCTCCAATAGGATTTTCGAAATCACACCAGCAGGCTTGTATGATACCCTGACAGACTTTGATGATTTCCTGGAGAATGATGAAATTCAAAAAAGAATAGATGAGATGTATTATTAGGAGACTAACTATTAAAAGTCAATAGTATTCATGAATAGTTTAAGATTTAAATATAGGCATACCCAATAAGCCTTCAAATCAAAGAATTTTGAAGGAAATAGGTTTTAAGATTGATAGAGGCCACTACATCATCTATCG
>CAKMKB010000013.1:0-3944 GCA_927435965.1 uncultured Clostridia bacterium
TACCATACCATCAGTGGGCAAAGAATAACCAGCACCAACATAATCGTCATACACAATAATAACTTGTGGTGCTGTTCAATCTAATCATTGCAGACTTACCTTGGCTGCCAGCGTAAAAGAAGGATAAAAATGTCAACTACTTGGGTTACGCCGGTTTGAGTATTTCGATTTCAGGTGCACGGCTTGAAAAAACACATGTGTCATAAGATACGTGTGTTTTTTCTTTTTAAGCAGGGGAAGATATCATTTGAATAAAATGGAAAGTTTGATATAATGATGTAGATACTATACTAGGTGGTGTTTCAATGTCGCATCAGGCAATTTACAGACAATACAGACCAAAAACCTTTGATGAAGTAATTGGACAACGACATATAACAGAAACAATCAAAAATCAGATCATGAGAAAATCAACTGCCCATGCTTATCTTTTTTCAGGCATAAGGGGAACAGGGAAGACATCGACTGCAAAGATATTTGCAAGGGCCATCAATTGCACCAACAATACTGACGGAAATCCATGCAATGCTTGTGATTCTTGTCAGAGTATACTTTCCGACCGCAACATGGATGTTATAGAAATGGATGCAGCTTCCAACAATGGTGTCGAAGATATCAGAGACCTTAGAGAAAAAGTTAAATTCCTACCATCCCAAAGCAAATACAAGGTCTATATAATAGATGAGGTCCATATGCTTTCCAAAGGTGCTTTCAATGCGTTATTAAAAACGCTTGAAGAGCCTCCTGCACATTTGCTGTTTTTATTGGCAACCACAGAGCCTCAGAAAATTCCTGCTACCATCTTATCAAGGTGTCAGAGATTTGATCTGAGGAGGATTAGTGTTGATGAGATTATTTTAAGCCTTAAAGACATTTTAAGCGATTTAGGCGTGAAGAGTGAAGACGAGGCTCTTAGAATGATAGCAAACAGCGCAGAGGGCGCCATGAGGGATGCTCAGAGCCTATTGGACAGGTGCCTGACACATAACAATGAAATGATAACCTACAAAGATGTCACAATGCTTCTTGGAACAGTCAACTACAAAACAATACTGGAGTTTACCGATGCCTTGATTAAGGGAGATATACGGAAAACTTTGTTGCTGCTGGATGATATATTGGCAGAAGGAAAAGAAATCTCAACTTTTCTTGAAGATCTAATAGCGCATCTTAGAAACCTCCTTATTATCAAATCAGTCAAGGACAGTCAAAAATTCATCAAACTTGGTGAAGATGCTACTCAACAATTGGAAGTCCAGAGTAAGACCCTATCAGTGCAAGACAATATAACGTTTATTGAGGATTTGTCTGAAACACTTTCACTATGCAAGAAAGCGGTGAATGACAGAATTCTACTTGAAACTAGGGTAATCAGACTATTAAGCAACAGCCAAAAGTTGAAACCGGAAGCAATTCAAAAGAGAGAACCAACTGAAGAAATCATTACCAAAAAACAAAAAAATGATAGACAAGCAACTGCAGAACCGAAGACCGACAAGAAATCCGACAATTATGCAAACACGGAATTAAAACTGATCAAAGAACAATGGGAAAATATTCTGGCTGTCATTAAAAAAGAAAAGGTCACTTTCAACGCAGTTTTGAAAGAAGCAGAGCCCTTTAAGGTGGAGGGTGATGAGGTTACTATAAGATTTGGCGAAAAATTCAGTTTCCATTTTAAGAGAGCAAACAATAAAGAAAATACTGAGCTTCTGCAACGCGTCATCAGCAGCATTCTCAAAAAAAATTGCGTTGTGAAGTTTGTAATCGATAATGGTGATAAAGATTCATCATCGAAAGTATCCGAACAGGAATTGAAAGAAAAATTAAATCAAAAGACTTTTGATATGTTTGGTGAAGACAAAGTTGAAATAATCGAATAGGAGGACATTATGTCAAAGGGAAAAAGAATGCCTGGTGGAATGCCGGGAGGAAACATGAACAATATGATGAAACAAGTTCAGAAGATGCAACAGCAAATGGCTGAGGTGCAAAAAGAACTGGAAGAAAAAGAAGTTGAAGCGACAGCTGGAGGCGGTGCAGTCACTGCGGTCGTTAATGGAAAAAGAGAATTGCTTAGACTTCAGATCAATCCGGAAGTTGTTGACCCTGAAGATGTGGAAATGCTACAAGACCTTATTGTTGCGGCTGTAACTGAGGCATCCAAGAAAGCTGAGGATATGATGGAAAAAGAAATGTCCAAGGTTACTGGAGGCTTGAATATTCCGGGTATGTTTTAGATGGAGTTGATGTGATGGAACAGTATGCTGCTCCTATAAACCACTTAATTGAGGAACTGTCAAAACTGCCGGGTATAGGCAGAAAAACAGCACAAAGGCTGGCTTTTCATATTTTGGATATGAAAGGGGATCAGGTTGTCAAATTAGCTCAGTCTATAGTGGATGCGAAAAAATTGATCAAATTTTGTACCAACTGTGGCAATATGACAGACAAAGATCCATGCTCAATTTGTGGCAATGTAAAGCGTGACAAGTCCGTAATTTGTGTTGTTGAAGATTCAAGAGACGTTGCAGCGATGGAAAGAATTAAAGAATTCCATGGCTATTACCACGTTTTGCATGGCACTATTTCACCTATGGACGGGATAGGCCCCGATGAGATTAATATAAAAGGCTTGATTACAAGACTGAACAATGATGTCAAAGAGGTTATATTGGCCACCAATCCCACAATAGAGGGTGAAGCCACAGCCATGTATATTGCCAGGCTTGTAAACCCTATGGGGATACGAGTCACACGACTGGCTCACGGTATTCCAATTGGTGGAGATATAGAATATGCAGACGAGGTAACCCTTGTCAAGGCATTGGAAGGTAGAACTCAGATATAATCAAAGAGGGAATATATTCCCTCTTTAATAATATTCAAGGAGAATCAGAATGATTGATATAAAACTTTTAGAGTCTGTTGATAAAACATCTTACCGGATATTTGAAGACTTGATCAAAATCCGCAGAGATTTGCATCAAATCCCCGAGCTGGGAAGTGATTTACCCAAAACACGAGAATACATATTAAAAGAACTCAGAATGCTTGATGTTGAGATTAATGAAAGCGTCGGTGAAAATGGAATAGTAGCAACTCTTTATGGGGGACATAAAGGACAAACCATTGCCTATAGAGCGGATATGGATGCCCTTCCGTTGAAGGAAGAAAACTCCTTTGATTTTGCTTCAAAACACGAGGGTAGAATGCACGCCTGCGGACACGACGGACATGTAACAATCGCCCTAGGGATACTGAAAATTCTTGCTGAGATCAAAAATGACATTAAGGGCAACATTAAATTTATCTTTCAGCCTGCCGAGGAAACAACTGGTGGTGCATTACAAATGATCAACGACGGTGCGTTAAAAAACCCTGATGTGGATTATATTCTGGGGTGTCATATCTGGCCATCTCTAGAAAGTGGCAAGATAGGTATTCGAAAAGGTCCTATAATGGCAGGAACAGACATAGTTGACATTACCATTGAGGGTAAAGGGGGACATGGTGCCATACCGCATAAATCAATCAACCCCATAGTTGTCGGCAGCAAAATCATTACTGAGGTTGAGGGTATCAAGAATTATTTTGTGCCATCCAGCCAAAATTCTGTTATTAGCTTTGGCTCATTCAATGCAGGAGAGACTAATAATGTCATACCTCATAGCGCAAGACTTTTGGGAAGTGTGAGAACATTTTCGAAGGAGACCCAGGCTATTTACATTTCCAAGCTCACTGATATCATCAAGAGCGTGGAGACTATTTACGGTGCGAAATGCGTATTGAAATACATAAAAAATTATCCACCAACCATCAACGATGAACAGGTAGTGGATAAAATTGAGAATACATTGATTGAATATGGTTTACAGGATAAAATATTTCATATTGATGAACCTTCTATGGGCGCAGAGGATTTTAGTTATTTCCTTCAAAAT
>CAKMKB010000014.1:0-4602 GCA_927435965.1 uncultured Clostridia bacterium
AGAGCAATTCCGTCAAATAGCTCGTTGGATTGCAATTGTGGTCAAAGAAGGCGATAAGCAAGAAGTATTGGATGAAGTTTTAGTTCAAGTCAAACAACTCACGGATCAATATCCGTTGTACCAATAGGAGGAAAAAATATGAAATAAAAAAAGAAGTCAGTCAAGCTAGCTTGACTGACTTCTTAACGTTTTTATAAATATTTCAGCTAATTGAGGATCAAACTGCGTTCCAGCATTTTTTTCTATCTCGTTAATCGCCTCATCAAAGGTCAATGTTCTTCGATAAGTTCTCTCACTGACCATAGCATCAAAAGCATCAGCCAAAGCTATGATTCTGGAAAAATATGGAATACTATCTCCACCAATTTTATTGGGATAGCCTTCACCATCCCATCTCTCGTGGTGAGAGAGGACATATTCGGCAGTAGTTGCCAAGCCATTGACTGAGCTCAGGATCTTGTAACTCGTCTCAGGGTGTTTTTTCATTTGAAACCATTCATCATCATCTAAAAGACCTCTTTTATTGAGGATAGTCTCATCAAGGGTAATCTTACCGATATCATGCAACAAACCTGCAACACCGATTTCGTTCATTAGTTCATGGTTGAAACCCAAAGCGATTGCCATCTCCTGGCATAGAATCGATACCCTCTCGGAGTGATTCTTTTCCCGGGGGTTTTTTTCATATAGTGTCTTCATAATCGTGTCAATCATGTTGCCCTTAAGTTTTCTGCTCTCAAAAAACTTATTCTTATACATATTGTCTTCAGCACTTCGATAAACACTGGATATCGACATATCTACCTTTTCTTTTGTGGAGACACCATAAGATATGGATATTTCCATTCCATTAAGGTTGTGATTTGCTTCATTTTCTTTCATTCTCTGTATGATTGCGTAGGCATCATTATAGCTTGTTTTTGGCAATAGGACAACAAACTCGTCACCGCCAACTCTGGAGATAATGTCATCTGCACGACAGACATTTTTAAGGATATCGCTGACAATCATCAACAGCTTATCTCCTTCCTGATGACCAAAAGCATCGTTTACAAGTTTAAGCCCGTTGACATCAGCCATAATGATGGATATAGGTAGATTTCTTGATGTGTCGAGTCTATTCAATTCAGCCTCATAGTATCTTCTGTTGTAAAGACCGGTCAACTGATCGTGAAAGCTTAGGTACTCGATTTCTTTTTCTCTATTGATCCTGTCAGTCACATCATGAATGATAGAATAGAGGACCTTCTTGCCATTGACTGTTAATGGACCGGAATGGATTTCCACTGTTCGCTCTTCGTCATCGGACAATTTATGCGTAAAGATAAATGTATTTTTCATGTGATGCATCGCTTTTTCCATCTCTGATTTTAGCTCGCTATGACTTAAACCGTTAATGTCAGTCATGTGCATGGTCTTCAGCTTGTCGATGCTGTAGCCATAGAAATGAGAAGCGAATTTATTGGCATCTAGAATATTTCCGTTTTCGGGATCGAGGAGCAGCATGGCAGCGTAGGTGTTTTCAAAAATAGTCCTGTATCTCTCCTCGCTTTCCTCCATTTTCTGAACTATTTTGGATTTATCAATCTGACTTTTGATGACTAGACCCAAAAAAACGCTAGCAATAGGATAAAGCGTAATGATAGGCAGTCCCACAACACGAAGCACTTCTTCCTGCTGCGGTAAAAATAGAATCAGACTAACCAACATGACTAAATGTACAACAACGCCGAAGACATATAGTTCAACTGCAGGAAAATACATTTTATCCAGAATATACTTTTGGAGACGGTACTTCCGCCATATAAAACCGATGAAAGTACTAGTTAGAATAACTGCCAAACCGGCAAAAGCACCATCGCCTCCTACTAACAACCTATAAACACCGGTCATCAGAACGGCAATCATTGTCGGTATGATTCCAAAAAACAAGCCAGTCATACTCAAGAGTATAGACCTGCCATCAAAAAATACACCTTCTACTAAAAGAACGGGATTGCTCATAATGGCAATACCGATAACACCAATGAGAAAACCTGCCAGCCAATCCCGCCACTTCTTAGTTTTGTCAATTCTTGTGTTGGCTATTGAGAAAATCATGGACAATACCAACAACAGAGACAAATTATAAATTAAGCTTATAGAAAATTCTCTATTCATCATATCTCCCATATAGTTGCTAGACATTATGCAAATTCATTTATAAATTACATTATATATTAAAAATAGATGGGTATACAATACATAAGTTAAGAATTATCAATTTTACATTTTTGATGAGTGTTTGTAATGGTTTCATTTTTTGGAATTTTATGATATAATATATAACACTTTACTAAAGGATGTAACACTAAAACGTTTAATCTACAAGGATGGGTTTTATGAAGATTCACATCACTACACTTGGAGACTTTGATATAAGGGATGAAGAAAAGAGTCTTTTCAATCCCTCAAACAGAACCTACACGCTGTATAAGCTGCTGCAGTATTTTATTACGTTCAGAAACAGAAAGATACTGCCTGAAACTATAATAGACAACCTCTTTACCAGCAACGAAACAGACGATCCCAAAAATGTATTGAGAACCCAGATTTTCAGACTAAGACAAATGCTGAAAAAAATGGAGGAAAAACATACTGACGAGGGAAATCATCTGAATATCGTGTTTTCAAATGGCAATTACAGCCTGGAAATAGGAGAAGCTGTTGAGTTGGATATCGATGTGTTTGAAAGCTTGATAGATGAAGGAGACAGCAAAACCCCAGGTGAGAGAAGTGAAGCAATTCAGCTCTATAGACAAGCGCTTGATATTTATAAAGGCACCTATCTGTCTCAAAACCCTTATGAGGTATGGCTTGTTCCTATCAGAAACTACTACAGTAGATTATACCTCAAAGCAGTAAATAGACTTATTGATATACTGAATGACATGGATAAGAATGATGAAATCATCAAGCTGTGTGAAGCAGCTTTAGTATTGGAGCCTTATGAAGAGAAGATTCACATTCATCTGTTGAAGGCTATGTTGAAAACAGGTCAGTCTAAGAAAGCAATGGACCATTATGAATACGTCGAAATGATTCTTCATAAAGAAATGGGTCTTGAGCCATCACCGGCACTAAAAAGCATGCTCAGAAAAATCCAAAGCCATTTTATCGAAAAAAGTGAACTGGACATCATTAGACTGGAAGACCAGCTGGAAGAAGGACCTGATTCAGGTGCGCTAATTTGTGAGTATGAGTATTTCAAGTTCTTATACAATATTCAGAAAAGAAAGTCACTGCGTACCAATGAATCTGATTATGTGGCACTGGTAACCCTAGCGAAATCAAAAATTCCGAGGCATGATCAAGTTGAGATAGAAAAATGGTCAAAAAATATGACAAAAGTCCTATCCAAGAGCCTAAGAAAAGGAGATGTGTTTTCATTCTGGAACGACACCCAGCTCCTCATCATGCTGCATAATATAAGTGATGATGGGCTCACAACAGTGGAATCCAGAATCAAGAAAAACCTCTACCTCTATGGAAAAGAAAGCTACATGGACATGCAAATAAAATTTCAACCGTTACACTCATCAAATGACTTACTCAGTGAGTCCCGATAAGGGACTCATTTTTAATTTAGTGAGGCTTTTTTTATTTTTTGAAGTAATTAAACGAAATGTAATTAAAATGTAATTGCTAGCAGTTATAATAAGGTTAATTAAATGAAAATGAATATCAATATCAATAACTATAAAAGGAGTGAACGAAATGAGAACCCATAAAATATTCGCACTGATAATGGTAATGCTGATGGTTTTAAGTAGTATGAGCCTTACCTTTGCAGGCATACAGAAACCCGGAAACGACATGAATGACGGATCATTAGCAGGCTACTCAGAATTTACAGGAAGTCTGAATACAGTAGTAATAGAAGGAAAATATTGGGTCAAGGATGACAGTCCAAACCCTGGAGCAGTCAAAGTATTGAATTTGGGCAATGGCTACCAAATAGAGTTGACCTATGACAGCTCAGATAATTTTGTTGAATGGGAACTGATTGAACCAATCGATCCCGATTACACCATAACCATAGACTGGATTAACGTAAAAGGTGGAAATTTCTATATGCATTATTCAGGAGGGTACGACACAACCGAGGGAAACACATTGTATACCGCCCAGAATGGAGCTTTTGGTGTATCACATGTGACAGTCGGTTACCAATTTGTTGAAATCCAAACACCACCACCTCCAGTAGAAAAAGGCACCTTGACCATTCATAAAGAGGTATGGATTGATGAAGTGGAAGACGTAGACAACGACATCGAGTTCACATTCACAGTAAACGGAGAGACTGTCAAAGCTAGCGCTATCCAATCCGGACAGATCGAGTTGGAAGTTGGCACCTACACGGTAACTGAGACAGACTTTGGAGATTTCACACCTGTGACATTAACTCAAGAGGCTATTGTAACAACAGACGGTTTGCAGCTTACATTTATCAACACTATGGAAACCGATACACCACCTCCAGCAGAAAAAGGCACCTTGACCATTCATAAAGAGGTTTGGATTGATGAAGTGGAAGACGTAGACAACGACATCGAGTTCACA
>CAKMKB010000015.1:0-12494 GCA_927435965.1 uncultured Clostridia bacterium
CCTTGTATACTAAAAATATGTTTTAGTATACTCTCCTTTCATCTTTTTTATTAAATCCTATATAATATTGTTAGTTACAGTTGTGGAGTATTTCATTATTTTCCTACAGCATTGACTGTTTTGAGGAGGGTATACCCACAACTGATTCCGTAAAGATTAATTAGCTGGTTAACGCATAGACGTTTTATTGACAAGGTTATTCGGAATCAACTTGTGGAGGCTAACCACTCTGTAACAATACTATTTAGGAGGTTTTTTATGTTGTTTGTAGGCATTGATGTGGCATCCAGAAAGCATGATGCTGCTATCACCACTTTTTATGGTGAAATACTCACTGCGCCATTTACCATCTCCAATAATCTAGACGGATATAAAAAGCTCCGTGATGAGATTGTTTCCCATGCGGAGCATCTTGACGATGTACGTATAGGAATTGAAGAAACTGGCATCTACTCGAAAAATATTGCCGAGTTCCTTGCGTTATGTGGTTTTACAGTCCACATGATCAATCCAGTTCTAACCAGTAACAGCAGAAAGTCGCAGTCCATCAGGCTCACTAAAACCGATAAAATCGATGCTCTCGCCATTTGTAGATACGTGGAGTTTAATTATAAACGTCTCAATTCCTATACGTCTACATTATACATCTTCAGCGAGATAAAATCACTATCTAGAGCCAGACTGGATGTCCAAGAAAAGCTCATTAAGGCTAAAAGCGAATGGACGAGGCTTCTAGACATTTCATTTCCTGAATTCAGACTTAAGTTCAACCAGCACTCAAAATGGGTCTACCAACTGTTTAGCGACTATCCAACATCGGCTAGGATAGCCAAGATGCACTTGAATACGCTGGTTTCCATTATCAGAATCAAGGGGGATCGTTACGAAGCTGCCCGTTGCATCAAATCTATTGCCAAATCTACCATAGGATCTTCTTCACCAACCACTCGGCTTCTTCTTAAGAATACCTTGGCCGATATCGTCCATTATGCTTCTCAGATGGATGACTTCGAACAGGAAATTGAAATTATCATTGAAACTCACTTCTCCAATATACTGACTGTTCCAGGTGTAGGTCCTATTATCGCAGGCCTGATCATCGGTGAAATAGGTGATGTTACACGTTTTCATTCACCTCATGCCCTTGTGGCTTATGCCGGGATGGACCCTACGGTATTTGAATCCGGGCTTTTCAAAGCCAAGAAAGTAGGCCTATCAAAGCGTGGATCAAAGTATCTACGCTCGGCTCTTTACACCGCAACAAAGGTTGCTATAATCAGTCCTAACGTCAAGAACAATAAGTTTCGTGATAAGTACCTCAAAAAAATTTCAGAAGGCAAGCATCATAACTCTGCAATCTTTTGTGCTGCCAAGAATATGTGTAACACAATCTTTGCATTGCTACATTCAGGCAAAGATTTTAACTACTCTCTATGACAACACCCAGATATTGATTTGGAGTCTCTAAATCCTTGACTCTTCTGTTTCTGTGCATATTTTTCTATTCACAGTATTCTTAACTATTTAATCATTTAGTTGACTTTTGTATAGCTGGCTCCTTAATCTTTATCTAAAAAATGATAAAATAAACAAATATGCAATTATTACTTTTCCTATAATCACAAATATTTTCTTCAAATTTTACCATATCTATATCTTATATTCAATTGATTTTGATGACTTTGACTAGTAACCTTAGAATACTCGACATTTATTACTCGCCATAGATATCGCCTCTGATACATAGGATGCTACATTTTTTGTGTTGCGGTTTATCGACGCGGTACAAAAAAGTAACCTGACAATCTATATCAATGAGCTGTCCTAAAACCTTCATTTAGCAGCTTCTACTCGGTCGCGTCCTCTCAGGATTCGACTCCCTTCCAATCAAAGAGTCAAAAAAACACCCTTTCAGGTGTTTTTTGACTCTTTGTCTAATCACTCAAAAATTGATACAATTTGGCGATATTCGATTAACGCTAAAGTCTTAGATTAACGCCAAATTGTTTGAATATCGCTAAAAGGTGCATCGGAGATTATAATGTACCCTATAAAATGGACAGCAAAAAGTTTAGAAGCCCTTGTTGTGGACACAACTATTAATTCGAGGTGCAAACTACAAATCAATTATCTCTATTATGTCCCCTGGCCTTATTACACCATTCTTTAGAACCTTTGTAAATATTCCTTCCTTGGGCATTACACACTTGCCAACAGTTCTTGAAATGGCACATCCTGAATGACATTCTTTTCCGATCTGAGTTACTTCATGAAGGGTTTCGCCAATTCTCATCTTGGTTCCTACAGGTAAATCATAGAGAATAATTCCCTCTGTGGTGATATTTTCTGCAAAGTCTCCATATTTGAGGTTCTCTACACCGGCATCCTTCATCTTCTGAAAACTTTCACTTCCAAGAAGACTTACTTGCCTATGCCAGTGACCACTGTGGGCATCTCCCTCAAGGCCGTGATCTATTCTGAATTCCCCCTGTTTAATTGAATTCTTAACAACGCCTTTTTTCTCAGAGATATTTACTGACAAAACTTTTCCTGTCCCTGCCCTCCTAAATGTTCCAGACTTTCCACCGCTTTTCTCCATAAGTTTTATTTCCTCTATTGTCATCTCCTTATCGATTGCTTTACACATATCGTATATAGTCAATGCTGCAATGCCAACTGCTGCAAGAGCCTCCATTTCAACTCCCGTTTTGCCGGTTGTTTCCACCTTTGCCTGTATTTCTACTGTTTCATCTCCTAAGTTGAATGTAATATCTGCTCCTGTTAGAAAAATATTGTGGCACATTGGTATAAGGTCGCTTGTCTTCTTTGCCCCCATTATCCCTGCAACCTGAGCAATGCTTAAAACATCTCCCTTTTTCACGAGACCATCCCTTATTCTCTTTGCCGTCTCTTCCTTCATTCTTATCCTTCCATAGGCAATGGCCGTCCTTTTAGTGTCTTCCTTATCTCCAACCTGTACCATGTGAGCCCTGCCTTCTTCATTGAAGTGGGTAAAGTCCATATTCTAACCTCCAATCTGATTCATATTTCTTTTTATATATTCTTCGTTTTCAAGATTGTGCTCTTCATCTTTTGTAAGAATGGCTTCTCTTATCGTCTTCTCAAGGTCTCCGCCTTCACGGAGCACAACCTTTAGGTCTATTTCGCGATCTGAGTGGAGACAAAGCTTCAGCTTACCTGTGGCTGTCAATCTTACTCTGTTGCAGTTTGTACAGAATTTACACGATATGGGGTTGATTAGCCCTACCTTTCCCTCTCCATCAGATAACCTGTAGTAAGTTGCAGGTGCAGATGGATCCTCTGTTTCTATCAGTTCAAGATTAGGCACAATTTTTAGAATCTCTTTGGTTGATAGAAACATTGATTTTGCAAAACTTGAGGCTTCTCCTATGGGCATAAGCTCTATAAATCTGACATCCACAGCGCCATCTCTCGTCAATTCTACCAAATCAGTTATTTCATCATGATTGAATCCACCTATAAGCACAGTATTTATCTTAATGGGCTTTATTCCCTTCTCCCTTGCATGTCTGATTCCCAATAGAACTCTGTTGATATCTCCACCACGGGTAATTCTTCTATATTTTTCAGCATCCAAGGTATCAAGACTTATATTCAATCTTTTAACTCCAGCATCAACCAAATCATCCAGATAATCATCAAGAAGAATGCCATTTGTTGTCAAAGTCACCTCCTTGATTCCATCTAGAGCATTTACCTTTTTAATGAGGTCAACAGCTCCAAATCTTACAAGGGGTTCTCCACCAGTAAATCTTATTTTATCTATCCCTACATCTACAAATGTCTTTGTAATCTGATACAATTCCTCCAGTGTCAGTATTTCACTATGGGGAATCTTGTTCCTAATTCCACCCTCCGGCAAACAATACTCGCATCTCAGATTGCAACGGTCAGTAATGGATATTCTCAAATAATTAATTTCTCTACCGAAGCTATCTCTCATATTATCAGTCCTATTCTATCCATATTATTTCACCTGTGTTTTGAAATCCATATCCCCCAAGGTTCTCTACACAATTCCTGAACTCGTCTGATTTCAATAGCTGGATAAACTCTTTTACCAGCTCCATTTCAATAGACTCTGCTCGAAGCAAAAAGTCGTAGTCCTCATCTGCTAGAGGAACAAAATCAAGGTCCATGGCCTTGGCTGCTGAATATACACCAAGACCGGTAGTCGCTGTATTGTTCTTTACAGCTGCAGCTACTGCCATATGAGTTGTAAACTCCCTTTGGTAGCCTCTGATGTCAGCATGATCAATCTCTTCCTTTTTAAGCTGATAATCAAAAAGCACCCGTGTTCCTGCGCCTCTTTGTCTGTTGGCAAAAATTATCCCTTCTTTGCATAGGTCTCCACATTCCCTGATATTTTCTGGATTCCCCTTCTGGACTATAAACCCCTGGTTTCTTTGGATTCCTTTGACTAGAACCATCTTTTTGCTGGAGAAGTATTTTTTAACATAGCTGATGTTATACTCTCCGGATTCCAAGTCCAGCAGGTGTATTGGTGCAAGATGGCATTCATCTCTTCTTAGTGATAAAATCCCGCCCATGCTTCCTACATGGGATGATGTCAATTTCATCATATCTCCAATTATATCCATTACAATATCGTGACTGCCGATTGAAACCAGCTTGTTTCTTATGCTTGTTTGTGGCTTAAGAAGCTCAACCTGTATTTTGTCACCAGCTTCATATCCTTCAACATTTCTTGGAATTATTCCCAATCCATCAGCCTTTACAAGACTCATATTTACCCCTGCACCCCCTGATATAGGTGTTGCAATAAGTCTGTCATTAACCTGACCAAGAGTAACTCTTATGATTTCCTTGTTCTTTAGTGATGAAACCATTCTTCTGGATATGACTGCGTCGACAGTCTCATATATCTCTCCCTGTTCTCCAAGAAACTTAAGAATCAATGGTTTCGCGAAGACATCAAATACCATGAATGCAGAAACTGGATATCCAGGAATTCCAATTACAGGCTTCCCTTCAATTATGCCGAGAATTGTCGGTTTGCCAGGCTTCATTGCGACACCATGCACCATAACCTGTCCCAACTCCTGAATTAGATTTACCGTAAAATCTTTGGTTCCCGCAGAGGAGCCTGCATTTATTATTACCATGTCGTTATCCTTCACAGCTTGTTTAAGAAGCAGCTTCAGCTTGTCATAATCATCCTCCATAGGAGGGTACCTATTAGGTATTCCTCCGAGAGCTGTTACCAGTCCCTTGAAAACATGGGAGTTTGAATCAATTATTGTGCCTTCTTTCAACTGTGAGATATCATCTACTATCTCAGAGCCAGTAGGGATAATCCCAACCTTCGGACTTTTGTACACATCTATTTCCTCTACTCCTCCTGAAATAAGCGCTCCAATATCCATAGGCCTTATCCTGTGCCTTGAAGGTAAAATCATTTCAGTTGCGACAATGTCCTCCCCAATCTGTCTAACATGTTGATAAGGATAGGCAGGTCTTAGAATCTGCACCTGTTTTTCATGCATTTGCAGTACATCCTCTATCATAATTACCGAATCATAGGGATATTTTATAGGATTTCCCGTGTTGACATATTTGAAATCAACGCCATCTTTCAATGTGAGTGGATTGCTTTCATTGGCACTCTCTGTATTTTTTGAATTAACCGCAATACCGTCCATCGCTGATGCATTGTATGAAGGCGAGGATACTTTTGCATATATAGCTCCCCAGGTAACTCTTCCAAGGGATTCCCTGACGTCGACTATCTCTTTGTCACCTTTTATACTCAGTTCCTTAAAGTAGAGCTTAATTGCCTTTTCAACATCCATATTATCTATATAAGTGTTTCTTTCCATATGCACATCTCCTCCGCTAGAACAAATAAACTTCCCTCTCATCTCCCTTATCTATTCCTTCCTCGTGCTCCCTGATTACAATATAACCATTGGAACTGGAAAGGAGAGTAATCATACCGGATTTCCCAAAGCTTGGTGTTACAAGAGTTTTCCCATTTTCTTCTCTCACCGTTACCATATGGTAAGTTTCCTTTCCAGGTGATGAAGGAAAGTTGTGGGTTGCGACAGCAGTCAGCTTTCTTTTAAAATTCCCTGTCCTCAGTAACGTAAATAAATAAGGCTCCACAAGCGCTTTAAATACAACTATTGAGGATACAGGGTGTCCCGGTAGTCCCACAATGAGCTTGCCATTTCCATCTCCTATGATAGTTGGTTTGCCAGGTTTGATTGAAAGTCCATGTGCAAGCACTCCCTTCCCATGAAGGTCAGCTATTACTTTGTGGGTGAAGTCCCTGGTGCCTACAGAGCTTCCTCCAGATAGCAATACCAAGTCAGATTTCTCTAATGCATTTTTCACTCCTTCCAGGAGAAGGTTATAATCATCCTTAATAATCTCCCGACCTATTGTATCGCAGCCAATATCTTCTATCATCGCTGAGAGAGCATATGAGTTTATATCTCTGATTTTACCCATTTCCAGTTCTTCATCAAGGTCTATTAACTCATCTCCGGTTGACAATATGTAAACTCTTGGCTTTTTGACAACCTTGACTTTATTTATTCCAAGGCTTGCAAGTACTCCCACTTCATTTGGGCCAATTATTCTTCCGGATTGAAGTACAACCTCTCCCTTTTCTATATCCTCTCCTGTGAATATCATATTCTCACCTTTGCTTATGGGTTTGAAAAGAAGTACTGTAGTGTCATCCATCTTTTCCGTATTCTCAATCATAATCATACCAGTGGCACCGATTGGTATCATTCCTCCTGTGGGTACATATACCGCTTGACCATTCTTAACACTATATTCGGATGTTTCTCCAATACGAACCTCTCCCAGGTAGTCCAATATGCTAGGAATGGACTCAGTGGCTCCATGGCTGTCTTCAACCACAATTGCGTAGCCATCCACAGTGGATCTATCGAATTCAGGTACATTAACATTCGCTACTATGTCCTCTGAAAGGATTCTCCCATGGCACTTCAAAAGGCTTTTTTCTTCCGTCCCCATTATGTATTCTCCAAACTCTCTATCTATCAATTCTCTGGCATCTTGTATTGATACAACTTTAAAAAATTCCATTTAGTACCACCTTTCCTCTTTCCAAACATACCATTCTGTCGCATAATCTTATTGATTGTTCAATATTATGGGTAATGATTACCATAGTACATCCTTTCTGCTTCTGATATTCAGATAATGATTTTTCGATTTTTATAACTGATTCTGGATCAAGACTAGCTGTAGGCTCATCCAGTAAAAGCAGTTCAGGTTCCATCACCATTGCCCTTGCTATTGCTACTTTCTGTGATTCTCCACCTGAAAGCTGATGGCCCTTTTTGTTCATTAAATTATTTATTGAAAGAAGTTCCGCAATTTCCATCACCTTTTCTTGAGCTGCAGGTCTAGATACTTTTCTCAAATTAAGAGGGTATGCAATGTTATCGAATACGCTTCTTCTGAAAAGATACGGTTTCTGAGAAACCAGAGTAGTTTTTAGTTTTATGAGATCAGAGTAATGTTCGCCACTATATGTTACTCGCCCTTCATACCGATCTTCAAGTCCCCCTATTATATTCAATAGTGTCGTTTTACCCGAGCCATTTGGCCCGGTAATCCCTGTAATTATTCCCTTTTCAATCACTAGATCATCTATATCTAAAACTAGGTCATTCTGGTATCGTTTACGTACCTTATAAACACTAAGTTTCATATTATTCCCCCTGACTATAGGAATATATAATGCTATGTATTCCAAATGAAATTATTAAAAGTATTGTTCCAAGTGCTATTGCCAGGGGATATTCTCCCATTGAGTTCATCATTGATATTGTTGTGGTAATAACACGGGTCTGCCCCTTGATATTTCCTCCTACAATCATAACAGCCCCAACCTCAGATATCGCCCTAGAAAATGATGTTGCTACATTTACCAGGATATCAGTTCTCAACTCCCTTATAATCAGAATTACACTGTCCCATATGTTTCCGCCCAGAGATTTTGATACCTTATGTATTGCTACTCCTCTATTTTTAGCCATACTGAATGTAAGTCCAAGTATCAGAGGAATCACTAAAATAGTTTGTGCAATTATCATCGCCTTTGGCGTGTATAACAATCCAAGAAAGCCGAGAGGCCCCCTTCTTGCTAGTAGAAGTGCAACTGCTAGTCCAACTATTACTGAGGGTATGCTCATGAATGTATAGATAAGTCTTGAAATCATCTTTTTACCTTTAAAATCCTTGATCCCAAGATAAACTCCAAGAGGCACAAAAAACAGTGCGGCAACGAGTGTTGCGCTTGTGGATACCAACAGTGATAGCCAGATTACATCATAAATCTCAGGATCAAATTTTAATAGAAGTTGGAAAGATTCCATAAAACCTTGCTTGATATAATTCATTATCACTGCCTCCTTTCATGTCAACTTATATTATTTGCTGTAATTCGGTATAAATAGTGGCTCACCATATTCTTCAATTCCAAATTCTGATATTAGCTGCTGAGCCTTATCAGATATCAACCACTCTATAAATTTATTAGCACCATCTGCGTTGATTATTTCTCCCTTCTCAGGGTTTACAGGTATGACACCGTAATAGTTGAAAAGGCTCTTATCTCCTTCTACCAAGACCTGAAGATCGATCTCATCCTTCAAAGCCAGGTATGTTGCTCTATCTGTAAGAGTATAGCCTTGCATTTCATCAGCTATCCTTAAAACGTCACCCATCCCAACACCAGCCTCATTGTACCAGTCTCCTGCAGGTTTTATTCCCGCTTCAGACCAAATTGTCAGTTCCTTTTTGTGGGTTCCCGATTCATCTCCTCTAGAGATGAATATAAGATTCTGGTCATTTATATGCTGTAGTGCCTCTACAATGTCATTTCCATATTCAATTTTTGGCTTTGTATTTGGTCCTACAAGAACAAAATCATTGTACATAACCTCATATCTCACGGTACCATGCCCTTCCTCTACAAACTTAAGCTCATCCGGCTTGTAATGCACAAAAAGTACATCAGCTTCTCCGTCTCGTCCCATTTGCAGAGCTTTACCCGTACCTACTGCAATGGTCTTTACTTTAATTCCAGTGTCTTCTGTATAGATAGGCAATAGAAAATCCAATAGTCCTGAGTCCTGGGTACTTGTTGAGGTAGCAAGAATTATTGAGTTATGTTCAGCTGTTTCCCCAGGAATAATGCTACAACCAGGTACTAATGATAGTGTGAGCAAAAGGAGAAAAAAATATAAAAGACGTCTTTTCATAAATATCAAGCTCCTTTATTCTTATAAGACAAAAAAAGCAACCCAAAGAAAGGTTGCTTAATAAACATCTTCCTTTCCAAACGGGAGGTGTGGGGATTTCTCCTTTACCCATCGGCATTGTTTCATGGCATTTGCTTTAGAACTCAATGCTCGGAAAACTCTTATAAATATTAATTTTATTTCTTCATGTGTCATTAAAAAAACTCATGTTCAAATCTCTTTAATTGTAACACATTACCAGGGTGTATTACTATAACTCACTTAATTTTCTTGCGCACTCTGAATCGCTGCCAGTGAGTATTTCCAGACCATGATGGACGCTATCCAAGCAGAATTCCAATGATTCCTTAACAGCCTTGGGGCTACCAGGTAAATTTATTATTAGGCTGTCGTTTCTTATTCCTGCAACTGCCCTTGAAAGCATTGCACGGGGCGTAATTTTTAGGCTGAAGTATCTTATGGCCTCGGTTATTCCTGGTGCCATCCTATCACAGACCTGAATGGTTGCCTCAGGAGTTATATCACGTTTGCTGAATCCCGTCCCTCCAGTTGTGAGAATTAAATCAACCGCAAGGTTATCAGCCATGTTCTTCATTTCTTCCACGAGAAGATCCTTTTCATCAGGTAGAATTACCTGTCTTATGACCTTATATCCCTTCTCTTGGACCATTTCCTTTATAATTGCTCCTGAAACATCTTCTCTTTCACCAGTTGCACCTTTATCGCTAGATGTAATGATTCCGACCTTAAACATGTTAATCTCCTAATATACTTCTTCAATCTTCTATAGTTCGGATTTGTAAAGCAATCCGAAATTTTTAGCAACTCATACTTGAAAAATATAGAGTTATTAGATCTCTTAATTATTGGCATATTCTTTCATTAAAAAAAACTAAAACTCAACGAGTCCTAGGAATTTCTTTGTATCATAATTTGTATTGGTATTTGGTGGAGATAAGGGGATTCGAACCCCTGGCCTCTTGAATGCCATTCAAGCGCGATCCCAACTTCGCCATATCCCCAGAAGAATACAATAAAATGGTGCGAGATGAGGGATTCGAACCCACGACTTTTTGCACGTCAAGCAAACACTCTCCCACTGAGTTAATCTCGCACTATTGGATAATTTCATCTGAAATATATCCACCTTGAAATAATACCAAAATTCGGGCTAAAAAACAACACTTACTTTTAAATAATAATTAAATAAGCTTAACAGATTATTAGATTGACATTATTTCTACTTTGTTGACACTAGGCTCAAAAATGAATATAGTATGATTAAGAATAATATAAGAAAGTCTAGCGGTAATATGTCAAGTAACAAATTTGAATAAACCGATACCAAAAGGGTAAAAAAGCAAAAAAAGTCTTACACCTAAACAAGCCTCTGAAAAAACTGCAAATTTTCACAGGCGTTTATGGCACCTACAATGTAGGTGGAATATATAATCGGTTGGTGTGAAGCAGAGCATACACCAATCGAACAAGCTTTCTTGCAGTCAATGCGAGAGCACGTTTGTGTTGATGCTTCGGTACTTCTTTAAACTTGGACTGGTAATAGCGCTGGAATTCGGGATCGTGCATGCGTACCTGATTCGCAGCTTCCAAGAAATAGTACTTTAAGTACTTGTTGCCCGAAAGAATCAACTTTGTGTTGGCGGCTTCAAAGCCACCAGATTGGTATCTAGACCATGTGATGCCTGCATATTTAGCAAGGGACGCATGGTTGTTGAAACGATGGATATCAGCAATTTCAGCCAGGATACCGGCACTGTATACAGGACCGAATCCAGGGATGCTTGACAAAATGTCTGGAAATAGTTGCATGTAAGAACTAATAGCCTTATCCAAGTCTTTGATCTGATGCTGCAATGATCTGATGCCCACTAGCCTGACGGCTAGAAGTTGGTTAAGAGAGTCATTAACAGTCTTAGAAAGGCGATAAGAGCTTTTAGCAGCCGCTTTTAGCTCCAATGCAATCTTTTGTGGATCGGAAAATTTGTTTTTGCTCTTAAGCGCTACGAAATCGGCAAGATTTTCTAAAGGCATGTCATTGATATCATCAACAGAAAAGAAATCTGAAATCACAGCAATGGAAGTCGCACCAAAGGTATTGGAAAAGACTTTGGACGAATCCAAAGCAGAAAATTTATAGAATAAGGTTTCTAAAAACCGCGTTTTTTCTCTGCTGAGATTTTGAGCCATTTGAAATCTTGCTCTAGTAAGATTGCGAAGAGCAATGTATTTTTCATCAAGATTCACTTCTTTGGCAATGCGACCAAACCGAAGATAATCAGCAATGATGAGTGTATCGATGTTATCGTTCTTGGGCAGTTCAGGATAGGATTCTTTGAATTTACTAACCTGTTTGGCATTCAGTATATGAACTTTAACATGCCACTTTTTCAAGAAATCATCATTGCGAAGACAAACAGCCAGATGATCTGCATAAATGGAAGTGGATTCCATACCGATGGTGACAGAGTTGAAGTTTGTCTGTAGAATAGTATCTTTTAGCTTTTCAAGGATTTTAGTTGCTCCGTCTTGATTGTTTGGAGCATTGAAAAGAGATAGCGTTTCACCGGTTGAATCGGTAAATCTGATGACATTTGTTTTTTTGCTAACGTCAATACCAACAAAGAGAGTGTTCGTCATAATATCACCTCACTTTCTTTAAGATTAAGAAACCAATAATACAATGCCCATGGATCTGAAGCAACGACACCCTCGCATATATGAATAAGCTCTTGTGGAACATGCACGAACCCTCCCTGCAAAAAAGGGATTCCGATTACAAGAGAAAACAGCTAGCGGTTAGAAGCAAACAATCAGATATGGGAAACTGACTTTCATAGAATATACTCTAAGGTAAAACAAGGAGGATTAGAACCTTCCTTAATGGTTTCTACCATCATTAAACCATAGACATTGTTATTGGTCCAACAAAGAATTAATAAAAAAGGATAACAGATTGCAAGGCTATTATCCTAAATCTATCTATATAATTTCCTTGCTATAACTATTATACGAGCTTCCTGTTATAAAGTAGAAATATGAAAAAGAACCCTCACTTAAAAAAATAAGATATAATGAATTTGATGAAAACAATAATCTTATTATTTAAGGAGGATTCCACTATGAATTATAACCAGAATCAGAAACTAAATCAATTAGATGAGC
>CAKMKB010000016.1:0-29836 GCA_927435965.1 uncultured Clostridia bacterium
TCATCTATTGCTTCTGTTGGAGCCTCAGTAGATGTTGCAGTGGGGGCAGCAGTAGTGTTTTGTTGTGCTTCAGTGGAACATCCAACGGAAGATACCACTAATAGTAATACAATTAAAGATAAAGAAACATATTTTTGTTAAAAAAAGAGTGAAACCCTTGAAAATAAAAGGATTTAAAATAAAAAACGAGTGTCTTAGTTGACACTACGAATTTATAAAAGGAGATTGATTTATGAAAAAATATGTTTCTTTATCTTTAATTGTATTACTATTAGTGGTATCTTCCGTTGGATGTTCCACTGAAGCACAACAAAACACTACTGCTGCCCCCACTGCAACATCTACTGAGGCTCCAACAGAAGCAATAGATGAAAACGCTTTTGAAGACGGTGTCTATTTTGCCACTCAAGAAGAGTTTTCTAAAACCGGTTGGAAATATCTTGTTATCATCACTGTAGAAGACGGAAAAATAGTCGACACGGTATGGACCGCAACAAACAGAGTTCCTGGTTTAGATAAATTTACTGTATCTGAAGAGGGTAATTATGGCATGGTAGCTTTTGGAAACGCTCAATCAGAATGGCATGAACAAGCACAAGCAACTGTAGCATATTTCCTTGAAAACCAGACTTATAAAGTAAGTGAAGATTTTTATCCTGAAGATAATGGCAAAACCGATACAATAGCTGGTGTCACAATTACTGTATCCGATTTCTATGAGCTTGCTGAAGAAGCTTTGGAATCAGCACCAGTAGCAGCTGGTAGCTATGATGATGGCTATCATGTTGCAGCATTGGATCCTGATGACAAAGATTGGCAATATATGGCACAGTTCACTGTCGTTAACGGTACAATCGTTGATGTAAACTACAATTCCCAGTCTATTTCAAAAGTTGACGATGCTGGCAAACCAGTCGATAAAAAAGGCTTAGGATTTGATTATGGCATGAAAGAAAAAGCAAAATCAGCTTATGAATGGTTTGAGTACGCAGAAATGATTGAAGACTATGTTGTTGAAACTCAAGGATTCGACGTAAATTACACTTCTGATAGTGGTAACACAGATACTATAGCAAGCGTCACAATCGGCGTTAAGGAAATGGATTTGTTATTAGACAAGGCATTAAACTAACAGAAGCTTTCATAAAAGCCGGATAAAATTATCCGGTTTTTATTTTGCTTTTTCTTGAATATCGATTATAATATATCAACAGGGTTCTTGGATTCAGTTGGCGTTTCATACGACATCTGAATCTTAGAACCCGTTATCCAGGGACTCTACAGTACTTATCTCCCACTTATAGAAGTGGGAGTCCTAGCACTGTTGGTCATCGGATAAATGAGTTGTTAATCACAAAGAAAGGAATCAAATAATTGAAAAAAAATATTTTAAAATATGTCGTTTTTGTAATATTAATATCAGTGCTTATGTTGGGTTGTTCTGTGAAACCTAATGAAACAACGGTTAATCCAGCAAACTACGATCTCAAAGTCTCAAAAAATGCATTTTTGCTGAACACATTTAACACCATAACACTCTTCGGTACTGAGGATAGTTCTTATTTTGAAGCGATTTATGATGAGGTGTCTAGGCTTGAAAGCATACTTAGCGTCCATATTGAGGGTAGTGAGGTAGCGTTAATCAATGAAAATGCAGGGATTCAACCTGTCAAAGTATCACAGGAAACCTTCGATGTGATAGAAAAATCCATAGAATACGCTGTCTTGTCAGAGGGTTTATTTGACATAACTATAGGACCTTTAGTCTCATTGTGGGGTATTGGAACCGAAAGCTACAGATTACCGGATCAGACTGAAATTGATGCCGCTGTTGATTTAATTGATTACAGAAAAATCATTTTAAACTATGAGGATTCCACAGTCTATTTGTCAGAAAAGAACATGTCAATTGATTTGGGAGCCATTGCTAAGGGTTACATTGCTGATAAGGCAGCGGAAAAAATGATTGAGCTTGGTTTAAAAAGCGCTATCATCAATTTCGGGGGCAACGTAGTATTGCTTGGAGAGAAGCCTGATGGATCAGCATTTCAGGTAGGCATACAAGAACCTGATGAATCAAGAGGTGGTATTGTTGGAACAGTCACAGCAAGGGATATTTCACTGGTAACTTCAGGTGATTATGAAAGATACTTTGTACAGGATGATGTTAGATATCATCATATACTTGATCCCTACACCGGCTTCCCAACTGATAATAACATCAAAGCCGTTGCAATAATAGCAAACCGGTCATTTGATGCTGATGCGCTTTCGACAGCAGTGTTACTTCAAGGATTGGAAAAAGGTATGGCAATGATTGAATCCCTTGATGGTATGGAAGCCGTATTTATCACAAAAGAACATGAGATATATTTGTCAGAAGGTGTCAAAGACATTTTTAAACTGACCTCTGGAGAGTATACGATAATAGAGTAAAAAAAATTCCCGATTGGGAATTTTTTTATCTATTTCTCTTTTTTTAAAGATAGTGATATTCTACTTCTTTTAGCGTCTATATCGATTATTCTAGCTGTCACTGTATCCCCTACCTGCACTTCTGACATAGCCGACTTGATGTATTTATCACTCAATTGAGAAATATGAATCAGTCCGTCCTGTTTGACACCAATATCCACGAAAGCACCAAAGTCGACCACATTTCTGACTGTACCGGTTACCATCATTCCTGGTCTTAGATCTTCGATTTTTAAAACATCACTTCTGAAAATCGGTTTATGCATCTCATCCCTAGGGTCTCTACCCGGTCTTTTTAATTCTTCTATAATATCTGTCAATGTTGGAATGCCGACACTCAACTCCGCAGCTAGCCATTCGATTCTTTCATCGTACAATTCCTTCGTGGATTTCTTCTTTTGATTAATTTGAAGCTTGCCTAAATCCTGGAGACTTTTAACAACGCGATCTCCTTTGATTTCCAGATTCTGCTTCTTCTCTTTTATCTCAATTTTTAGTATTCTTTGATTGATATCGTTGAACTTTAGTTCTTTGAGATTTTCAAAATCATAACCCAATTTCTCAATCAGGCGATTTGCTGTTTCGTAGGATTCCGGGTGAACTGCTGTTTTGTCCAGATAATTCTCGCCTTCTGAAATCCTTAGGAATCCTGCACATTGTTCATAAACCTTATCTCCCAAACGACTGACAGTTTTAAGCTCATCTCTGCTATGAAATTTACCGTTTTCTTCTCTATGCTTGACAATATTTTTAGCGACTGTTTTGTTAACACCCGCTATATGCTGGAGCAAAGAAAAGGATGCTGTATTCAGATCAACGCCTACGCTATTAACACAATCCTCCACTACACCGTCCAATGCTTTAGCCAGCTTGGGCTGATTGACGTCATGCTGGTATTGACCGACTCCAATGCTCTTCGGATCAATCTTAACGAGTTCTGCCAATGGATCCTGTAGTCTTCTTCCAATAGAAATAGCACCTCTGATAGACACATCAATATCCGGGTATTCCTCATGCGCTATTTTGGAGGCTGAATAAACTGATGCACCAGCTTCGCTAACTATGGTGTAAGATACCTCTTTATCCATTTCCTTAATAATTTCTGCAATCAGCATTTCGGTTTCCCTTGATGCGGTGCCGTTCCCTATACTGATCAAATTAAGGTCATATTTAGCTACTAATTCCTTTATGATTTTCTTGGATTTTACAACCTCATTTTGTGGTTCATTGGGATAAATGGTTGTGTATTCAAGCAGTTTGCCTGTGTCATCAAGTGCTGTCAATTTGCATCCTGTTCTAAAAGATGGGTCTATAGCTAATACCCTTGCATTTTTTGTTGGTGGTACAAGCAGAAGATTTTTCGTGTTTTGTCCGAATACTTTTATAGCTTCTTCTTCCGCTCTTTCAGTCAGAATGTTTCTGACTTCCCTTGTCACTGAGGGTACAATAAGCCTTTTATAAGAATCCTCTATTGCATCATTGAGATAACCGGTTGTTATAGCTTTATCGTTTTTGATTACACTTCTTTTGAGATATGCGACGACTTGATCGTCTGGAGAAGCGACGGTAACTTTCAACTTCTTTTCGTTTTCTCCACGATTAATGGCAAGTATCCTATGATTTGCAATTTTACTGAGCTCTTCCTGAAACTTATAATACATCTCAAACACAGATGACTCTGAATCATCTGTCGCTTCAGTATGAATGATTCCATTATTTAGATAAAGTTCTCTGATTTTTTCTCTGAAATCAGCATTGTCAGATACTGTTTCAGCAATTATGTCCATAGCACCTTGATAGGCATCATTTATAGTCTCTACCTCGTCATTAAGGTAAGGTGATGCTATCTCTTCCAGATTACCTGATTCCATTTTCTGATTTATGATTATAGTAGCCAAAGGTTCCAGACCTTTAGCTTTTGCCATTGTCGCTCTTGTTTTCTTTTTTTGCTTATAGGGTCTGTACAAGTCTTCTACCCTTTGAAGAACCTCGGATGATAGAATTTCTTCTCTTAACTCATCAGTTAGCTTTTCTTGTTCATCAATCAATCTGATTACTTCATTCTTACGTGTCTCCAGATTCCTAAGATAAGCCAATCGTTCATCCAAATCTCTTAAAACCACATCGTCCAGTGACCCGGTTTTCTCTTTTCTATATCTGGCGATAAATGGGATAGTATTGCCTTCATCTATCATCTCAAGCGTGTTCTTTACCTGATACTCCTGTAAATTAAATTCTTTACATAATCTTTGAATAATATTCATACTCTGCTCCTGATTAATCTATTTACTTTTAGCCTTCAAGTACTCATTGATGAACAAATCGATATCCCCATCCATCACAGCCTGAACATTTCCCTTTTCTGCGTTGGTTCTGTGATCTTTAACCATGCTGTAGGGATGAAAAACATATGATCGAATTTGGCTTCCCCAGGCTATCTGATTGTACTTGCCCTGTATATCGTCTATTTCATCCTTCTGTTCTTCTTCTTTAATTTCAATCAATTTTGCCATTAGCATTTTCATTGCTGTTGCTTTATTCTTGTGCTGGGATCTCTCGTTTTGACATGAAACCATTACGCCTGTTGGAATATGCGTAATCCTAACTGCTGAGTCTGTTGTGTTAACATGCTGTCCTCCGGCGCCGCTTGCTCTATAGGTGTCTATTTTCAAGTCAACAGGATTGATGTCTATCTCCGTATCATCATCAATCTCAGGCATAATGTCGACGGATGCAAAGGAGGTATGTCTCTTCTTTGCAGAATCAAATGGTGATATACGTACCAATCGGTGAACACCTTTTTCAGCCATCAGATAACCATAGGCATATTCACCTTGAATCATTATAGCAACACTCTTGATACCAGCCTCAGTATCGGATAATATATCCAGTATCTCTGTCTTATACTGGTTTTTTTCTGCCCATCTCAGATACATTCGCATCAGCATTTCTGCCCAGTCCTGGGCTTCAGTACCTCCAGCTCCTGCATGTATGGATAATATAGCGTTATTCTTATCGTATTTCCCATTTAACAAGGTTTTGAGTTTAAAGGCCTCTAGTTCTTTTTCAGTTGATTTAATCAAGGCGTTTAATTCTGTTACATAACTTTCGTCGTTTTCTTCCTCAATCAATTGAATCATCACTTCTACTTCTTCAACCTTGTCTTGGATCTGGAAAACCTGATTTATCTTATCATTAACTATTTTCAAACTCTGGGATATATTCTGGCCTCTTTCTACATCGTTCCAGAAGTCAGGGTTTTGCATCTCCCTCTCATAACTCTTTTTCATCTCTTCAAGTTTGGAGACGTCAAAGAGAAACACCTACCTCATCCAAAATAACTCTGAAATATTTCAGTTTTTCATTGTACTGATACAAATCAATCATTTCTCATCAACTCCTAATATGAATTTTTTAGCTGTTTTGTCCGCAGCACTTTTTATATTTTTTCCCGCTGCCACATGGGCAGGGATCATTTCTTCCAATTTTCTCGCCTTTTACGACTGTTTTTTGTTTCGTTGATTCACCGCTCAGATTAGTTCCCAATTCTTTTGCAACCTTTGTTCGTTGTAGTTTTTCTTGAGGTCTCACCCTATAAAGGAACTTAACTGTATCTTCCTGAATCATATTGATCATTTCCTGGAACATGTCAAATCCTTCCTGCTGATAAGCTCTAACTGGATCTTCGTTTCCCATGGCTCTTAAACCAATACCCTGTCTGAGTTCATCCATGGCATCAATATGATCCATCCATTTGGTATCAACGGTTTTAAGCAATACAATCCTTTCAACTTCACGGAATTGTTCCTCACCAAACTCATCTTCTTTCATTTTGTAGATTTTTTCAGCAAGATTCCCCGAAACCTCTGTCAGCTTGGCAAGGTCCAACTCCTCAATATTATCTATATTGAGCTTAATTCGTGGTCCGAACAAGGCTGTAAGAGCCTCTTCATAGCCTGTCAAATCCCAGTTCTCAGGATATTTGTCTGAGGCATATTTCGAAATCAGTGTTGCAATCTGCTCATTGACCATTGACATGACATGCTCTCTCAGGTCTTCTCCCATCAGAACCTTTCTTCTTTCTGAATAGATAACTTCCCTTTGCTTGTTCATGACATTGTCATATTGCAATACATGCTTTCTGATGTTGAAGTTTCTGCCCTCGACTCTTCCTTGTGCTGTTTCTATGGTCTTGGTGAGCATGCCGTGCTGCAATGCTTCATCATCAGGCAATCCCAAAGTATTGACCATCGATTTGACCTTGTCTCCTGCAAAAAGTCTCATGAGATCATCATCCAGCGATATATAAAATCTGGATGTTCCAGGGTCTCCTTGTCTACCGGCACGGCCTCTCAACTGATTATCTATCCTTCTGGATTCATGGCGTTCTGTTCCTATGATACTGAGACCGCCCGCTTGTAGCACCTTTTCATTGTCGTCCTTGATTTCTTCCTTAGACCTGGTTAGATATTCCTTATATAGCTTTCTTGCGTTATTGATTTCTTCGTCATCTGTCTCATCATAGCCATCTGCTTTTGCAGCGATTTCTTCGCTTAAAATGCCTTTTATCTTGGTTCTAGCCATATATTCAGGATTTCCACCTAAAACAATATCGGTACCTCGACCTGCCATGTTGGTTGCTATTGTCACCGCTCCAAAACGACCTGCCTGTGCGACAATCTCAGCCTCTTTTTCATGATTTTTAGCGTTCAGTACAGTATGTGGTATGTTGGTTTTTTTTAGGAGTTTACTTAGATACTCGGACTTCTCTATAGAAATTGTACCAACCAGTACAGGCTGGCCTTTCTTGTATCTTTCTTGAATCTCTCCAATAACAGCCTTGAATTTAGCTTCTTCTGTCTTATATATAACGTCAGCCTGATCTTCTCTGATGACCTGTTCATTGGTTGGAATTTCTATAACATCAACACCATAAATTTCCCTGAATTCATTTTCTTCAGTCTTTGCTGTTCCGGTCATACCGGAGAGCTTTTTATACATCCGAAAATAATTTTGAAAGGTTATAGTTGCCAATGTTTTTGACTCTCTTCTGACATCCATACCTTCCTTAGCCTCGATAGCCTGGTGCAGACCTTTTGAAAATCTTCTGCCATACATCAGTCTTCCTGTAAACTCATCAACAATTAAAATCTCGCCATCCTTCACAATATAGTCTATATCGTTCTTCATAATGCTATGAGCTTTTAAAGCTTGGTTGATATGGTGTGAGATTTCCATGCTCTGCTCATCAGCCAAATTCTCAATACCAAAGAATTTTTCGGCCTTGCTAATTCCTTTTTCCGTCAAGGTAACATTCTTTCCCTTTTCGTCAATGACATAATCAACCGTTTCTTCTTTGAAATTACCCATCATCATTTCCATCTTGCTCATTTGCTCATCTGGATCCTGAACTCTACCACGCAATCCATTTGCAAATGAATTGGCTTGGTGATAAAGATCTGTGGATTTATCCCCTTCGCCGGAAATAATCAGAGGCGTTCTGGCTTCATCTATCAAAATACTGTCAACCTCATCGATGATACAAAAATTAAGTGCTTGTTGCACCATGTCTTCTTTTCTGACTACCATATTATCTCTTAAATAATCAAATCCAAATTCGTTATTTGTTCCATATGTTACATCACAACTATATTGTTTTCTTCTTTCCTCATTGCTCAGCCCATGAACGATGCACCCAACTGTGAGTCCTAAAAAACTGTAAACCTTACCCATCCAGTCCTTGTCTCTTTGTGCTAGGTAATCATTGACGGTTACAACGTGAACGCCTTTTCCTAACAAAGCATTGAGATAAACCGGCAATGTCGCCACAAGTGTCTTACCTTCACCGGTTTTCATTTCAGCAATTCTTCCTTGGTGCAGTATGATACCACCAATGACTTGCACTTCATAGTGCTTCATACCTAATACACGCCATGAGGCTTCTCTTACGACAGCATACGCCTCCGGCAATATGTCGTCGACTGACTCTCCAGAGGCCAATCTTTCTTTAAATTCCTGGGTTTTTCCCTTCAAATCAAGATCTGATAAAGTTGCGATCTCTGATTCTAAAGCCATGACTTTTTTTGCTATAGGGTCTATCCGTTTGATTTCTCTGCCGGAGTAAGACCCGAGTATTTTTTCAAATAAATTTTTCATTTCTCCACCTTTGTCTAATTCGTCTTGAAAATGCTTGATAGTTTGATTTTTCCAAATTTTAATTTTATCATTTTTTTGATGTTTTTACAAGTCAACGGGTCAATGCACTGTTATATCCTGCCTTAATGCCGGTATTCCATGCCCAATGAAGGTTAAAACCTCCACAATCACCGTATACGTCAAGTATTTCACCAATAACATACAGGTTTTCATGATGATATGATTCCATCGTCCGGGGATTAATTCCTGTCAGCAACACACCCCCTGCAGTTACTTGGGCGTCTGCCCATGAATGAAAGCCGGTGATGTTCAATTGAAGGTCTTTCAGTACTTTAATGACAGCGTATATTTGTCTGCGATTCATTTTGGTTGGTTTCTGTAAAAAATCATCGATCCCCGCTTCTTTCAGCAATGGTATGATCATCCTCTTGTTAATCAAACCAATCAAGCTATCCTTTAGAGTCTTGTGCTTCAAGTTGATGAACCGGTCACGCAACATTTCAAACATGTCATTGGTACTGATAGCAGGAAACATGTCTAAAGATATTCTGACATTTTTCCCCGTATTGATTTCTTTGACAGCTATACCACTTATTTGTAATATCGGAGGACCTGATACACCATAATCAGCAAATAGTACCTCTCCGGAATCCTCTGCAATTAAAGTTTCATCTGAATACAATGATACAGAAGCATTGATTTTTAAACCCTTCAGGGTTCGTAAATGAACAAAGTCGCTTTTCAATTTGACCAGAGCTGGATAAACCTGTGACATCTCATAACCTAATCCAGACATCAAATCAAAGCCGGATCCATCAGAACCCAGCCTCTCATAAGCTTTGCCACCCATTGCTACAATAATTCTGTCAAATTCGTAAGTCACTAAATCAGTCTGAACCACATATCTACTGTTGATTGGGGTAACGGCCAATATTCTTTGATTGCAAATTTCCTTTGTTCCATATCTAAGATACTCTTCTCTGAGTACCTCAAGGATGCTGGATGCCTGCAAGCTATATGGAAATACTTTTCCAGTCTCATCATAATAAGGCTCAATACCCATTTCGTTGAAGAAACCTATAGTTGATTTACTGCTTATATTGCTAAGGCATTCTTCCAATAAATCTCTATTGCTGCTATAATATCTGTTAATGTCAATTGTTTCGTTTGTGTAGTTGCACCTTCCGTTACCTGTGGCTAGCAGTTTTTTTCCCACACGATCCAGTCTCTCCAGTATAGTCACATCAGCACCATTTCTAGAAGCAACAACTGCCGCTGCCATCCCTGAGGACCCACCACCTAATACGCCAACTCTAATCATTCATTATCTCCTAAATCCAGATTTACATATGTAATTTCTTATCCAATATTTTAAATATATCGGTCTTGAACTTTCCCGATATTGGTATTTCATGATCTATAAAATGCAATCTGCAGCTGTTATCAGACACAGACTCAATTTTTTTTAGGTTGATGATATAGTCTTTATGACACATGATAAAATCACTTCTGTCCAATGTCTCCATTAGATTGTTGAATCTTTCTTTAAATTTAAACTCTCCTCTTTTGGAATAAATCTTCACACCAGACAACTGTTTTTGAAAATAAAAAATATCTTTATAGGAAATAATCACCATTTTGTTTTCATACTTAAACATATGTAGCTTGAGATCTCGTTTCATCTTCTCAATAGACGTGTTTAATAGGGCGTTGATAGCCTCTTCTTCCAATGGTCTATAAAGGATGCCATCTAGATGGTTCTGAAACTCTTCCCTTCGAATATCCTCATTGTCAGTTATGAGAACTATTGTGGAGCTATCCTCCAAAGACCTTATCTTATCAGATAAAGCCATCGCCGACTGATCATCGTCAAGAAATACCAGATCTGGTGTATATCTGGCGTATAGTTGATCAATCTCTTCACCATTAGTCAGTTCCTCGATCCTGCAGTTTAAATCATTTGACGAGAAATATCGCTCAAGGTTCCTCTTTATCTTGGGGTTTCTACTGGAGTTTATGATTAAAACACTAAATTCCATCTAATTCAACCTCCTTGTATAGACTAATTATATCATACAACATTCTAAAAATAAATTGACTTATAGATACCACTTATATTAACATCAGAGTATACTATTTTTACATCTTATCAATAATAGAATGGGAGGTCATTATGTTTAAGGTTTGGGGTAAACTTATTAAGGAAAACGAAATAAAAAAAGCATTCGATGTGGAAAATGACATCGAACTCAGTTTTGAAGAAAAAAGAGATAGTGCTTTCGAAGAAATTTGTTACCATTTCGATTTGAGTGTTCCTGTGTGGTTGGATAAGCATACAAAAGATTTCATATCTTTCAGGCGTGCAACCTTTTATCCGGAAGATTTTGTTGAAGAGTTTAATTATGATAGAATGGAATTCGATCTTGTTAAATGGGATGACAAGGTATAGGAATGTGTCCCTTATATCTTAATCATCCCTTTTTGTTTGAGTCGGACAGTTCCCATTTATACCACATGATTCACAATCACTGTGAACAGCACATTTGCCTGCCTTGATTCTCTTAAATTGTTTGACAATAATGTAAATTGCAGCAAATCCAATCGTTATTCCAATCAAGTAATTTATCATTCTAACACCCCTCTATCTTATAATCAAGCTCCCCACATTATATACCAACATGGACATTAAGTAAGCCAGACCTGTTTGATAAAGTACTGAAAAGCCCATCCATTTCCACGAGTTCAATTCTCTTTTTGCTGCTGCCAATGCACCGATGCATGGTGATGCCAATGCTACAAATACCATAAATGATAATGCAGATAGTGGCGTAAATGTGCTTCTTATGGAATCAAGCAGTTCAAATCCACCAGTTTCTGAAATATCATTCAATACAGCCAGCGTTGCAACTACCATTTCCTTGGCTACAAATCCTGTAAGAAAAGCAACAGACGTTTTCCAATCTGCAAAACCAAGAGGTCTGAACACAGGTGCTATAAATGTTCCAATGGAACTTAGCATACTCTCACCCGGTAAATCAGTCAATTTAAAGCTAGGGGTGAAACTTTGAAGAAACCATATCAAAACTGATCCAGCAAATATGATTGTGCCTGCTTTTGTAACAAACGTCTTACTTCGGTTGAATACCTGCCTCAGGACATTTCTAATGACAGGTGATCGATAATCAGGTAACTCCAGTAAAAATATCTCCTTATGTCCTTTGAAGACGATTTTCTTTAAGACCAATCCTGAGAAAATAATTGCAAAGCCTCCAATAGCATACATCGTCATGATGATCCAATGCGTATGGTTGGGGAAAAAAGCCGCTGCAAACATGATATAAATTGGCATTTTCGCACCACAGGAAACAAATGGTGTGAGGATTATTGTCAATTTTCTTTCTTTTTCGCTGTCTAAAGTTCTTGCTGCCATTATTCCAGGTACAGAGCATCCAGAACCAACAAACATAGGAATAAAGGATTTTCCAGTTAACCCTATTTTTCTAAATATTCTATCCAGAATAAAAGAGACTCTAGCCATATAGCCGCTATCTTCAAGTATTGAAATGAAGAAAAACAGAACCATGATCTGAGGTAAGAAAAGCAATACTGCTCCCACACCGCTCACAACGCCATCAATTATTAAAGATATAATATACTCATTAGCACCTATCATAACCAAGAGATTCCCTAGACCTGCAGAAAAGCTTCCTAGCATACTCTCAAAAATATCTGCTGATACATCACCCACAACGTTAATTGAAATATAATAAATAGACCACATGATAATTAAAAATATAGGTATCCCAACATATTTATTTGTAAAAACTTTATCAATTTTTTTGGTTGCATCTGAGCGTGTTTCGCCTAAAATAACATACTTGGATATCAACTTTTTTATATAAGCATATCTAAATGAAGATATTTTTTCTTCTGACATATCTTCATTTGTTTTATACGCATTGATCTGTTGAAGATAATTATCAAAGCCTGGAGACCTTTCCAACACTCTGAAATTTGATAGATTGTCAATCAATTCAGATATGCCTTTATTAATCCTTGCTGATATAGGCACTATACTGACTCCTAGTTCATTGGTCATGCCTTCCAGGTCAATTATCGTGCCTTCCTTTTCTATGACATCCATCATATTAAGAGCGGCAATCAAAGGTTTTCCAGTTTCTATCAACTGTAAAGTCAAGAAAAAACTTCTTTCAATGGCTGTAGCATCCAATACATTGATGATGACATCTGGATTTTCATTTCTTATAAATTCTTCCGAAATCTTTTCTTCCATGGAATAAGGATTGATGGAATAGATACCAGGTAAATCAGTGACCTCGATATTGGTGTTTTTCTTTTTAATCTTACCAGTCTTTTTTTCAACAGTGACACCAGGCCAGTTGCCTACGTACTGTGAACTGCCTGTTAATGCATTAAAAATAGTAGTCTTGCCACAATTTGGATTGCCTGTTAAAGCTGCACTTCTTATCATTTTGCCTCCGGTCGATTCTGAATTCAAAGTCTACAAAAATTAAAGCGGCTAAGCCGCTTATTATATTAGTATTATCTTTTCAGCTTCAGATTTTCTAAAGCATAAGTTGTAGCCTCTTATGGAGATTTCTATCGGATCACCCAAAGGCGCATACTTTTCAACCCGCACAGTCTCACCTTCCGTAATACCAAGCTGGGTCATTCTGATTTTAATTGCTCCTTCTAGGTCGATTGATTTGATAATGCCTTTTTCTCCTGGTTTTAGGTCGGACAATTTATTCACTTCATCATCTCCAGCACTTAGTTGTCATTATAATATCCTAATTGATAATATTTGTCAATGGCTATTTTTTAACATTTGCTATCTATTACTTGCCCGCAACTGACAACTCATTTATCTTTAATGATGGGGCTCCAAAGTATGCACCTGCCGGTAACCCAAATTTTAAATCATTGCCTATCATTTCAATACTGTTGATCATTTTAAAGAAATTTCCCGAAACTGTTATCTGATTAACAGGTTTTGATATTTTTCCTTCTTCAATCAAGTAACCATAGCAGGAAAGGGAAAAATCTCCTGAAACAGAGTTTAATCCTGAATGAAGACCTTGAAGTTCAATTATTAGAAGCCCTTTATCTATGCTTTTTACCATTTCATCCATCGTATAGCTTCCATTCTCGATGAAAAAATTACTAGGTGTAATACCTATGGTTGATTTATAGGAACCTCTACTAGCATTTCCAGTACTGGAAACGCCATCTTTTTCAGATGTTTTCAAATTATGAAGGTATGTTCTGAGTATGCCGTTCTCAACGACTTTTTTAAACTTGGTAGGATACCCTTCACCATCAAATGGCGTTGAAGCAAATCCATTTTCCATATGAGGGTTATCAATAATATTTAAATCGTCGCTTGCAATCTTCTGACCTATTTTATCCTTCAACAAAGATAGGTCTTTTTGCACACTTTCAGCAGAAAACACATCAGAAAAAGACTCCATCAAATCACATGCTGCATTATTTCTAAGTATTATTGGATAATTACCTGAATGAATGGAATCAGCGCCTAGCATAGATAATGCCTCTTCTACAGCTTCTCTCGCTATTTCTTTTGGATCAATCTTTAAAAAATCATTTGTTGCTTTATAAGCCATTCCCGTTTTTATATCATTACCACTTTTTGCTACCACACCAACATATGCAAAAGCAATGTTGGATTTGTTACTCAAAGAAAGCCCTTTGGAATTTATAATGTTTGTTTCGCCGGTAACATCACCATATACACAATACTGTATGGATTGTATACGTTCATCTAAACTGCTAGCCTCTCTTTCCAGATCAAGCACTAATTTGATTTTTTCTTCCTCAGTCACTTGATCAAGATTTGGATTATAATTATCTATTTTTATATATGCATCAGCCCCTTTATAAATATTCTCCTTGTCATCAGAATCAATTATAATGGCATTTTGCATAGCCTCTTCAACTAAAAATGGAATCGATGTGTCATCTACTTTTTCAGTATAGGCATAGCCCATCTTATCGTTATGCAAGGCTCTAAATGAAACACCTTCACTGTTTGATACACTGAAATTATCAATCTCACCCTGATAAGTCTTAATTGATAGTTCTCTGCTGCAATCATAGTATACTTCCATATCCTTCAAGCCTTTTGACTCTCCGAATTTTAGTACTTTTTCTGCAAAATCCTTTTTAAGCATTGACTTCACCATTCCTTCCACCAACAATTATCTCCGATACCCTGATCATTGGTTGCCCGACATTTGCAGGAATACTGCCACTCACAGAGCCACACATTCCCTGACCTAACTCAAGATTATTCCCCACCATGTCTATCTTGCCCAAAACATCAATTCCGGTTCCAATTAGTGTTGCTCCCCTCAATGGAGTGGTTATTTGGCCATTCTCAATCTTATACCCTTCCATCACTGAAAAATTAAACTCACCTGTAGCAGGATTCACTGAGCCTCCACCCATGTATTTGGCATAAAGACCCTTCTCAGTATTTGAGATGATCTCTTCTCTTGATGATTGACCATTGGTTATAAATGTATTTGTCATCCTTGAAGTAGGTGCAAATCTATAAGACTGCCTTCTTGTTGATCCTGTTGCTTCCATGGACATTCTTCGACCATTAAGTTTGTCGACCATGTAATTTTTTAGGATTCCATTTTCAATAAGAATATTTCGTGCTGTGTCATTTCCCTCATCATCAATATTTGATGATCCCCAACCATTTGGTATAGTTCCATCATCCACAGCTGATACCAAGCCTGATGCGACCTGTTGTCCTAATTTGCCTGCAAAGACTGAATTTCCTTTGGCAACTGAAGTCGCTTCCAGACCGTGTCCGCAAGCTTCATGAAATATTACCCCTCCAAACCCATTGTCTATCACAACAGGCATCTTGCCACTTGGGCTATATTCTGCATGAATCATTGTTTTTGCAATTCTTGAAGCCTCTTTTGCGTACCATTCTACATCGAGATTTTCAAAAAACTCAAATCCTTTTCCTGATCCGGGTCCAAAATACCCTGATTGCATTTCACCATTCAGGGAAGCGATAGATTGTATTGCAAGCCTCGTTCTAACTCTATTGTCTTCTCTATATATACCTTCACTATTAGCCACTAGTATTTTCTGATGCGAATCTAGGTAATTAACCGTTACTTGAGTAATTATGTCATCATAAGTACTAGCTGCATTGTACGCTCGTTTCATGATATCAACTTTTCTGCCCTTACTGACAGTAGCAGGATATATCTCAATCGGGTTGACCAATTGACTAATCACCTGGTCATTGATGGTTTGAACACCTTTTTGTCGCATCTTCCTTATTGCTGTAGCTGCTTTTTTTGCCGTCTCAATCAAGTCCTTTTCATTCACGCTGTTTGTATAAGCATAGACACTAAAAAATCCATCAAATATTCTTATGCCTATCCCATAATCTCTGCCTGATACGGTATGCTCAATTTTTCCACCTATGAGACTTATCCCTGTGTTTGTTTTATCCTCCACAAATACCTCAGAAAAATCTCCTCCGGTTGATAGAGCTGCTTCTAATATGTTTTCAATAATATCTTTACTTAGCATTACTTTCTCCTTCAAATTTACTCTCCTAATCCAAATATAAATTCTGAATCATCTGCTCAAGTTTTTTGTTCAATTGCTCTAAATCCTCAATACTACCTTGTTCTCGAATATGGTAAAACTCCTCCTGCAACTGGGTGATGTCATCTTTTTCAACATTACCACTAAAAAATAGCGTTTGTATTTGTTTGATGACTCTGGCAACTAAAGCTGATCTAGTCATAAAAAACTCCTGTGAATCAACTATCTCAAACTTTATCTTAGACATTTCTTCATCCAGTTTACTAGCGATTTCTCCTGAATCAGCAAGTCTTTTTCTCAAATCTTCGGGCATATTCTCACCAAACTTATAATTGATGGAATGCTCAATTGTAGCCCAAAAATTCATTGCTAATGTTCTTATTTGAATCTCAGCCAAAATCTTTCTATCTCCATAAGCGGTATGGACCATATAGCTTATGATAATATGATAGCTCCTATACCCGCTTTCTTTCTTATTGGTTATGTAGTCTCTCTCAACCACTATTTCCATATCTTTGCCATTTCGTGATCTGATGTGCTCAACCACCAGGGGAATATCGTCCACCAGTTGACAAATAATCCTAATCCCTGCAATATCCTCAACACATTCTGGCTCGACAGATTTTCTTCTTGCTTTTTCTATAATGCTAGAAATTTTTTTGACTCTACCAGTTACAAATTCTATCGGAGAGTATTCATTCATTACACGAAACTCTCTTCTAATGCTTTTAAATTTAGTTTTTAACTCTTCAACAGCCTGCTCATATGGCAATAGGAATTCTTCCCAATTCTTAATCATTTTTGCCCCCCATTATTGTAGTCTCATACCATTATATAAAAGAAATTGAGTTTTATAAAGATTTAATTTATACTTATATATAATAACAGGAGGTCAATCATGTATTTTATTAGATTTGAACATCTCAACTCAATTAGCGTAGGTTTTATGAATCAGGAAAAAACTAAAATAATACCAACAAATTCAATTATTCAGTTTAGAGAAGTGACAGATATGAACTCTCTTATTGATTTGTTCCGAGAGCCACACATTCAAATGATTGAAGATATCTTCGAAGATGATAGAACCCCGTATTTGTCACCGGATGAAATTAGAGTTTTAACACCCATTGAATATTCTAGAAGGAATATCTTTTGTCTTGGTAAGAACTACATGGATCATATTAACGAAATGAAGGATATAACTGGCGTGAAAGGAGATGTTCCAGAGTATCCTATTTACTTCAGCAAGACATGCTACCCTTCAATAGGAACTGGTGAGGATATATTGTTAGATCGCAACATAACTCAATCAGTAGATTATGAGGTTGAGCTAGCGGTAATAATTGGCAAAAAAGGTAAGAATATCGAGAAAAAAGACGCTGCTCAATATATTTTCGGTTACACTATCGGTAATGATCTATCTGCAAGAGATTTACAATTTAAGCATGTTCAATGGCATAAAGGAAAGACATTGGATACATTCACAGCTTTAGGACCATATATCATTCATAAGTCCTTGATAAATCATCCCGTTGATTTGTCAATCAAAAGCTATGTGAATGGAGAATCCAGACAATCATCCAGAACATCCAATATGATATTTGATATTGACCATATCATTTCTGACTTATCTCAAGGGGTCACCCTGATACCCGGAGATATTATCATGACTGGAACGCCATCAGGCGTTGGAATGGGCTTTAACCCTCCAAAAATGTTGAAAGACGGTGATGTTGTTACCTGTGAAATCGAAAGGATTGGAACCTTAGTCAATTATGTCAGGGAAGTATGATCATACTTCCCTGGCTGGTATACCAACAACAGTAGAATCGGGTTTTGTGTCCTTCAACACAACTGCATTGGCACCAATTTTGGTGCCTTTTGCTATGTGTACATTCCCCAGCACTTTCGCGCCTGCGCCAATAATGACATGATCTCCTACTGTGGGATGTCTCTTGCCCTTATCCTTTCCTGTCCCACCCAGAGTAGAACCATGATACATGAGCACATAATTGCCTATTTCAGCCGTTTCTCCTATTACAACACCCATACCGTGGTCTATGAATAGTCCTTTTCCTATTTTTGCGCCCGGATGTATCTCAATCCCGGTGATAAACCTGGCAAAATTGGAAATCAGTCTAGAAATAAAATATCTTTTTTTACCATAAAACCAGTGCGCCATACGGTGATAAATGATTGATTTAATATGGGGATAAAGCAAAAAAACTTCTATTCTATTCGTCGCTGCCGGATCGTTTTTGATTACAACGTCTATATCTTCTATCAAATCTTTAATGAATTTCATTATGTTTTCCTCATTTATAAATCTCCATGGATAGATATTTTTCTCCTCCATCAGGTGCAATGGTCACGATTTTTTTATTGTTCCCTAATCTTTCTGACATCAGCTTGGATGCCCAAATATTCGCACCGGATGACAATCCAATTATAATGCCTGTTTGTGCTGAAAACTCCAATGTTTCACGTTCTGCATCCTCATAATCTATCTGGATGATATGATCAGTATATTCATACTTGAAAATATCCGTCACAAAACCGGGTCCCATGCCCTGTATCTTATGCGGGCCGGCTTTCCCTCCTGAAAGAACAGGAGATGCAGAAGGTTCTGCTGCAACACATATTATATCTTTATTGTACTCCTTTAGTCTTTTGGATATACCCGTAAATGAGCCGCCTGTTCCCACACCTGAAACAAACACTTCAATATCAGGTATGTCTCGGATGATCTCCAAGGATGTTGTGTTATAGTGTTGTAGCCAATTTGCTTCGTTTGAGAACTGATCGGGCATATAGTATCTGTCATCGCTTTCTGCCATCAACCTTGCCTTTTTTATAGCACCTTTCATGCCTTCTGAGCCTTCTGTGAGGATGAGCTCGGCTCCGTAAGCCTCAATCAGAGTTCTTCTTTCTTGGCTCATAGTTTCCGGCATCACAATTACCACCTTGTAACCTTTTATCCTGCCAATCAGTGCGAGACCAATTCCAGTATTACCACTTGTTGGTTCAATTATTATGCTATCTTCTCTTAATAAACCTTTATTTTCGGCATCCTCAATCATTCCTAAAGCTGCTCTATCCTTTATGCTTCCGCCAAGATTGAATTTTTCCAGCTTCAAGAATATATTCAAATCCTTTAGTCTGTATAATGGTGTATTGCCAATTAAAGTTAATGGATTATCAATTATCATCTTTTTCTCCTGTTTTTCAGCATGTAAATTAGCAAAAAATAAAAACTCCGCCTGTATCAGAGACGAAGTTAATCCGCGGTTCCACTCTTATTGGTAAAAACCCTCTTTTGGGCACTTCCATGCCTAACCCCTATAACGTGGGGAGTACGTCGCTTCCTAATTGATTTCAGAGCGATACTCCAAAGCGCACTTCACACAAAATCCACTGAATATCTTTCACCAATGATATCCTCTCTGATTGCTTATTTTTGTGCTACTCTACTTTTTCACTGTAATCCCTACTAATTCACTTGGATATTATATTAGACCTTTTTTTGTTTTTTGTCAATACTTTATTTTTCGTTTATATCATTTCAAACCAAGCTATACTCGACCAGCAGCTCAGCTATTTGGATGGCATTTGTAGCCGCACCCTTTCTGACTTGATCGCCACAACACCACAAAGACAATGAATTGTCTCTGCTGATGTCTTTTCGGATCCTGCCAACAAAAATCAGATCCTGATCAGATGTATCGAGGGGCATTGGGTACTGGTTTTTATCCAAATCGTCTACCAGTTTCACTCCATTTGCGTTTTTAAGGAGTTCTTTTGCTTTTTCGACAGAGATCTCATCCTTTGTCTCAATTGTAATCGACTCTGAATGGCTCCTGTAAACCGGTACTCTGACACATGTGCAATTTACCCTTAAATCTGGATTATGTAGTATCTTAGCACCTTCATTCTGCATCTTCATCTCTTCTTCTGAATAGCCATTTTCGGTAAAAGATCCTATGTGGGGTATCAGATTAAAGGCAATTTGATGCTGAAATGTTGAGACGACTGCATTGTTCCCTTGCATAATTTGGCTGATCTGGTCATCCAGTTCTCTTATGCCTTCCAACCCAGCACCTGATACAGCTTGATATGTAGATACTGTCATTCTGTCTACTCTGCTGTATTTGTTCAGTTCATTGATTGCGGTCAGTGCTATAATAGTTGAACAATTCGGATTGGCTATAATTCCCTTATGATTTCTGATGTCATTTGGATTTACCTCAGGTATGACCAATGGTACGTCGATATCAAGCCTATAAGCACTGCTGTTATCAATTACCACTGCCCCATGCTCAACCGCTATTGGGCTGAATCTCTTGCTGATGTCATTGCCGACAGCGACCAACAATATATCTAAGCCCTCAAAAGAGTTTTCGGTGACTTCTTCTACTATGTGATCCTTGCCTTGCCATTGTATGATTTGACCTGCGCTTTTGGCACTTGCCAGTAGTTTTAATTGTGTAACCTGGAAGTTTCTTTCTTCCAAGACTTTAAGCATCTCTTCGCCAACTGCTCCGGTAGCCCCCAGAACTCCTAAATTTATACGTTTCATCTGCTCCTCCAATATGTTAATTTTCCCTAATTCAAGAGCTATTATAACATGATTGCAAGAAGAAGCAAACATTTTTTTACTTTGATATACGGACAAATGTTTTCCTAATGAATACACTCATTATCAACAAGGTTCTTGGGTTAAGATGGTGTTAAAAGGCCATCTGAACCTTAGAACCCGTTATCCAGGGACTCTACAGTGCTTATCTCCCACTTATAGAATTGGGAGTCTCAGCACTGTTAGTTATCGGAAATATCCCTAACTATCTTCCAAATACCTTTTTCCTTAATGACACGCCACTCTGCATCAGTAGCCTCAATGTCTGATGGTTCGTTATTTACAGTGTTTCTGTATATATAATTTACCGATACCAATGCCTCAGATTCCGAAACTATTGTGTGACTATTAACATCATAATCAATCAACTCCATGTTGTTGCTTGTCATTTGATTGTAAAATTCATCAAAATCATCTGATCTGTCAGCTAATGGTGTCAGCAAAAACATTCTGCTGTATATTTCATTTCTTTCACTTCTAAAGTATTGCAGCATAGCATCTGAAGGTGTCCTCCCGTTGAGATCCTTTTCGCCCGTGTCCAGTGGGTAACTGGTCGCCTTTTCCTTTTCAGTAGGCAAGTATGCTCTTGGATCATAAACGTTTGATGGATTCCATATCATATAGCCGTCAATGCCTAATTCCTTGGCAGCAATAATCTGTTGACGAACCTCGTTGTATCCATAATAGATGTATCCTTGCACCCAGGTTGCTGTGAAATCTTGAAGCCATGGTCTAATATCCGCAGGATTGGCAATGGCTGCATTCTTTTCTATAGCCTCCATCATCGAACCTCTTATAACGCCGTAGGGATGGGCATCCGGTACTTCAAATCCATACCAATTGGCTCCGTAGTGACTAGGATACACCATGGGACAAATGACGTCGGTGTAAGGTGAAATCTCAAGCCATGTTTGTCCTATATCTTCAGGTCTGTCCGCCCATGTTCTTGTTATAATGCCGAAGACATCAGCAGCTGTTGTAACACCATATTCCTTCAATACCTCTTGAGAGTATTTCAGAAATTCGCCAATAGCGGCATCTTTTGCTTTCCCGTCTCTACCTGGAAAAGTGGTAATGGCATTGTAAGCAACTGCATTATCAGGAAATCTTACATAATCGAATTGAATTTCTTTGAATCCCATCAAAGCTGCCTCTTTGGCTATGGCTATATTGTAATCCCATACGTATTTATCAAAGGGATTGACCCATGGTGTCCCGCTGTAATCATGCCAAACGCCTCCACTGCTAAGCTGTATAGAATGCTCCGGGCTTGCGTAAGCAAAATTCATGTCTTTAAAGGCAACAATCCTTGCTATGGGATAAATATCATATTCTTCTAATACAGCCATCAGTTCTCCAACATCTTTGATCCTTGCATATCTGTCGGCTTCAACTTCCTTAACCAATTCTATTGAGCTTTCGTAAGTCAACAGACCGCTGTCATCCTTTACATCAATAACAACCGAATTGATCTCAGTCGCTGCAGCGATACCGATTACTTTTTCAAATGTATTCAAATCTCCCAGACGTGAGCTCAACCTGTTGATTGTGGCCGTATCATTAATTTTTAGAGCGTCAATATAGTCTATATATATTTGAACCTTTTCTCTGTCCACTGGTCTACCGGCTGTACTGCCAGTCACGAACAAAGCTTTTGCTGTAAATCTTATGGCTTCTCCTTCTTCACCAATAGCCGGCAATGGGACATAAAACTCTCCCAGTTCTTCTTTTCTGATTAATTCCAAGGCTTCACGTTCTTTCAATGCCTTTTCCAGCTCGATACGAGCTTTCTCTTCTTCAGATAATTCCGGTTCGGTTGGGGTGGTTGGTTCTTCAGTTATGGTTGTTTCTGTGGGGTCTTCTATGTCTGTAGTTTGGTCATCATTAAAAGAGCAGGATGACAGTATCAGCACCACAGATAGTAAAAACACTAATGTTAAAAACCTTTTCTTCATAAAATACTCCTTAGGTTTGAAATTATTATATTGATTATAACATAACGGCTTTCAGTTTAAACCCATTTATTTGCTACTAATGATAATTAATAGTTGAAATACTGCTTAGTATGCCCTAGCAATATAAACCATATGCTTTGCTTCCTTATCGCAAAAATGGCATCTGTCACTTAAATTCTCCTGTTCGAACGGTATGCAACGTATACTCACGCCTGTCTCCTGCTTCAGATTGTCCTCGCATTCCCTACACCCACACCACATTGCTTTAGTGAAGCCCTTCTTGGCCTCATTGCTGCTTTTATAATCTTCATAATTGGTTATAGTATGTGTATTCTCTTCTCTGTGCTTCAAAGCCTTTTTCAGCATATCTCCCTGCATACTCTCTAGGATTTCATTGATCTTATCAGCAAATTCATCAAGTGATACAATTTCTTTTTCAAGTGTATCTCTTCTGACAACCATTGCTTGATTGTTCTCTATGTCTCTTGGACCTATTTCGATTCTTATTGGATATCCTTTCATTTCATATTGATTGAATTTCCAGCCCGGTGATTCTTTTGTATCGTCATCCAACTCTACTCTAATGCCTTTTTCTTTTAAGGACTTAAAAAGCTCCTCAGCTTTTTCCATGACACCTGCTTTTTTCATAGCTATGGGAATAATAACAGCCTGCACAGGTGCGATTCTTGGTGGTAGTACTAACCCTCGATTATCACCATGTACCATAATCAATCCGCCAATCAGTCTGGTGGATATTCCCCATGATGTATGATAAGGATTGTGTTCCTTATTGTCACGTCCTAGAAATTTGATGTCGAATGCTTTAGTAAAATGTTGTCCAAGATTGTGAGATGTTCCTGCTTGCAGTGCCTGACCATCATGCATCAATGCTTCCATAGTGTATGTAGATTCCGCACCGGCAAATTTTTCCTTATCGCTTTTCTTACCGACTACAACAGGCATGGCTAACAGATCCTCTGCTACCTGTCTATAAATATCAAGTATCTTTAGAGTCTCTTCCTGTGCCTCGTCATAGGTTTCGTGCAATGTATGACCTTCCTGCCATAAAAATTCAGATGTTCTTAAAAAGGGTCTTGTTGTTTTCTCCCACCTTACCACCGAGCACCACTGATTATACAAATATGGCAAGTCTCTGTATGAGTTGAGCCATTTGCTATACATATGGCAGATAATGGTTTCAGAGGTTGGTCTGACGCACAATCTTTCAGCCAGTTCTTCTGATCCGCCATGGGTAACCCAGGCTACCTCAGGAGCAAATCCCTCGACATGCTCCTTTTCCTTGTTTAGTAGGCTTTCAGGTATAAGAAGTGGAAAGTACATATTTTTATGTCCTGTTGCCTTGAATTTCTCATCAGCAAATGCCTGAATCCCTTCCCATAAGGCATAACCATAAGGCCTGATAACCATAAACCCTTTTACTGGCGAGTAATCCACAAGCTCATTCTTTAAAATGACATCAGTATACCATCTCGGAAAATCAACCTCCATTGGTGTAATTTCTTTTACAAAATTCTTATTGTCTCCCATTCTGTTTTCCTCTCTTATTTTTATTATCAAAAAAAAAACCGTCACTTGCATTGCAAGAGACGGATAACCGCGGTACCACTCTAATTACTGTTTGAACAGTCACTCAAAAATATAACGGTTTTAACCGTTCAGGTTATTAGCCTGAAAGCTCGGAGTCAGGTTCAATACCACATGATACAGGAATTCTCACCAACCATTCCCTCTCTTCAGTGATGCGGTAACTACTATTCTCTTCATAGCTACATTGATAGCCTAAAGTTTACTAAATAATTCTTTTTTTGTCAAGAGAACAATGCACTCAACAGCGATGCCTTCCTCTCTCCCAACAAAACCTAGTTTTTCTGTTGTGGTCGCTTTGATACTCATTTGATTTTCATATATGCCAAGGGCTGAGCACAAATTTTGCTTTATTTCATTTGTGAAGCTAGTGATTTTTGGTTTTTCAGCCATAATGACAGTGTCAATATTGCCAATTTCATATTGCTTCTCTTTCATCAAAGAAATGACCTTGCTAAGTAGCAACAAACTTGATATTCCTTTATAGGTCTTATCAGAATCCGGAAAATGCAGCCCAATATCACCCTCAGCCATAGCACCTAGTATTGCATCGATAATGGCATGTGTCAGAACATCAGCATCCGAATGTCCCAACAATCCCTTGTCATTGGGTATTTTTACTCCGCCCAATATCAGGTCTCTGCCTTCAATCAATTTATGAACATCATATCCTATACCAACTCTCATATCATGCCTCTTTTTGTAACCAAATACTCTGCATAGTCCAAATCTTTTCTGTTTGTTATTTTTATATTGATATCCTTGTTCTCACAGACGTAAACCTTTTGTCCAAAATACTCAAGAATCGATGATTCATCAGTAAAACTATTCTCTGTCCTTAACGCTTTCTCCATACAAGACATCAATAGGTTGTATTCAAAACACTGAGGTGTCTCTGCATTCCATAGCAGCTTTCGATCCATAGTCTGAACGACTTCATTATTTCTGACAGTTTTTATGGTGTCAACTGTTTTGGAGCAAACAATAACCGCTTTCTTCTCAATACACATTTGAATTGCATCTAAAATAACCTCTATTGAGATGAAAGGTCTGACACCATCATGTATAAGGACATATCCTGTATCAGGATTGAGATTCATTAACCCGTTGTGCACAGAAGCTGTTCTTGTTGAACCACCAATCACAGCGATTGTCTTTGAAGTCATATTTCCTTTTTCAATGACTTCTTTTCTGACAAAATCAATGCTCTCTCTATCCGAAATGACAATTATCTTCTGGACTGCGTCAATTTTGTAGAATTTTTCTATGGTATGCTGAATGATTGGTTTGTCCATTAACATCAAGTATTGTTTTTTTGTGTTAATACCCATTCTGTTTCCGCTTCCTGCGGCTGCAATAATCACACTAATGTTCTTGCCCATAAATACCTCTACCAAAAAGGATTTTGGAAATCCAAAATCCTTCTTTTGTTTATTTTTGTTTAGGTTTAGCGAAAATCATTCTTCCGGCCGCTGTTTGAAGCACACTTGTAACAATAACATCTAAGGTATCTCCAATAAATCTTCTGCCACCTTCTACTACAATCATGGTGCCATCATCAAGATAAGCAAGACCTTGGCCCGATTCTTTACCATCCTTGATCACTTGTATAACCATTTCCTCACCAGGTAAAACCACTGGCTTGACAGCATTGGCCAATTCATTGATGTTTAAGACCTGAACTCCTTGAAATTCTGCTACTTTATTTAGGTTATAGTCATTTGTCAGTACAACACCTTCAAGATACACAGCTAACTTCAATAATTTCGCATCTACTTCATTAGTATCGGTAAAATCTTTACCTTCAATTCTCACGTCAATGATTTGTTCATTTTGCAGCTTATTCAGAATATCCAGTCCCCTTCTTCCTCTGTTTCTTTTCAAACCATCAGAAGAATCGGCGATGTGTTGGAGTTCCTGAAGTACAAACTCAGGTATCACCAGTGTTCCTTCAATAAACCCAGTCTTGCATATGTCTGCAATTCTACCGTCGATAATAACGCTCGTGTCCAAAATCTTACAGGGTGACTTTCCTCTAGTTTTATTGTTCTTAACGTTTTTCGGTCCTATATTAATTCTATTGCCAATAGTAGATGCAATTTCATCTCTTTTTCTGGTTGCCACAGTTATGCCCAGATAGCCAAACAAAAGATAAATAAAGGCAGAAATTGCAGTGCCCAAATAGGGAACATTAAGATTGTACAAAGGTTGGCTCAGTAAAAAAGCAATTACCAATCCCAATATCAATCCCACAGCTCCTGTTATAATATCATTTGTCTGCAGCTCCACCAGTTCATTTTCAAATAAGTTGCTGATTTTTGCACCGATTCTCTTTACTATTGGTGTCAATAAGAATAATAATAATCCAAATATAATTCCGAAAATAGTATAAATAACAATATTGTTCAAATTAATTTTATCAAGTAAACCAAAGTTATCCATCAAAGCGGCAATTCCAACACCAAATAAAACGCCGATTAGGGTAACAATCGCCCTCATGATTTTATTGATCATATCCCCACCTCCTTTCCTACTCATAACTGTATCACAAATTTTGATTCAAAACCATAAAAAAATATATCTATTTTCAAATTATAATAAATATATTTTTTTTATATTTAATTGGGTTTATTATTAAGATAACAAACAGATGGTGTTGTGTCCTAATTCTTATCTATTAAGCCCTCAATTTTTTTATTCATATAATCAGGAGTGCTTCCTTCAGCTAGAATAAGTTCACTGACTAAAATCTGTTTTGCATTGTTCAGCATTTTCTTTTCTCCGGTTGAAAGCCCTTTCAAGCTGTCTCTAAAAGAAAGGTTTCTGACGATCCTGGCAATCTCGTAAATGTCTCCACTTTTCATTCTATCCATATTTGATCTGTATCTTTTATTCCAGTTCATTTCAGTTATTTTTGAATCCTGCTCCAGCACCCTATAAACGTTTTCAATTTCCTGATTATTTATTATATCCCTGACACCAATGCTTTCAGCATTGTCTACGGGTACCATCAGTTTCATATCACCACAAGGCATAGCTATAACATAATACTTTTTCTTTTCTCCCAGCACTTCTTTTTCTTCGATAGCTTCTATAACACCTGCTCCATGCATAGGATATACTATTTTATCGCCTAAATTATACATTTCACTACCTCCAAGGCATATTATAACATATTGTAGCCTTAGAGTCAACGGAGTTAAATGAATAATTTTATCACCATGAAAACGTTTTGTCAACCATCTAATTGCATATTTCTGTTTTTTTTTTAGAATTTTTTTGAAGATTTTTGGGTTGTTTTTTGTGCAAAGTTAAGATAGGTATTTAGCAACTTCACTTACATTCGATACACCAATTATTTTGATACCTTTAGTGGTTGAAAGTACCTCAAGATTTGTTTTTGGAACTATAGCAGTCTTAAAACCTAGCTTCTTTCCTTCGTTAATACGTTTTTCAATATGACTCACTCCTCGGATTTCTCCTGTCAGACCAACTTCTCCAATTATAAGCGTGTTTGAATCGAAGGCATGCTCCTTATAGCTAGACATAATAGCGCATAAGACCGCCAAATCTACAGCTGTTTCTTTCAATTGAAGCCCTCCGATGACATTTACATAAGCATCATAATTTTGTAGTTGCATACCCATTTTTTTCTCAATGACAGCCATCAGCATAGAGATGCGATTACTATCTACACCAGTCGTCACTCTTCTTGGCTGTCCGAAGGATGATTGGCTTATCAATGCCTGAATCTCAACCAATAAGGGCCTGGTGCCTTCTATGGAAGCTGTAATCACTGTTCCGTAAGCATCCTTGTCTCCACCTTCTATAAAAAGCTCAGAGGGATTTGTGACCTCTTTCAAACCATGGTCTCTCATTTCGAAAACACCAATCTCGTTGGTTGACCCAAATCTATTCTTTACCGCTCTCAGTATTCGGTAAGACCCACTGTTGTCCCCTTCAAAATAGAGAACCGTATCTACCATATGTTCAAGAATTCGGGGGCCAGCTATGGCTCCCTGTTTGGTTACATGTCCAATGATGAATGTAGCCATATCAGATACTTTTGTTATATTCATAATCTGAGAGGTAGCCTCTTTAACCTGACTGACGCTACCTGGTGTGGAGGAGATATCAGGATCATATACGGTTTGTATTGAATCTATAATCAATAGATCCGGTTTTATTTCCTCAACCCATTTCTTAATAATTATCATATTGGTCTCAGCCATGATTCTAAAATTCGAATCTAGAAGAGATAACCTCTCCGCTCTTATTTTCAATTGACTTGGAGACTCTTCTCCAGACACATAGAGTACGGATTTATTATGTAGTGCCGCTAGTGCCGCAACCTGCATCAATAGAGTTGATTTTCCAATACCGGGGTCACCTCCCACCAACACTAATGAACCGTTGATGATTCCACCCCCCAGAACTCTATTGAACTCATCGATTCCAGTATCATATCTTTCCTCCTTGAAAGACGATATCTCACTGAGAGTCAATGGTTTGCCTCCTGTCACTCCTTTAGCGACCTGACCCTTATTTTCTTTAATTTCAGTTTCCTCCACAAATGTGTTCCATTGCTGGCATGACATGCACTTTCCCATCCACTTGGCTGATTCATATCCACATTCCTGACACACAAACTTTGTTTTAGTTTTAGTCATTTTTTATCTCCATTAACTATGGCAGGATACAATCTCGCCATATATCATCACATGGTAATCATTATTGGTATAATTCTCTTTAACAGCTTCATTTCTGATGAGCTCAGCTTCCAATGTCTGCCTATATACTATCTTGCACTCGTAGTGTAGGTCACACTCTTTGATATAGGGAGTGCTGACCTTCTCTCCTGAGATAGGTGTTAATCTGCATTCACTGAATTTATCGTAATTTTTGCCTGATTTGCTACCACAGAATGCCAGCTCCTTTTTCATTTCACTGCTCAAAGGTATGCTGACAGTAAATTCATCAGTCTCTTTTAACAGTTCATATGTGTAGCGAGAGTACCTTACTGCGGCTATAAATATTGGTTTTCGCCACATATAGCCAATAAAACCCCATCCGATTGTCATTGTGTTGATTCTTTTTTTACCTTTAACCGTTAAAAATGCACCTGGACCAGAAATTTGTTCCATAGCTTTGTTTGAAAAATCCAAATAATTAATTTCCATTACGTACCTCCTTGTATAATTCAGTTATAGAAATAATCAAATAGCTTATCAGAATATTCCTCTAACTTTATTTTTTATTGTTCGTGGTTAAAGATGAGTTCAACCACTTATCATCTTTTACTTTTTAGTATATAGTTTTCTTATAAGAGTATTTGCGTGACCTCCTTGAATGACTCTTTGAGTTTATATTCGTGATTCAGCATGCATTC
>CAKMKB010000017.1:0-16357 GCA_927435965.1 uncultured Clostridia bacterium
AAGAGTTTGGCAAGCCCTGGATTGATTCCAGAAATAAATTTGATTTCATCCAGGATACCATTGTGGATGTTTTGGAAGATATGGGCTTCATGAGTGAGTCGGCTGCCCGCAACTGGTGCGAAAAAGCCATTGAACCTTATCAGATCAGCATCGAGAACTTTGCCAAAATGGTGAAAGAATATCTGGATCACAAAGGCAGTAATCATCATCTGGTCTTTCTGGTGGATGAAATTGGCCAATACATAGGGGATGATTCCAAGCTGATGCTTAATCTCCAGACTGTCACAGAGGATCTGGGGACAGCTTGCCGCGGCAAAGTATGGATTATCGTAACTAGCCAGCAGGACATTGACTCCATAACCAAAACAAAAGGAAATGACTTCTCCAAGATCCAAGGGCGTTTTGACACACGTCTCTCCTTATCGTCTGCCAATGTAGACGAAGTCATCAAGAAAAGAATCCTGGACAAGTCGACCACTGCCGAGCAGACACTGCGGCTGCTTTACGAGCAGAAATCCACCATCATCAAGAACTTGATTGTTTTTAATGATGGTGTGGAGAAAAAGCTCTATGCCAACGAACATGATTTTGCCTTGGTCTATCCCTTCGTACCCTATCAGTTCAATTTATTGGCCAGTGTGCTGACTTCAATCCGTACCCATGGCGCTTCAGGGAAACACTTGTCTGAAGGCGAACGTTCCATGATCGCTTTATTCAAGGAATCTGCCATGAAGCTTATGGATCGTGAGCATGGTGCGCTGATCCCCTTCAATGTCTTTTATGATGCACTCCATCAGTTCCTGGACCACAGCCACAAAGGCGTTATTTCCAGAGCAGCTGATAACAGCTACATTAATCCAGACAATGAAGCAGATAATTTCAATGTTAATGTGCTGAAAACCCTCTTCATGATCAAGTACGTCAAAGAGATTTCTGCAAATGTCGATAATATTACCAGCTTGATGATCTCTGACATAGACACTGATCGTATTGCCTTGAAGAAAGATGTCGAAGAAACGTTGAAAATACTGGTTCGTCAGATGCTTGTTCAGAAGAACGGGGACAACTACGTTTTCCTGACCGACGAAGAGCAGGAAATCAATCGCGAAATAGAAAACCAAAATGTTGAAATGGCTGAAGTCATTAGTAAAGCTTCGGAAATCATTTTTGAAGACATCTTCAGCGATAAGAAATACCGGTATCCGGAACATAATGGGCGCTATAATTTTGCCTTTAATCAGATCGTAGATGATCGTCCCTATAAGTCCAACCAGAACAATGACATTGGAGTTCGCATCCTGACGCCAAGCTCTGAGTATGCAGATGATGATGTAACACTTCGTATGATGTCCGGTCAGGGAAAGGAAGTACTGGTAGTACTCCCAAATGAATCAGCTTTTCTCAATGAGCTTAGAAGCGCTTTAAAGATCGAAAAATACTTGAGACTCACGACATCCAATAAGCTGGCAAAATTTGAGCAGATCAAAGAAGCTAAACGGATTGAAATGCGCGAGAGAAATGGGAATGCCAAGTTATTCCTTCAGGAATCCATGAAGAATGCAGCGATCTACGTCAACGGCGATCGGGCTCAAATTGGCGCGAAGGATGTTTCTGCCCGCATCAATGATGTATTGGGACGGCTGGTCTCCACTGTCTATCACAAGCTTTCATACATCGATGTTGCCATGAACGAAGCTAATATTCGGGCACTTTTCAAAACATCCAATCAGCAGTCTTTTGCCCTGGAAGGCGGCAAGGAAGCAAATGCTCATGCGATCCATGATGTACTAAGTTTCATCGCTACCAATTCCTCCATGCATACGAAGACTTCGATGAAAAGTCTGATGGACCGTTTCATGAAAGCACCTTACGGATTTGTGGAAGATGACGTGGAGTGGCTTGTCGCTAAACTATTCAAGAACGGAGACATCGCATTGGCTATCAATGGCGCGGCAGTTACCCTTCTTAATAAGTCAGAAGAAGAAATCATCCGCTACATCACCAAGAAAGAATATGTAGAAAAACTTCTAACAGAGAGACGTCAGCAGGCTGGCATCGAAGAAAAGAAGGCCGTCCGTGAAGTCATGAAAGAGCTCTTCGGGGTTTCCAGCATCAATGACGATGATGATTCTATGATGCAGTCTTTCCAAAGCTACAGCAGCAGCCTTGAAACCGAGCTAGAAAAGATTGAAATCATGTTCAACAACCATAGCTTCCCAGGGAAGAAAACGGTCCTTTCTGGCAAAGGACTTTTAAGAGCAATCATCCAGATCCAATCCCCATCTGAATTCTTTAAGAAGATTTATTCAGACCGTGACGATTTCTTGGATTTTGCTGAAGATTTTGAACCAGTCAAAGCATTCTTTGCGGGTGAGCAAAAGAAAATCTTTGAAGATGCCTTAAAGATGATGAAAATCTACGATGACAGCAAGACCTTCATTGTAGACGATAAGGTTGAGGAAACAGTCCGGGAAATAAAGGCAATTCTGAAAAAGGATATGCCCTACAGCGATATTCCAAAACTGCCCGATCTACTAAGTCAATTCAGAGATGCCTACATGGCAGTATTGACACAAATGGAGGCTCCAATACTCAAGGCAATTGAGGATGCGAAGGATCGAGTGTTTGAGGTTCTAAATTCCAAACCGTATAAGGATGAACTGAAAGACAGATATTTCAAGCTTTTCAGAGAGATCCATGAAAAAGCTACAACCTGTAATAATGTTGCTACACTTCAAAATGTAAAGATTGAAGCGGATGCGCTTAAAGTGCGGCTGCTTAATGAAATGGCCAAGAAGGATGAAAAGATTGCTGAAGATACGCCGCCCTATGGTAATAATGGTGGTGATCCAAAACCAGTCAAAAAACAGAAGAGTATCAGCATCAAAAATGTTAGTTTGACTTCATCTTGGCAGATAGAGTCTGCTCAGGATCTTGATAAATACATCAGCGAACTACGAGAACAAATCATGAAAGAGCTCGATCAAGATACTATCATTAACATTGAGTTCTAAGGGGGATATACATGAATAAGACAGCAATCAAGAATTTTGCAATATGGGCGAGAAATAAGCTCATAGCTGATATCAGTTATAAAGCAGGTCTGTTGGGGATTAAGGAAAAGGGTATAAAAAGTCCTCTTCCACAATCCACCCAGACGGTTCAGTTTTTTGATATTGGAACAAAAGAGCCAAGTTCTATTACTGGTATAGAAATCCAGCAGCGTAAGAAATTGGTTGAGGAGATAGAAAGGAAAGCCAAACAAAGCGATTACGCCACAGCTTACAAGAATGTCATTGAAGAAGTAGCATATACCTGGTTCAACCGACTTATAGCCATACGGTTCATGGAAGTGAATGACTATCTACCTACGCGCATTCGTGTCCTTTCTTCTGAAAGCAACGGAAAAGCGGAACCAGATTTAGTGACCCATGCATTGGAAGCAAATCTTGATTATTCTGCATATGAAAAAGATAGAATCATTCAGCTGAAACATGAAAACAAGCTGGACGAACTGTTTCGTATACTCTTTATTAAGCAATGTAATTCTTTAAATTCCAATCTACCTGACCTATTTGAGAAGACAAGTGACTATACGGAACTTCTTCTAAATGTTTCGTTTATTGACAAGGAAGGTGTGGTTTACCATCTAGTTAACGATATTTCTGAAAATAATTTTAATGTGACAAAAGAAGGTCAGGTTGAAATAATTGGGTGGATGTATCAGTATTACATTACTGAAAAGCACAACGAAGTTGTCAACGTATTGGAAAAGATAGCTATAAAGAAAGAAGACATCCCAGCTGCGACGCAGCTTTTTACACCGGACTGGATTGTGCGGTATATGGTGGAGAACTCCCTCGGACGGTTGTGGCTTGAATCACACCCAAATGACGCACTTAAAGCGAACTGGAAGTACTATCTTGATGAAGCTGAGCAAACGCCAGAGGTTGCTGAGAAACTCCGTATTATGAAGTCGCAGTCGACTGTGAAGTCACCTGAGGACATCCGCCTGATCGACCCCTGTATGGGCAGCGGTCATATATTAGTTTACGCATTTGATGTGCTGATGCAGATATACGAGAGTGAGGGCTATAATCCCCGCGATGCTGCAAAGTTAATACTTGAGAAAAATGTCTACGGTCTGGACATCGACTGTAGGGCGTATCAACTTGCCTATTTCTCCCTGATGATGAAAGCGCGGCAGCACAACCGTCGTATTCTTACCGATGGCGTGAAGCCGCAAGTTTATCACCCCGCTGGATTTCTCGACGGAGAGGAATATGGCTCGCTCGCACGCGTGGAAAAACTCGAACCTATGCCTGAACAGCCGGAAGAACAGCAGATGACGTTGTTTGACGGTAGTTACGACGCGAAGCTGAACGCTTGGAACTTTAAGCGCCTTTTGGCACAGAAGTATGATGTGGTTGTCACTAACCCGCCGTATTTGAATAAGCTCAATGGCAAGCTAAAGGAGTACGTGTCGTTACATTATCAAGATTATAGTAGCGATCTTTTTTCAGTATTTATATACCGTAATCTTGAATTGTGTAAGCAGTCAGGTTATTCAGCCTATATGACGCCAAATGTGTGGATGTTCATCAAGTCATACGAGAAACTGCGGGAATTTATTATAAAGCGAAAGTCAATTACGAGTTTTGTTCAACTGGCTAAGGGAGCCTTCTTTAAAGAAGCCACTGTAGATATATGTACTTTCGTTATTAAGAACACCGCTTTATCCTTGTGTGGCAATTATATTCGCCTCGAAGACTTTAAAGGCGACATGGAATTACAACGTGATAAAACACTATCAGCAATTGCCGATAAGAGTTGCTATTACCGTTATTCGGTTAGTACCTCCAATTTTGCTCTGATCCCAAGTACTCCAATAGCTTATTGGGTAAGCGATAGAATCATAGAGACATTTCATGTTGGAACACAACTGCAAAATATTGCTAAGCCTGTGGTTGGTTTGCAGACGGGAGATAACTCTCGTTTTTTACGCTTCTGGTTTGAAATAATAATTGATAAATGTGGTTTCGGTTTAAGTCAGAAAGATGCGTTGGCAAGCAACCATAAGTGGTTTCCATACAATAAGGGCGGTGACTATAGGAAATGGTACGGCAATAACGAATATGTCGTGAACTGGGAGAATGATGGTGCAGAAATAAAGAGCTTCGTTGACAGTAGGGGGAAATTACGGTCGCGTCCGCAAAACACACAATACTATTTCAGGCAATCTATTACATGGTCTTTTGTTAGTTCTTCTTATTTTGGGGTTCGTTATTCACCAATGGGAGCAATATTCGATGTAGGTGGCTCATCATTATTCCCCTCAGAGGTTAACAAATATTATCTGACTGGATTTCTTTGCTCAAAACTGAGTTTTGAGTATATGAAAATACAAAATTCAACGATGAATTTTCAGGTTGGCAATGTAGCAACTCTTCCGGTCATTGAGGATAAAGAGGCTAAACCCATTATTGACAAATCTGTCGAAGAGTGTATTTCTCTATCCCGTGCCGACTGGGATGCTTTTGAAACCTCATGGGATTTTAAGAGGCATCCTCTGATTTGCGGTGAACAGACGGTTGCAACGGCGTTTGCTAAGTGGGAGCATGAAACCGAGCAGCGTTTCGATACGCTCAAAGACAACGAAGAAGAACTCAACCGCATCTTCATTGACATCTATGGCTTGCAGGATGAGATTACTCCCGAAGTCGAGGACAAAGATGTGACCGTGCGCCGTGCTAATTTGGGACGTGAGATCCGCAGTCTAATCAGCTACGCCGTGGGTTGTATGTTCGGGCGCTACTCGCTTGATACAGAGGGTCTTGCTAATGCGGGTGGTGATTGGGACACAGGTAAATACCGCTCATTCATTCCGGACAAGGACAATATCCTCCCCATCTGCGACGACGAGTATTTTGAAGACGATATAGTAGGGCGGTTCGTGGCGTTTGTGAAAACTGCCTATGGCCCTAGTATGCTTGAAGAAAATCTTAAATTTATCTCAGGTGCAATCGGAGGCAAAGGAACGCCTCGTGAGGTAATTAGGGACTTCTTCATAAGTGAATTTTATAAAGACCACTGCAAGATTTATCAGAAACGTCCGATCTATTGGCTCTTTGACAGTGGAAAGCAAAATGGATTTAAAGCCTTGATCTATATGCACCGTTATGATGAAAATACCATCGGTAACCTCAGAGTCGATTATCTTCATAGGTTACAGAGAATTTATGAAAGTGAAATTGCCAGAATGCAGGACACTATTGAAAACAGTAAAGATGCTCGTGAAGTTACAGCTGCAACGAAACGAAAAGAAAAGTTAATCAAGCAACTTCAGGAGACAAAGGAATACGATGAGAAAATTGCTCATCTGGCGTTAGCGCGTACACCTATTGATTTGGATGACGGCGTAAAAGTGAATTACGAAAAAGTTCAGACCGATCGAGACGGCAAGAAGCTTGATGTGTTGGCTAAAATCTGACGAAAGGAGGGTCTGGGATGGCGGAACTGAATTTAAAACAAATAACCGATAAGCTCAATCATGAGTTTGCTGGAGACACTCGAAAGCTTGTCTTCTGGTACGATGATAAGGCTGAATTTTTGGAAGACGTGGATTCATTGGAGTTGTCGAATGCCAAAATTTATCATCTCGAGAAGGATAATCAATTTTATACCAAACACTTTTTGGAACTGGTTGATAGAACAAGCAACTACCTGATCTATGCTCCCTTTCCTCGTCCTCAGGTAAGGGATAACCATTTAGAAGACATCCTCCTCTACTCTAGGCAATTCTTCGCTGATAGAGCTTCGCTTTTGACTGTGGATCTTGGGATTGACCAGAAATATAAGCCGGTCATTCAGAAATATATCAAGTTTTTCGGCGCGAAGGATCGGACTCAAAAGTTTTACGATCTCGAACTTGAGAACTTTACCAAGGAAAGCATCGAAGTGGCTCTCATGAGTGTCCTTTGCAAGACGAGAATTGCGTTTTTCGATGAGGTTGTCCGTGTCGTTCTGACCGATGGAGACCTTGAAGAGAATAAATTCCTGGAGGAATTTGAAAAGTATGGCCTCCTGGAAGCTTTCTGGCGCCTTTGTGAAGAACAGTTTGGCTATACCGATGTAAAGCCAACATTGGAAAAACTTGTGCTGACCATGTTCGTAACCTATACCCAGCGATATCTTCAGGGCGAGCTTCCACCTGCATGGAAAAGCTTTATGTCCTACAAATCCGGCAACATTATCGCATTTCTTGATAACCTGATGAACAACGTCTTATACCGAGAGCGATATGATAAATTGTCTGATTATGTGGCCAGAAATCTCCAGGCCAAGACTACATTGGAGCCCTACAATCCAGAATCATTGATTCAGTGCGACACTTTTGAAGTCATTGACCATGTTTTCATTAAATGGATTACCGAGCGGCTTCTGAATGAAGATCTTGGAGCTAAGCTTTCAGGTAAGTCACTCCCTGAGATTTGCAAGGATCGCCGTAAAAGACATTTTGGGGATCGGTATCGGTCCGAATACCATATGCTTGAAAGCGCTTCTTATGTCATAGCGGCAGCAAGCTATCAATGCCGAGACGACCTAAAGGACATCGTCAAGCAGTACACTACTAATGACTATCAGATCGATCAGCAATATCGGAAGTTTTACTACAACTACGATCAGCTGAACGAGAACAGCTATTTTGAAAGACTTCGGGATCTTGTGGAGAATATCTACACCAATGAGTTCCTTGCTAAGAGCGTTTATAACTGGAATGTGGGGCTCAAGATAGCAGACCCTTCCTCTTCCATACCTCTTCAACGGAATTTTTACAGCAAATACATTCAATCCAGCAAGGATCGCGTGGGGGTGATCATCTCTGATGCGATGCGTTATGAAGTTGGTCAGTCATTATTTGCCAAACTGGAAGATGACGAGAAATGCACACCAAAGCTGGAGTCAATGATGAGCATTCTCCCTTCCTATACACGACTTGGTATGGGTGCTCTGTTGCCACACAAGAGCCTGGAGTTGACTCAGGAGAACAAGGTCCTGGTTGATGGCATGCCATGCGATTCTCTCAAGCAGCGCGAGGCAATTCTCAATTCCTATACGCCTAATAGCAGATGTATCCAATTTGATGATCTGAAACTGATGAAGAAGATGGAACTGCGGGAAGTCTTTACGGGGATGGACGTGGTTTATGTCTATCACAACCAGATCGATGCCCGAGGAGATAAACTGAATACGGAGAATGAGGTCTTCACTGCCTGCTATGAAGCTGTTGATGAAGTCTTCACCTTGATCAAGCGTATCTCAACCAATGCCAACACTCTGCACTTTATTGTCACGTCAGATCATGGATTCATCTACAAGCGAGACAAACTGCAGGAAACCGACAAGATCATCCATGTGGCCGACAAAGACGCCTTTATCAATCGTCGCTTTATTGTTGCACAAGACCCGCTGGAAGATAATGGGATCATATCTCACTCCATGGGTAAGATACTTGGCAACAAGGACTCTAAGTGGGTTTCTGTTCCAGTGAGCTCAAATGTATTCAAGGTCACTGGCGGCGGCCAGAACTTTGTTCATGGCGGTTCTTCTCCTCAGGAGATGCTTATTCCGGTCATTGATGTCAAAGTTGAAAAAGGTCACGCCGATACAAGACCCGCACAGATCGTCTTGGTCAGCATGGTCCAAAAGATCACGAACCTGATTTCTTCTCTGGACTTCATACAGTCTGAGCCTGTCAGTGATGTGATCAAAGAGACCAGCTATAAAGTGTTCTTCATTTCCGAAGATAATGAAAAAATCTCCAATGAGTGCATATATATTGCAGACAAAAAGGATAATGATCCCAGCAAGCGGATTTTTAGACTGAAGTTCAACTTCAAAAACAAGCAGTATGACAAATCAAAACAGTACTATTTGGTAGCCTATGATGAGAAAAACGATATAGAAGTCTTGCGTCATGACGTCGTGATGGACATTGCCTTCGCGGATGACTTTGGCTTCAGTTTATAAGGGGGTGTGAACCGGTGAGCGAACTTGAAAGAGAACATGATTCAATTGAAATAGAGCAATTCGAGGATGACTTTGATATCAAGGAAGATGTTGAGCCAGTTGTTGAGACTGTGGTCAGTTGCAACAACCATCTCAACGATAAGCTCAACGAAGTCTTTGCAGGCAAGATTGTCCGCAAAGATTTGACCAAGAAAATCAAGGAAGGGGCCAACGTTCCTGTCTATGTCCTAGAGTATCTTCTTGGCATGTACTGCGCCACGACCGAAGAAGAAGCTATTGCGGATGGTGTTCGTAACGTAAAGAGCATCCTGGCGGAGAATTTTGTTCGCCCCGATGAGGCTCAAAAGATCATCTCAAAGTTAAGAGAGCGTGGTAGTTACACTGTCATCGATAAAGTGGCGGTCAAGCTCAACTATCGCCAGGACATCTATGAAGCGGAGTTTTCAAACCTGGGAATCAAGAATGTGCCGATATCAGAAAGGTATCCTTCCGACTTTGAGCGGCTTCTCAGCGGGGGTATTTGGTGCATCGTCCAGCTGGAGTATTTTTTCGATGAAGCAGATAAGAGCCGAATCCCGTTCATCATCTCCAAGCTGACGCCAATTCAAATGCCAAACCTGGACATGAGTGAAGTATTAGGTGGTAGATCTCAGTTCACTAAGGATGAGTGGATCGATGTTATTCTTCGATCCATCGGTATGGAACCTTCAAGATTTACGCCAAGAGTCAAAATGCTTCTGCTTGCCAGAATGATTCCCCTTGTGGAAAACAACTTTAATTTCTGCGAGCTGGGTCCTCGTGGTACCGGTAAATCTCATGTCTATAAAGAGATCTCACCAAACAGTATTTTAGTTTCTGGTGGACAAACTACGGTAGCAAACCTCTTCTACAACATGTCCAATAAGACCGTTGGTCTTGTTGGGATGTGGGACTGCGTCGCTTTTGACGAAGTGGCTGGGATCACTTTCAAAGATAAAGACGGTATCCAGATCATGAAAGACTATATGGCATCGGGCTCTTTCTCCAGAGGAAAAGAAGAAAAGAACGCTTCAGCATCCATGGTATTTGTCGGCAACATCAATCAAAGCGTTGACGTGCTGCTAAAGACATCACATTTATTTGATCCCTTCCCAGAAGCCATGGCGTACGACAGCGCATTCTTCGACCGCATGCACTGCTATCTGCCAGGCTGGGAGATCCCTAAATACAGACCGGACTTCTTCACCAACGATTATGGCTTCATCACGGACTATCTCTCTGAGTTTTTAAGAGAACTTAGAAAGACTTCCTATGCTGATGCGTTGGATCAGTTCTATAAACTAGGAAATAACTTGAACCAGCGTGATGTGATTGCCGTTCGAAAAATGGTATCAGGCCTCATCAAACTGATTTATCCCAATGGAAAATTCGAGAAAAAAGATGTCGAAGAGATCCTCCGTTTTGCTCTGGAAAGCCGTCGCCGCGTCAAAGAACAGCTGAAGAAGATCGGCGGCATGGAATTTTACGATGTAAATTTCTCATACATCGACAATGAAGACTTTACTGAGGAGTTCGTTCCAGTACCAGAGCAAGGTGGTGGCAAGCTCATTCCTGAAGGGCTGCATAAACCAGGCCAGGTTTATACGGTCGCCCGAGGAAAATCTGGGATGCTGGGTGTCTTTAAGCTTGAAACGGAAATGGTCACTGGCTCTGGCAAGTTTGAACGAACCGGTATCGGATCGGATCGTGAAGCTAAAGAATCTATTGACACGGCTTATCGCTATTTGAAAGCAAACGGTAAAAATGTCAGTGGTAGCATCAGTATTTCAACTAAAGACTACCTGATGCACCTCCAGGACTTAAACGGTATAGGAATAACAAACCAATTAGCCTTAACCTCTTTTATCGGATTGTGTTCTGCGGCACTGCATAAGCCAGTGATTGGGAGCCTTGCGGTCCTGGGAAATCTGAGTATTAGTGGGACCATTATAAAAGTCGAGGAACTTGCTAATGTGCTTCAAGTTTGCCTGGATAGCGGAGCCAAAAAAGTTCTTCTTCCGATTACATCCGCAGTAGATATGGCATCCGTACCACCAGAACTGATGGGGAAATTCAATCTGATATTTTACCAGTCACCTGAGGATGCCGTGTTTAAGGCATTGGGGGTGGAGTGAATGGATGAGATTAAAAGCAATAATTTCGAAAAAAATATCAGAAATGACGATATCAGTGAGCAATATCAGATGGATGAGGAACGATTTCTAGTTAACATAGGCAGGTCCAACATTGATGTTCTGGATGAAAATTTGTACAGTTATGATAGTGCAGTATTCTCATTATCTCTGGCAATACAAAACAAGACCTCGGAGAGTTTATTTAGTAAAGTCAATCAATTTGTTGATTCAGTTCCTGCAGTTCAAAAATCCATTAATTATGTAAAAAGAAAAACTGAGTATATTCCCCGGCTCGATCTAATTCCAGAAGAAATTAAACATGCATTGCAAGATGGCACAGCTGAAATAATTCCATGCAAAGACTCAGCTGAAGCATTTTATTTACAAATTAGAACAACAGTTAAAGGTCTAATGATAAATGGTAAAGAGTATGGAATGAATAAAAAGATTAAGGATATCCCGTTAGGTACAAAAACTATACCTACCGATGTCGCAGGAGCGATGCAATGCTTATCAATGCAAAGGCAGTTAAATCAAATCTCAAACGGTATAAGGGAAATATCAGAAGCATGTGAAATGAACTTTGGAAGAATCATTCAGGGACAACGTGATGATCGTTTGGCTAAACTGTTAAGTAGTAGAAGTGCATTTATACAGGCACTCGCTCTGGCAGATGAGTTTTTGCAAAAACAAATGTTCATACAGTCTATTCGAGATGCTAATTCTGCTCGAGCAGAACTTGCGTTTCAAATTAAATCTGACATTTCTTTACTAGGCGGTGACAAGTCTCCTAAGGCTAAAGAAATGGTAAAGATGGTCTGTGACATTAATACCGCAATAGTTGCGATGAACAACGCTGTTCAAATTTCTTTATATTCATATCAGGCTCTTGGCGAACATGATGCACAACTTGCCATAGTAAAAGAACATGCAACTTTTATCAAGCAGGTGTTATTGAAAGAAATTGAATATAAGGGGAGTAAACGTATTGCATGGACGGTAATAAACTCCTCAGGTAATAGTAATCTGACCCCTCAAAATTTTATATTACTCCCAGATAGGCTACTCGTTAGCTGCAATACTTTTATAGGGTATAAAGATGAAAAATCAAAAAACTACTTGGAGGTAACCACCAATGACTAATGAGATACTTAAGCAATGCAAGAGAAAGGGTTGCTTTAACCCTGTACTTAAAGGAAAGTATTGCGAGCAATGCACTCAAAAAAGAAAAGAGAAAAAGGATAAAATTTTGGCAGGGTTAGGAGGCATTGTTATACTAGGAGGAGGTGCCGCGTTAAGAAAAGGTGTAATTAAGCAAGTTCCGAAGATTGCAGTAAAAGTCGTAAAAGAGGTTTTCAAGGTATGACAGAAGACAAATGACTAGCAATGCAAGCGTTTATACACTTACAGTTTTTCGAATGGATACCTGATATTTCAATAACAGTTCAAATAGATATTAAGCGGAGGTCATCATGAATGCAGTTTACACTGACATCCATATTCACACATCAGATAATCCAAATCAATTGAATTCTGATTATGATGTTGATTTACTTGTGCAGAACATTAAGAGGCAATCTGTTTCTAAGCCAGCACTAGTGTCTTTAACTGATCATAATACGATAAATAGAAATGCATACGTTAAATTGGCAAGTCACGAAAATGTCCATCCAATTTTGGGTGTAGAATTACACATCAGAAAATTCGAAAATGCAAAACCATATCATTGTCATTTGTTAATTAATACTTCGATAAGCGAAGATGTTATTGATGACATAAATAGAATTCTAGATATTTTGTACCCAGATAAAGTTATTACTGATTCAATGGAGAATATTCCGTCTATAGAGGATATTGCCAATAGTTTTGATATTTATGATTATTTGCTACTCCCACATGGAGGTCAATCGCATAGAACTTTTGATAAATCCCTTCAGGAAGGAAGGAGTTTTGATACAACATTAGAAAGGAGTCTCTATTACAATCATTTTGATGGGTTCACATCTCGTAGCACAACTGGAGTTGATCAAACATTATTATATTTTCAACGTCTTGGTATTCATGAATTCACAAATCTAATAACCTGCTCTGACAATTATAACCCTGCAACTTATCCTTGTGCTAAATCTGTTGATGCAGAACCCTTTGTTCCAACATGGATAAATTCATCTCCCTCATTCGATGGATTAAGAATTTCATTGTCTGAAACTTCTCGATTACATTATGGACATACTCCACCGGATAGTTGGTCTGAGTATATCGGTCATGTACGCTTGGACAACGATAAAGCGGACATCGATGTATTTCTTACTCCTGGATTGAATGTTGTAATTGGTGGATCTTCAAGCGGAAAAACAATGTTTGTTGACAGTCTATACAAAAAAATAACATCTTCATGTGAAAGTAGCAAGTACACGGATTTCTTAATTGATAATATGTATGTTGAAAATCGGTCTGGTATAACTCCTCATTATATTAATCAAAATTTTATTATTTCCGTATTACAGAGTGAAGACAAAGGAATAAATGATATTGAATTAATTTTAAAAGTTTTTCCCGAAGATGATGAAACTATTTCTAGAATTCAAAGGAGTCTTCAGGAGTTGAAAGTTTTACTTGATAAGTTACTGTTGAGTGTAAAACGGATCGAACATTATCAACAAGAGCTAGCTTCTATTTCAAAACCATCTCATTTAGTTATTACCGGAATTGTGCAAAAAAAATTGATCGATAATATATATCCCGATGAAGTAGAATATCAAAAAAATTTGATATCACAGACAACATATGAATCTTATAAAGAAAATCTAGAATCTTTACATGGTTTTATCAAGCATCACCCACTGAGCTGTAATCTTGACAGAGAGTTTTCAACAATTATAACAGAACTTAATAGGCTCTTTGAACTGTCGAATCTTAATGAGCAGTTATTCGGAATAATGTCTGATTTTAGACAGTCAGAAGATCGTGCACAACTACAAGGAAGCAGAGAAACAAATGCTAAACTAGCGATGCGAAAAACTTTGATAAGCGTGGTCTATACATATCTTTCTGAACTAAGAATTTTTTACAACACGCTCAATAAATTGAAATTGTTTAACGTCCGATACAGTACTAAAGAAGTAGATATACAGGGCCACTCACTCAAAATTGAAAATTCATATGAATTAACTAACTCAATGATGATTGAGGCAATTAACAAATTTCTGAAAAAAGATTTTCGAGTAGACTCATTAGATAAGATAACCCCTGAATGTCTTTTTGCTTGTCATTTTTCTGAGAATCCAAAGGTCCGTGATTATGAGGACTTTGCATCAAAAGTATATAACAAAATCAGTGATAATAACAAGAAAAAATATATACTTATAACAAAAGATGGAATTGATTTTGATACACTTAGTCCAGGATGGAAATCAGCCATAATTTTAGACTTAGTTTTAGGTTATGATCTTGACTTTGCTCCGATAATTATTGATCAGCCAGAAGACAATCTTGCTACAGGGTATATGAACCATGACTTCATCAAGAGAATAAAAGATGTGAAAAAAATCAAGCAAGTTATACTCGTTTCTCATAATGCCACTATCCCAATGTTAGGAGATGCTCAAAATGTCATTGTTTGTAATAACATAGATGGAAAAATCAAAATAAGATCAGCTCCACTTGAAGGTAAACTGGAGAACAAATCCATTTTAGATCAGATTGCAGAGTTAACAGACGGCGGTAAGCCCTCAATAAAAAAGAGGGTTAAAAAATATAATTTGAAAAGCTACAGGGAGGCGTGAAATGAAGCTTAAATTCGTTAAAGAATCTGAAACAATTGATGTTTTTTTGTTAAATTCAGATGGTACAACTGATGGTTTCTCATACGTCGAAATGGTTAATCGTCTATATCTAGATAAAATTGCTGAATCGCCAGACTTTGAAGGTGAATTTTCAGATTCGGATCGAGAGTCTATTTCCTCGCTATTCAGTGAAATTGGCAGAAAATGCTTTGGGGCAGATGAAATCAATGAGGAGACAAGAGCAACTGATGATACAGTTGATACAGAAGGTTAGCGAAAAAAATAATGAACTTCAAACAATATGATCTTGGCAGTTTAGATAAAGGAATAGTGGTTGAGATTGCGCTGGCAGGAAGTGCTGCGAATTTACGGTTCAATGGCGCTTAACAATTTAAAGAGTCTACTCGACTGCGTTATCGCTTCAGTTGGAGGTCTTTATGCCATGTCTTTCACGCATGGATATTTCCTCATCGATAATATTTCATCAGAGTTGTGAATGATTCTATCCACAATTGCTTCAGATACAGGACCATCATTTGAGGGACTGATTGAATGTTTCGATACACAGCCAAAAGATAGAAATTGACCGAATGTATTAAGACTATAAGATAAAATGTAATGCTATGATTGATATCGTATAGGAGGTTCGAAAATGGGGGAATTAATAGAAAAAAGAGTTGCTTTGTTAAATCAGCATATTCAAGAATGGTTTAGGTTAAACAATAGAGTTGAGGCTAAACCAAAAGAATTAATGACGTACTTGATTGAAAAGGAAGTCTATAAGAATGATAACAGGCAAGGCAATCCTTTAAGAAAAGATTTAAGAAAATTAAGAGATAAAAATTTATTGCATTTAATCAAAGGGGTCAAATTAGATCAAAAAGCAAAGATCTCAATTTGGTTTTTAACTAAAGTTGATTAGCATCATAAATTATTAAAATTGCTTTCTATTTAATCTACGGTATGCCGATGATGATATAAATCCCATTGAAGTCAATACAGTACTTAACGGAGTAAAAACCTATTTGTGCACATTTTCTGTAAAACATATGACCCTTTAGTAGAATAGTCAATACGATGCTTAAATTTCAAATGGATATTAACCAACACTTCACTGGACAATATTTAAGTGATTATAAGTTATGAAAAAGTCTTTAGTAAGGCTAGAACGTTTTTTAAATATGCTTTAGGAATAGAATCAAATGATGTTTTAATTCAAAATTGGTTGAAAGTCTATGAGCAGTATTTGAATGTTAAACAAAAAAATGTCTAACAGGTAATGTGGCTGAATTGAAATGGGTAGTGTAAAGTAACGTATGAAAAAAAAGGTCAAGGGAAGTGACTAGACAAATCCTGAAAATTCAAACAGCTGACGTCGCCCTTGACAGC
>CAKMKB010000018.1:0-2849 GCA_927435965.1 uncultured Clostridia bacterium
CCAGTTAGAAGCGCGAGACCTTATTTTCTGACATTTGCACTAGAATTTGATGCTGTCTTTGTCCATGTTGGTGGTAGCAATGAGGCATTATTAAATATCAGAGATTATCAGATGGCCAACATAAGCGGTATGACAAGCGGAGAGTTCTGGAGATATTATGACACTGGAAAAGCAGCTCCCAACAACATGTATACAGCTATGGAGAATTTGAGGGACGCTCAGAGTTATATGAATTACAGGCAAGAAGGCAATTATGAGTCCTGGAATTTTTCTGAAGATCCATATCCACTTTCTGACTTATATGAAAGCCAGAGTGTGACCTCTTTTTCAATCACCTACAACGAAGACTACTATGTCCGTTATGATTTCAAAGAGGATGTTGGGATATACAACCGTTATGTGAATAATAAAATGCAAGTAGACGAGTATTATGAGGATGAAATAATGGCAACCAATATCATTATTCAGAAGCTAAGAAAAGCTGTGCTGGATAATGAAGGGAGATTAGCTTTGTATAATATTTCTGATGGAGAAGGTTATTACATCAGCAATGGCGAAATGATTGAAATAAGCTGGGAAAAAACCAGCATCAGAAGCAGAACCATTTACAGTGATAAAGATGGAAACGAAATATTACTTAATCCGGGTCAGACATGGATACAAGTAATATCACAAAATACCATTTTAGAGTTTGAGGAGAGTTTGGATGGATGATAAAAAATTGATTGAAATAGCTTTGGAGGCGCGAGAAAACGCGTATGTGCCTTATTCCAAGTTTAAAGTTGGGGCAGTTGTATTAACTAAGGATGGAAAAATTTTCACGGGATGCAACATAGAATCGGCCTCATTCACACCCACCATTTGCGCTGAAAGAACAGCGCTGTCAAAGGCTGTGTCTGAAGGACACAGAGTTATTGACACAATAGCTGTGGTTGGGAGCTTGGAAAAGATTTCTTTTCCGTGTGGCGTGTGCCGTCAGTTCATACGTGAGTTTGGTCAGGATATAAGAATAATATCAGCTACAAGTACAGAGAATTATGAGGTTTTTACGATAGAAGATTTATTGCCGAGAAGTTTCGGCCCGGAGGATTTAAACCATGACAATATTTAAATCAGGATTTGTAACCGTTGTAGGTCGACCAAATGTAGGTAAATCAACACTAATCAACTATATGGTTGGCGAAAAAATACTAATTATGTCAGATAAGCCGCAAACAACTAGAAACAAGATTAAAGCGGTTGTTACTGATGAAGATTCACAGATTGTATTTATAGATACACCTGGAATACACAAGGCTAAAAACAAATTGGGAAATTTCATGGCTTCAGAAATCAATGAAGCGATGGGAGAGATGGACGTTCTAATTTTCATGACTGATGAGAAAAATAAGTTGGGTCCTGGAGACAAGTATATTATCGAGCAGATACAAGACTTTAAGATGCCTAAAATAGCCGTCATCAACAAATCTGACATATACAAGGATAACCTGTCAGTAGAAGCAGAAATAACTGAAATGGATCTCTTTGATAAGGTTTTGCGCATTTCTGCTACCGCAGGGATGAATGTTCAGGAGGTTGTATCATTTATCAAGGATAATATTGAGGAAGGTCCACAGTATTTTCCTGAAGATTATATAACAGATAGACCTGAATGGTTTGTAATCTCAGAGCTGATTAGGGAAAAGGCGCTTCAATTTCTGCAGGACGAGATTCCACATGGCGTTGGTGTCCTAATTGAAAAAATCGAACAGCGCGAGAACAAGGACATGATGGATGTATATGCAGTCATTATGTGTGAGAAAAAATCCCATAAAGGTATGATTATCGGCAAGGAAGGCTCAAAACTTAGAGAAATAGGAGAAAATGCCAGACTTGATATTGAAAGATTGCTGGGCACCAAGGTTTATTTGAAGCTTTGGGTCAAAATCAGCAAGAACTGGCGGGATGATGAAAGGATACTTAGAGAATTGGGATATAAGAGCTGGTGATTTATGAGCTTTCAAGATGAAATTATAGTTTTAAAAGAAATCCATTATAAGGACTATGACAAAATTCTTCAGTGTTTCAGCAAAAAAAACGGAAAAATTCAGGTGATGGCCAGAAACGCCAGGAGAGCTAACAATGAAAACATGTCTGTTGCTCAGATTATGAATCACTCTCTGGTCAATATCTATCTGAACAAGGATATGTATATTCTTACAAATGGATCTGTTATCAATCATTTTTATGAGATGCGCAATAATTTTGAAAGCTACGTATACGGAAATTATATTTTGGAAATTCTGAATCATGTTTTACAGGAGAATGAAAATTACAGTAAAATTTTCGAAATGTCTGTCAAAATACTTCAGATGCTCGAACATCATCCTGATAAAATGAACTATTTGATTGGAGCTTACGAGATTAAACTAATTAGCATTTTGGGGTACAAGCCTGAACTGGATAGTTGTAGCCATTGTGGTGGGGCTGAAAAAGCAGTCTTGTTTTCCATTGATGAGGGTGGCATTGTCTGTAAAAAATGCACATCAATGCAGCCAGGACTGAGTATTGTGCCTGATGATATTGTAGCCATCAGGAGACTGATAGGAATTAGATTCGATGATATCAAAAACCTTAACCATATCAGCAACAGGGCTTTATACATAATAAACGCTTATTTTAATCACTATATAGGTAAGGATAACTTTAAATCATTGAAGTTGATTAATAACAAATAATTATTGACATCACTTAATTATGATGGTAGATTAATGATAATTAAATAATGCTGTGATTGAGAAGAGTATTTGGTTTTATAATATAGAGATTTAGGGACGGTGGAAACCTAATTTGTTGAACTGTAAGAAGGG
>CAKMKB010000019.1:0-6909 GCA_927435965.1 uncultured Clostridia bacterium
CATTCATATTATATTTTTCAAATACTAATGGATTATTGGTTATTATTATATAATGCATATACCCTCCAAATAAAAAAGAATGGTAAGTAACATACCTACCACCCTGTTATTGAAAGTGTTATCATCAAGCTGGAAAACAGCTTGTAGTATAAAAATATTTTGGAGGTGAATTATGAGATTAGAATTAAGGGACATTCTGATCAAGGACATACAGTTTGGTGATGTCTCAGAAATCAAGAATCACATATTATATGTCAACAAACAGGCTATCGAGTCACTGGTCATGGAGGATGAGCATATCAAGGAAGTGCTGGTTGATATTGCAAGACCTGGTGAGGAAGTCAGGATAACACCTGTAAAGGATGTTATCGAACCAAGAGTCAAAATAGAAAGCGAGGGTGGCATATTTCCGGGAGTCGTATCTAAAGTAAAAACTGTAGGATCAGGCAAAACGAACGTATTGAAAGGTTCAGCAGTTGTGACATCTGGGAAAATAGTCGGTTTTCAGGAAGGCATAATTGACATGACAGGGGAAGGTGCAAAATACACACCATTCTCAGAAACCAACAATTTGGTTTTGGTCTGTCATTGCAATGATCACGTCAAGGCTCAGGACCACGAGAAATCGGTCAGGCTTGCAGGGATAAAAGTTGCTAATTTCCTTGGAGAGCTGTCGAAAGGATTGGAACCGGATCAAGTGTCGGTATATGAGACATTGCCTTTATTGCAGAACATTCTCAAGTATCCGGATTTGCCAAAGGTTGCTTATGTGCAGATGCTTCAGAGCCAGGGCTTGCTACATGACACATATGTGTATGGTGTTGATGCGAAAAATATCATACCGACAATCCTTTATCCAACGGAACTGATGGATGGCGCTATCATAAGCGGAAACTGTGTATCAGCCTGCGACAAAAACACAACATATCATCACCAGAACAACTGTGTTGTCCATGACCTGTACAAGAAACACGGGGTGGAGATCAATTTTGTAGGCGTCATCATCACCAACGAAAATGTATACCTGGCCGATAAGGAAAGATCATCTGATTGGACTGCCAAGCTTGCCGAGTTTTTAGGCGTGGATGGTGTGATCATATCACAGGAAGGCTTTGGAAATCCTGACACAGACCTGATCATGAACTGCAAGAAAATAGAAGACAAGGGTATTGATACAGTCATCATCACTGACGAATATGCCGGAAGAGACGGTGCGTCACAGCCATTGGCAGATGCTGATGAAAAAGCCAACGCCGTCATAACCGGTGGCAATGCCAATGAGATTATCATATTAAAACCAATGAAGAAAGTGATTGGACACATGGAGTTTATTGACAAAATAGCCGGTGGATTCAACGGCAACGTTGCAGAAGATGGAACCATAACCATAGAGCTGCAGGCGATAATAGGGGCTACCAATGAGCTTGGATTCAATAAACTGTCAGCTAGAGATTATTAGAAAGGGGGTAAGAAGATGTCGAAATTCAAAGTAGTACATTATGTCAACCAGTTTTACGCAGGCATAGGTGGTGAAGAAAAAGCAGACCATATGCCGGAAGTTATCAAAGGTGTTGTAGGACCAGGTCTAGCTTTTCAAGCTGCATTTGGTGACCAGGCGGAGATTGTTGCTACCGTCGTCTGTGGAGATTCCTGCTACAATGAGAACATGGAAAAAGCCAGAGAAACTATATTGGAATTGGTCAAGCAGTATAACCCTGATTTGTTTGTTGCCGGACCAGCTTTCAACGCAGGAAGATATGGTGTTGCCTGTGGTGATATAGCAGCAGCAGTCCAGGATAGTTTAGGTATTAGGGCGTTGTCGGGCATGTACATCGAAAACCCGGGTGCTGATTTGTACAAGAAGTCAGTCTATCTGGTAGAGACGAAAAACAGCGCGGTAGATATGAGAAATGCTGTCAAAAAAATGGTATCTTTGGGCCTTAAACTATTGAAAAACGAAGAGATTCTAACCCCTGAAGAAGAAGGCTATATCAAAAGGGGATTCAGAAAGAATTACTTTGCAGACCAACGAGGATCACAAAGAGCAGTTGACATGCTGATTCAGAAGATGAAAAAGGATACATTTGTAACAGAGTTTGCTATGCCTACTTTCGATCGTGTAGATCCGAATCCGGCAATCAAAGACATGGCGCATACGAAAATCGCTATAGTCACATCAGGAGGGATAGTACCTAAAGGAAATCCTGACCATATAGAGTCATCAAGTGCTTCAAAATATGGCAAATATGATATCACCAAGTTCAGAAATCTGACCGAAAAGGATCATGAAACCGCTCATGGCGGTTATGACCCAACTTTTGCCAATCTGGACTCTGACAGGGTTATCCCTGTTGACGTGCTTAGAGACATGGAAAAGGAAGGCAGAATAGGAGAACTGTTCAACTACTTCTATACCACAACAGGTAACGGAACATCTGTCGCCAATGCCAAAGCATTTTCAGAAGAGATAGCCAAGGATCTTATATCCAATGGGGTCCAGGCAGTTATCCTAACATCCACCTGAGGTACCTGTACGCGTTGCGGTGCAACCATGGTGAAGGAAATAGAAAGGGCAGGAATTGCTGTTGTTCATATGTGTACTATCGTTCCAATATCTAAGACTGTAGGTGCTAATAGAATTGTACCGACAGTGGCTATACCTCATCCATTGGGCAATCCTTCCTTGACTGCTGAGGAAGAGAAATCTCTGAGAAGAGGACTGGTTGAGAAGGCTTTAAAGGCTCTTGAAACAGAGATAACCGAACAGACTGTATTTGAATAATTGATTTTGGAGGAAGATATGTTAGAATTGAATAAAGACAATTTTGAAGAAGAAGTATTGAAGTCAGAGGGATTTACACTGGTGGATTTCTGGGGTGATAGCTGTGAGCCATGCAAGGCACTGATGCCTGATGTTGAAGCGCTCTCAGAAATGTATGGAGACAAAATAAAATTTACCAAACTTAACACCACCAAAGCTAGAAGAGTGGCGATAAGCCAGAGAGTGCTAGGACTTCCAACCATATTGATATACAAGGATGGCAGCATTGTCGAGGAAATCACAAAAGACCAAGCTAACAAAGACCATATTGAAACGGTCATTAAAAAATATCTATAAGGCTTTATGCTTTATATAAACCAATTAAAACGAAAGGAAGTGTTAGAATGAGCATATTGGACAATAAGAAAATTGTCATAATAGGCGACAGAGACGGCGTCCCCGGTCAAGCGATCGAAGAATGCGTTAAGACTTCTAGCGCAGAGGTAGTATTCTCATCAACAGAATGCTTCGTCTGAACGGCTGCAGGCGCAATGGATCTGGAAAACCAAAAGAGAGTTAAGGATTTAGCTGAAAAACATGGCGCAGAAAATCTGGTAGTTATACTAGGTGCTGCAGAAGGCGAAGCGGCAGGATTGGCCGCCGAAACCGTAACAGCAGGAGATCCGACTTTTGCAGGTCCGTTGACAGGAGTCCAGTTAGGACTCGGAGTGTATCATTGTTGTGAACCACAATTTAAAGAAGCTGTAAACGAAGAAGTGTATGAGGACCAGATTGGTATGATGGAAATGGTCCTAGATGTTGATGACATAATAAATGAAATGAAATCTATCAGAGATCAGTTCAGCAAATACTAATCAACAGTTAACAATTTAGACAGGGTATTGTTTTATAATAAACCAATACCCTGATTTTCAATAATCGGAGGATAAAATGAACTATTCGGTCGTTAAAGGAACAAGCTATATTCTGGTGAATACACCGGATATGATTATCCACAATGGAACTACACAAACTATGGAAAAAACGGCAAACCCAGATTCAGAGTACATCAAGGCAATAGGGAGTCATATAAGGACCTATGAACAAGTCTTGAATTACGTACCCAGTCAGGTTTACATAGGGAATATGAAGCCTGAGGAGTTGGAAACACTGGAGATGCCTTGGTATGATAAAGATGTTAGAGTTAGCGAAAGGTTTGGAAAATTCGGAGAGATTATGCCTCAGGATGAGTTTATAGGTCTGATGAAGCTCTCTGATTCATTCGATTTGGTTATGCTGGAAAAGAATTTTTCTGAAATGGTGAAAGAAAAACTTGAGAGTCATCCTCTCTTTGGTACTGAATATACATTAAAGATAAAAGAAGGCTTTGATATTGCTTCAATTCAAAAGGAAGTTGACGAAAATCATGGAGAGGGAATATACAACGATAGCAAGCTGGTAGGATGCGTCAAGAAAGCCCATGATTCTGACGTCAACCTCACCGCACATATCATGTTCGAAAATATCGTGTCAAAAGCCTCAGGAGTTCTAGCACTGAAACACTTGATTCATAATGTCGAAGTTAGAATTGAAGAGATTGATTATGTCATTGAGTGTTCTGAAGAGGCCTGTGGCGATATGAACCAGAGAGGTGGCGGCAATTTTGCAAAAGCCATCGCTGAGATAGCAGGTCTGGTCAATGCTACAGGATCTGATATAAGAGGATTCTGTGCTGCTCCGACGCATGCCTTGATACAGGCATCTGCGCTGGTACAAGCAGGTGTCTACAAGAATGTTGCTATTGTGGCAGGTGGAGCGACTGCCAAACTAGGTATGAACGGAAAGGACCATGTCAAAAAAGGCATGCCGGTTTTAGAGGATGTCTTAGGCGGTTTTGGCATATTGGTAAGTGAAAATGATGGCATCAATCCGATCATCAGAAATGACTTGGTCGGTAAACATAATGTAGGGACAGGGTCATCACCTCAGGCTGTCATTACAGCGTTGATTACCATGCCGTTGGATAAAGGAAATATGAAGATAACAGACGTAGACAAGTACTCAGTGGAGATGCAAAACCCTGATGTAACAAAACCTGCAGGGGCTGGAGATGTCCCTTTGTCAAACTACAAGATGATAGGAGCTCTAGCAGTCAAAAGAGGCGAGATGGATAAAAGTGATCTGATAAATTTCGTTAAGAAACACGGAATGCAAGGCTGGGCACCTACTCAAGGACACATACCATCAGGTGTTCCCTATGTTGGATTTGCAAGAGAAGAGCTTATGGAAGGGAATATCAAGCGTGCCATGATAGTTGGAAAGGGCAGCTTGTTCCTTGCAAGAATGACAAATCTCTTTGATGGCGTCTCTGTTATTTTGGAGCAAAACATCAAAAAAGAAGAGGAAGCAACATTATCCAAGCAAGAAATAAAGAAATTGATAGCAGAAGCTATGAGAGAATTTGGCGCTAACCTAATCAAGGAATAGGAGGCTGACGATGGATAAATTGAAAGAAACAAAAAACATAATCGGCGAAGTTTTTCTTGAAATCGGAGAAGCAATGGATTCAGGTCAATTTGGAACCCAATCAAGGATTGGAATAACAACATTGGGTAGTGAGCATGGTGTTGATAATGTTATAAAGGGTGCTGAGAAGGCACAAAAAGAAAACGCAGGTTTTAAAGTCATACTTATAGGACCAAAGGTTGAAACCAATCTTGAAACAATAGAGGCTAATACAGAAAGCGAGATGTACACAAAAATGGAAGAGCTGTTGGATAAAGGAGAAATTGATGCCTGTGTTACTATGCACTATAATTTTCCCATTGGTGTCGCAACAGTTGGCAAAGCTATAACTCCAGGATTGGGAAAAGATATCTATCTGGCAACTACAACAGGAACAGCCTCTACTAATCGAGTGGAAGCGATGATCAAGAACGCTTTATATGGTATTATTACAGCCAAAGCTATGGGAATTGTAGACCCTTCAGTGGGGATTCTCAATCTCGATGGCAGTAGACAGGTAGAAACAGCACTTAAAAGGTTAAACACAAGTGGATACAGCATCAATTTTGGTGATTCAGCTAGAGCTGACGGTGGTTGTGTCATGAGAGGAAATGATTTGTTGTCAGGTTCCTCTGATGTTATGGTAACAGATACATTGACAGGTAATATAATGATGAAGGTGTTCTCCTCATTTACAACTGGTGGCAATTATGAATCGTCGGGAGATGGATACGGCCCAGGTATCGGGGAAAACTATGATAAAATTATCCTAATCTTGTCTAGAGCTTCTGGTGCACCCGTTGTTGCCAATGCTATCAGATATGCAGCTAGTCTGGTTAAAGGCAGACTGATAGATATAGCTAAAGAGGAGTTTAAAAAAGCCAGGGACGCAGGTCTGGAAAATATTCTCAATGAACTCAACAAGGAACCAGCAAAATTAGAAAAACAGATTATCATGCCAGTTAAAGAAGTGGTGACTGGACAAATATCAGGTATTGATATCATGGATCTTGAAGCGGCTGTCCAAGTGCTTTGGCAGGAACATGTCTATGCAGAGAGCGGCATGGGCTGCACCGGACCTATCATATTGGTTAGTGAAAAAAATCTGACAAATGCAATAGATATTTTACAGCGAAACAATTTTGTTGCAACAGAGGCAGAAGATTGCTGATTCAATATTTAAGATAAATCAAATGAAAATCCTTTCTATTGATGATATAATGAACTTATCAATGGAAAGGATTTTTGCGATGGGTTATTCTGTAGAGCTTCTATTTGACAAAAAAAGTGAGGAAAAGATAAAGAGCTATTGGAAACTGCTTTACGAACAAGGCGGTGGAGACTTCATGCACCTGAAGGGTGGAAGACCACACATATCTTTAGCGGTCTATTACTCTGAAATGGAAGACATAAAAAAACTTAGGGAAGTCGTTCAATCAATATTCAGTGAGGTCAAAAAATTCGAATTGATATTTAACAGCATTGGTGTCTTTCCAGGAGAAGAGAGAGTCACTTTTCTATCTCCCAAGCCATCAGTGAGATTGTTGAGCATTCAGAGTGCACTTTTATCCATCTCGCCTCTTTTGACTGCTAGAGCTCCTATCATCTTGTAGTTTGACAAAGGGACATCTCCAGCCCCTGCA
>CAKMKB010000020.1:0-3633 GCA_927435965.1 uncultured Clostridia bacterium
CAAACCTGCGATTCCTCTTCTGATAATCGTAAATCGCTTTATAAAGTTCGTACTTATTGAAATCTGGCCAAAGAATATCAGAAAACCAAAACTTGAGATAGATGCATTAATGAACCTGCTTGTTCTCTTTCTAAGAAAGGATCTGGACAGGCTCAACGAAAACGGCGTCAGGCTGAATATATTAGGGGACTGGTCCAAACTTCCTGAGATTCCTAAAAAGGAAATTGAAAGAGCCTTGAATCTGACGTCAGGCAATTCAGCCATGATCCTAAACATTGCTCTTAATTATGGTGGAAGACAAGAAATTGTTAAAGCAGTAAAAGAAATATTAGAAGATCATGTTAAGGGTAAAATAGATATAGGCGATATTACCGAAGCACTTATAGCTGAGTATCTTTATACAAAAAATCAGCCTGAGCCTGATTTGATTATAAGACCGAGTGGCGAATTGAGACTAAGTAATTTTTTGATATATCAGTCAGCCTACTCTGAGTTTTGGTTTTCTGATATTCTTTGGCCAGATTTCAATAAGTACGAACTTTATAAAGCGATTTACGATTATCAGAAGAGGAATCGCAGGTTTGGAGGTATATAAGTGAAAGATTTAGGGATAAGAGTTTTCTCAGGTGCTATAGGGTTGATGCTTTTGCTGGCAGTTTTATACATGGGCGGCATTTTTTTAAGTGCAGGTGTCTTTATAATATCAATTATTGCATTAAGAGAGTTCTATAGAGCGTTACGAAACTATGGCAGATTGCCGTGTGAAATGATTGGATATGTTTCGGCAGTAATTATGCTTTTAGATTTTCACTATGATTTAGGCATTTTAGCTCTGATTATCACTACAGCGATAATCATGCTCCTATCCAGGACTGTTCTTGTTGAAAAATTCGACATAATTGATGCAGCAATTACCATTGCTGGAATATTATACATACCTTTTTTGCTATATCACATAATCCTGTTGGACAGTAAAACTGCTCTGTGGGTTGTTTTTCTTATATCTTTCGGTACTGATACCTTTGCTTACCTGGTTGGAAGTAAGGTAGGTAAGAGAAAGCTTTGTCCGACTATTAGTCCAAAAAAATCCGTAGAAGGATCGATAGGAGGAATAGCTGGCGCTTTAATTATCACTATCTTATTCGGTGTAATAGCGGATATTAGTCCTCTTTGGAGTTTAGGTATCCTGGCTATAGCAGGATCAGCTATTTCACAACTTGGAGATCTTGCTGCTTCAAGAATCAAGAGGCTGACAAATATAAAAGATTTTGGCAGGATAATGCCTGGCCATGGAGGTATGCTTGACAGATTTGATAGTGTAATATTCACAGCACCGGTTGTGTATTATTATATGTTGTATTTTTTGAGATGAGGAAGAGGTGTATAAAGAAATGATTACAGCATTTGCAGCGATATTTGTTTTCATGATGGTAGTCTTGCTTCACGAACTAGGTCATTTTACTGTTGCCAAGCTTGTTGGAATAAAGGTAAATGAATTTGCCATCGGCATGGGTCCCAAACTTATTCAAAAGACCAAAGGGGAGACAAAATATACACTTAGAGCATTACCTATAGGCGGTTATGTGAAGATGGAAGGAGAAGAAGAAGGATCTGAAGATCCAGGAAGCTTTGGGAAAGCTTCAGTGTTCTCTAGAATCGCAGTAATAGCAGCAGGAGCAACAATGAATTTATTCTTGCTATAGTCATCCTATCAATTGTAGCGTTCAATGTAGGGACACCAACAACGACTATATCAGAAACCATAGAGGGCAGTCCTGCTGAACAGTTTGGTATATTGCCAGGTGACAAAATATTAACAATAAATGAAACTCAAATTTCAAAGTGGCAGGATATTATCGACTCAATAAACATGTATGGCCAGGATTCAGCGCTTATGGTTACTATACAAAGAGCTGATTTCACTCAAACTATCGAAGTTTTGCCTGTCGAGGATAATGGGCGAATAGTAATTGGTATAGTGCCTGAATATGAACATAAAGCCGGCACCGCTATCAGAGCTGGATTTGAAGATACTGGTTATTTTATCAAATTAATGTTTGATTTTCTTGGTATGCTATTCCAAGGCAAGGTTTCAACAAATGATCTTGCTGGACCAATAGGAGTTATCAGTGAAGTTGGAAACGCTGCAAAGGTTGGGTTAATGAATTTATTGTATATACTTGGGTTCATCAGCGTCAATCTTGGATTCTTTAACCTTTTGCCAATACCTGCACTTGATGGTAGTAAAATAGTTTTTCTCCTTATTGAACTAATCAGAGGGAAACCTATTGACCCAGAGAAGGAAGGGTTCATCCATCTAATAGGTTTTGTATTTTTAATTTCACTGATGCTGATTGTGACATATAAGGATCTAATAAGAATTAATATTTTCTAAGGTGGTTTAATATATGGAGAGACACGAAACAATAAAAATCAAAATGGGTAACTTATTCATTGGTGGAGATTCTCCAATAAGTGTTCAGTCTATGACTAATACACCTACTTCGAATGCTTTGGCAACTATTAGACAAATAAAGCAATTGGAAGAAGCTGGATGTGATATCGTTAGGTCTGCAGTTTCGAATATAGATGATGCGAAAGCAATAGGTCAAATAAAAAAATCAATCAAAATTCCAATAATTGCAGATATTCAATTTGACTATAAGCTTGCTATTTTGGCAATTAAATCAGAAGTAGACGGTTTAAGGATAAATCCTGGCAATATCGGGAGCGATGAGAGAGTTAAAGAGGTTGTAAAGGCATGTGCTTCTGAAGGAATTTCAATACGGATTGGAGTTAATTCTGGATCTATCAATAGGGCAGTTTTAGATAAGTATAATGGAGTGAATGAAAATTCTATGGTACAGAGTGCTTTAGATCAAATAAGATTGCTGGAATCGATGAATTTCAATAATATTAAAATTTCACTCAAAGCAAGTTCTGTACCATTAACAATTAGATCCTACATTAAAATGGCTGGAATATCAAATTATCCTCTACATTTAGGAATTACCGAAGCAGGAACTCCATGGCGAGGTACAATTAAATCTGCTGTTGGGATTGGTTCTTTATTGGCTATGGGAATCGGTGACACGATCCGAGTATCACTCACAGGCGACCCAGTAGAGGAAGTCAAAGTTGGAAGGGAGATTTTAAAATCTCTAGGCTTACTCACTGAAGGATTAGAGCTGATTTCATGCCCTACCTGCAGTAGAACCCATATTGACTTGATTAGTATCGCTGAGCAGGCTGAGAAGAGGCTAGAAGGCATGAAAAAACCAATAAAGGTTGCAATCATGGGCTGTGCAGTAAATGGGCCTGGAGAAGCCAGGGAAGCTGATATTGCCAGGATTTATCCTTAAACCGTCTACTTCTTTATCTTTTAATGCTTGAAGAGCTTTAAACATCGATAGTTCTTTGTTTGTTCTATATTGTTTTATTGGGTCTTTTTCTCCCATAGATAAAAAGAAAGGTGTGTGAACCTATAGTAAAAGGAACACTTAGCGCTTTAGATAAATTTGAAAATGTTGAGATCGTACTTTTTGGTGATGAACAAAAAAATGGCTCCTTTTTTAAAGGATCATCCTAGACTAAAAGTTGTTCACACACCTTTCTTTTTATCTATGGGAGAAA
>CAKMKB010000021.1:0-5965 GCA_927435965.1 uncultured Clostridia bacterium
GAGGGTTTTGATTCTGGCAATAGTGACATGTATTTCAGCTATGCTGACTGAGTGGATGTTCAATAGAAAATCCAAAAAGCCTTTTACCAAAGCTGTATTAGTTTCTGCATTGCTTTTCACCCTAACTCTGCCCCCTAGAACACCATTTTGGGTGGCCTCAGTAGGCATTATATTCGGTATAACTTTCGCTAGAGAGGCTTTTGGTGGATTCGGAAGAAATGTGTTTAATCCTGCGGCAGCTGCAAGAGCGTTCGTATACGTGTCCTTTGCTAAATACCTTACGGCTCAGTGGTCTGCACCATCAACAGTTTTTATGGGTGGATTCACAAAGTACCTGACCGAACCTATTGATGTGCTGGCACAATCCACACCTATGCTGATTTACAGAGATAGCGGCGTCATGGCATCCTATTTTGACCTTTTCGTTGGCAATATCTCTGGTTCTATGGGAGAGGTATCTGCTTTGCTTATTCTGTTGTCAGGTTTATATCTTGTCATCAAGAAAGTAGCTCACAAGGAAATCATTCTTTCCGTTTTCTCAGGTTATTTTATACTTAGCTTTAGTCTTTATTATATGGGGTTTCAACAGGTCTTCCAACCATTATGGGGTTTTCTGACAGGCGGATTGATTTTCGGTGCTGTTTTTATGGCGACGGATCCTATCACATGCCCAAAAACCTTCGAAGCCCGCATTGTATTTGGTCTGCTGATAGGCGGTATAACAGTAATCATTCGTTCCTTCGCGCTATTTCCAGGTGGTATCATGTTTGCTATTCTAATAGCCAACACCTTTGTTCCAATAATGGACGAAGGGGTCAAGTATCTGAAGAAGAGAGGTGTTCAGAATGGCTAAAAAGAAAAAGGTACTGTATCCTGTTGTATTTATGATAATAATAACTGTGGTTTTCACTTCTGTTTTAGCCATCATCAACGAAGTATCAGCAGAAAGAATCCAGCAGCAGTCCAAGCTAAAAGAACAGTCCAAGGTCCTTTATGCTTTCAATATTGAGTATGGTGAAACCGGTGCAGAAATCATCAGGCAATACAATCAGTTTATCGAGGAAAGAAAAGCAGACAATCAGACCTACTATGTAAGAAAATCGAATGACGATATAACGGGCTATGCTTTCAAGATTGAAGGTGCAGGCCTTTGGGGTGGTATAGAGGCCATATTGGCATTCAACCAGGATTTTAGCAATCTTACAGGCGTTTCTTTTCTCAATCATTCCGAAACACCCGGTCTCGGAGGAAGGATAGACGAGGAGTGGTTTCAGGAGCAGTTCAGAGATATTTCTCTGGATGTAAACTCTACAGATCCTTATTTAATCTTCAAACCCTCTACAGGTGGAAATGTCGATACTATTTCAGGGGCTACATCTACATCAAAAGCGGTTCTGAACATATTTAACCAGAATATTGAGGTTATCCTCACTGAAACAAAGGGGGATGTACTAGATGAATAAAAAAACAAAATCAATAATCACAATGGGTATATGGCAAGATAATGCTATTTTTAGGCAAATTTTAGGAATCTGCTCTGCTCTGGCAGTCACAAACCTAATGATTAATTCACTGGTAATGGGACTAGGGCTTATATTTGTCACCGCTTTTTCAGAGCTGACTGTTTCATTTCTCAGACAGTACACGCCAAAGCATATCCGAATGATGGTCCAGACTTTGATTATATCAGCCTACGTGATTATGGTGGATATCTTCTTAAAGGCATTCTTCCCTGCAATGAGTGAGGCTCTGGGTCCTTATGTGGGCCTGATTATAACAAACTGCATTATCATGGGTAGATGCGAGAGCTTTGCTCAGAAAAACCCACCTGGTTATGCTTTCTTGGATGGAATGGCATCCGGTGCTGGGTATGCAATAGTGCTACTAATCATTGCTTTTGTCAGAGAGCTTTTGGGTTTTGGCTCAATCTTTGGTATTAACATCCTGGGCGAGTCCTGGGTCTCCTGGACATTGATGATCATGCCGCCAGGTGCCTTTTTCATGCTGGCTATCGTCATTTGGATCTCAAAGAATATCTTTAAGGAAAAATCTGATAATGGGGGTGTCAAAGCCTGATGGAAATCAATCCTATCGTCATTTTCTTTGCCGCAATATTCACCAATAACATGATATTGGCTAATTTCTTGGGAATGTGCTCATTCATTGCTGTCAGCAGTGATATCAAGACGTCTTTCAGTCTTGGGCAGGCTGTCACCTTTGTCCTGACTTTCACCACTCTAATCAATTTCATAGTCTATCGTTATGTGCTTGTACCATTGCGTTTGGAATACATGCGATTCATAGTCTTTATCATTGTAATCGCTGCATTTGTCCAACTGGTCGAAATGATCATTGATCGGTATTTTCAGACGCTGTACTATGCTTTAGGAATATTCTTGCCATTGATAACAGTCAATTGCGCTATATTAGGCGTCTCCCTGTTTATGGTTATTAGGGATTACACACTCTTACAATCAGTCGCCTTAGGTGTCGGATCCGGTCTCGGATGGATGCTGGCAATTGTTGCCATGGCAGGTATCAGGCAAAAGATAAAAAACAACCCGTTTCCCAAGGGACTGGAGGGTCCCGGTATCACCTTGATCATCACCGGATTGATGGCTCTGGCTTTTATCGGTTTCTCGGGAATCGTTCAAATACAGTAGGAGGAGCTTATGGAAAACATAATTACAACCGTTGTCGCAATATCAGGCATTACAGGTTTTTTAGCGCTTCTTCTTTCGATAGCCAATAGGACTATCGCCAACTACGGTGAAAAAAAACTGATTATTAATGAAGAAAAAGAATACATCGTAGAGGGTGGCGACAATCTGCTGTCAACCTTGAACGAGCAAGATATTTTTATCCCCTCTGCTTGTGGTGGCAAGGGCAGCTGTGGATACTGTAAAGTGAAGGTCATCGAAGGTGGTGGTCAGTTTCTCGCAACAGAAAAGGGCTATGTCTCAGAGACTGAGAGATTGGACGGCATCCGATTGTCCTGCCAGTTACGGGTCAAAGAGGACATTAGAATTGAGATTCCAGAAGAGTTGTTTAATGTCAAACAATACGAATATACCGTGACCATTCTAGAAGATCTGACTGATAAAATTAAACGGGTACGGCTTGAGCTTCCTGAGACACAGGAAATCAACTATAAACCGGGACAATATATCCAAATTTTGACACCTGTATATGACGGTAACGAGGAGGTCTATAGAGCTTATTCGATTACCACCCCACCTAGCTCAAAGCATGCCATTGAGCTGTTTATCGGTTATGTTCCTGATGGTATCTGCACCACTTACATCCATAAGCATCTCAAGGTGAACGACAAATTAAACATTGTTGGACCTTTTGGTGATTTTTATTACAGAGAGGGTGATAAGGAAATGGTTCTTGTGGCAATAGGCACCGGTATGGCACCTATCATGGGTATACTTAGATATATGAATGAAAACCACATTGAAAGAAAGGCAACCCTATACTTCGGTGCTCGAACAAGAAGTGATATGTTCATGACAGACGAGTTAAAAGAACTTGAAAAAACAATGTATGATTTCGAATACATCAATTGTCTGTCTCGTCCTACAGCACACTGCGAGTGGGATGGTAAGGTCGGAAGAGTCACGGATCTTATAGAGAAATTTGTGGATAATGGAGAGAGCAAAGAAGCCTATCTGTGTGGAAGTCCACCGATGATAGACTCGGTCATTCCCATTCTTAAAGAGAAAGGCTTCACAGATGGGGACATATATTTTGATAAGTTTGATTGAGGGAGATAGAATGAATATACTGATTGCTGAAGATGAAAGAGATTTAAGAGATCTGTTGAAGTTGAATCTCGAAAAGGAAAACTATAATGTCATTTGCGCAAAAAATGGAATAGAAGCCCTAGATCTGTTTAATAAAGATAGCGTTGATCTGGGGATTTTTGATGTCATGATGCCGGAGCTTGATGGCTTCAACCTACTGAGAAAGATCAGAGAGACAAGTGATGTCCCAGTCATTATGCTGACTGCTCGGGATACGGATATGGATAAGCTGCTAGGATTTGGATTGGGAGCGGATGACTATCTTGTGAAGCCCTTCAGTATGGTCGAACTGATAGCAAGAGTAGGTGTATGGATGAGAAGACAGTCAAATTCAAATCAAAGCTCACCAAAGCTATTAACCATAGGTGAATTGACTATTAACACCGATTCCTGTAGTGTTTATAAGAATGATGAGCAAATTTCCCTTAATGCAAAAGAATACTTGTTGTTGAAACATTTCATGGAAAACCCAGAAAGAGTCTTCACAAAAAAACAGCTCTATTCAGCCGTCTGGGATGAGGATTATTACTATGACGACAACACAATCATGGTGCATATCAGCCATATAAGAGCCAAAATAGAAACGAATACTAAAAAACCTGTTTATCTCAAAACAATAAAGGGCATAGGCTATAAACTGAGCAAGGGAGCCGTCAAATAAATTGAAGCTGAAGAACCGGTTATTATTTAACTATGTTTCCATTTTTTTAATCACCACGCTTATTGCTGTAAGCGCCTATTTTTTGTTCAGTCTCACTTCTGTCAATCTTGAAAAGACTTTAGTCAAGAACAAATATACAGCTCACTCCCTAATGAATGATGACATTTCTGACATAGCCTACAGTGATGTTACGTCCAATAATGGCGGTATTCAGGTTATTGATAGCAATTATAAAATAATTTTCTCAGAAGGTATCAACACCTTTCCCAAAAGCCAATTGACTGTCAGTGAGTGGACTGATTTTCTTACCCGCTCTCAGGATATACGTCGTCAATACAGTTTTTCTGTCGCTTACAACGAACGAGAGCAATTTTGGCTTGTTGTCACCTTTCCCACATCTATTCGCATTGATTTCAATATTACACACAACCGTTTCTACAACTCAGCAGATTCGACCTCTGTTATAGCTGTAATTACAATAATCATATCAATATATGTTTTACTGTTGATTATCAGTACATTGTTGTATTCAAGAATGTCAGCCTCAGTCTTCACAAAACCTCTAGCAGCCTTGCAAAAAAGCGCTAATCAATTAAGAAAAGGAGATTATTCTGCCCGATCAGACCTTGGACTCAATAATGAGATTGGGGATTTGGAAAACGCATTTAACGAAATGGCTGATCAAATTCAGCAGGAAATCAGCTTAAGAAGAAAATCCGAGAACAGCAGGAAGCAACTGACCCTTGATATAGCTCATGATTTAAAAAACCCTCTCGCAATCATTATGGGCTATGCTGAATACTGTCTGAACAATCCTGACAAGATTAATGAAAAGCACATCCAATCAATATATCAAAATAGTTATAGAGCTGATACCCTCATAAAAAACCTTTTTGAATTGTCAAAACTGGATAGTCCGGAGTATAGACTCAATACCATCAAAACAGACTTGTCTGAATATCTGAGATCTAAAATGGCTGATTATATAAGTATGCTGGATTCAGCGGATTTCTCATATGAATTTGATATTCCTGAATTTGAAATTCATGTGGATATGGATCACCAAGCAATGGATAGGGTTATCGGTAATCTGATGGAAAACACATTGAGATACAATGAAATGGGAACTAAGCTTTCACTTACTCTTAAGAAAGTAGATGATCATGCTGAAATCACCTTAATGGATGATGGTATTGGCATATCTTCAGATTTATGTGAAGATATATTCAACCCCTTTGTAAGGGCTGATCGTTCGAGAAATTCAGAATCTGGTGGAAGTGGGCTTGGCTTATCTATTGTTGAAAAAATAATAAAAATGCATAATGGAACAATATCATTGGTTTCAGAGATTGATAAGGGTTGCAGATTTATTATCGGCTTGCCTTTGAGCAAGTAGAATACTACTAATCTGATATATTCAGAGGCTATTCCACAAATACCGGAATAGCTTTTATTATGTGGTTTTTTAAGGATTGTTTAAGATAAGGATTAGATT
>CAKMKB010000022.1:0-4527 GCA_927435965.1 uncultured Clostridia bacterium
GAATTACACCATCGATTGTCTCAGCATCAGCAACACCTTCATATAAAGTCTGAATAGCTTCATTCATCATTGGAACCATTATTCTGTTTCCTACGAATCCAGGATAGTCTTTGATTTCCATTGGGCTTTTTCCGATCAATTTAGCTAGTTCCATAATTGTAGCAACCGTTTCATCATCGCTTGCCAAGCCTCTTACAACTTCAACAAGTCTCATTAAAAATACTGGGCTGAAGAAATGCATTCCAACAACTTTTTCTGGTCTTCTTGTAACTGCTCCTATAGCTGTTATTGGCAATGAAGATGTATTAGATGCCAATATAGTTCTTTCTGGACACCATTCATCTAGTTGCTTAAATGTCTTAACCTTCAAATCCATGTTTTCGTTGATTGCTTCAATAGCTAGGTCAACGTCACAGTCTTCTTTTACGAACTGACCACCAATATTGATGTTCGCTAGTGTCGCTTTCATTACTTCTTCAGTGATTTTGCCTTTTTGCAACTGCTTTGATAAGTTTTTAGTGATGGAGTCCAAGCCTTTTTGTGCGTATTCTTTAGTGATGTCTCTCATAGAGACTTGAATTCCCGCTTGTGCCATTACATGAGAAATACCGCTTCCCATCTGGCCTCCGCCTACTACTAATATCTTTTTGATTTCCATAAATTTACACTCCTTTTTATTTTTTGTAGTGTCATTTTAGACACTTACTTATTTGACTTTATCGAAATATCTCAATACTTTATCAAGAGATTCCATATTTTCAACATTCATACAATTGACTTTGATACCGTGTTTTTCTGCAGTTCGTAGATTGAAAGGTGTCAAGACGCTACTTGGTCCTATCTCAACAAAAGTATCGATTCCATGCTCCAGCATTGAATCTACAGAATCTTCCCACATAACCGGTTTAAAGACATGTTTTCTTAGTAAATCTTTAAGGTCTTCATCTTCAGAATAGAATTTACCGGTAACATTATCAACGTATTTCTTTTTTGGGTGGTCTACTGTAACTTTGTCCAATTCAGTTCTCAGTCTGTTGCCAGCTTCCAGTAGAAGCATTGTGTGGAATGGTCCACTGACTTTAAGAAAATTGGTCGCTTTTGCACCTCTTGCCAATGCCAGCTCGTTTGCATAATCCACTGCAGCATTGTATCCTGCCACTATTATTTGTCCGGGACAATTAAAATTGGATGGCTCAATATAACCTAAATGTTTAGAATCTTCAACAATCTGATAAATATCTTCTCGTGAAAGTCCAACTATAGCAACCATTTTTCCACGTCTGTTGGGTACTGCCTCTTCCATGAAAGTCCCTCGTTGCTGCACTAATTTGACAGTTTCTTCAAATTTCATAGAACCACCATATACCAAAGCTGAGTACTGCCCCAAACTAAATCCTGCTGTTACATCACCAGTTAAACCATACTTTTGCAATACTGTCAATATTGCAATACTGGTTGTGTGTATTGTCGGCTGAGAGTTTTCAGTTTTAACTAAAACTTCTTCAGGTCCTTCAAAACAAAGCTTTCTGATATCCATCCCCATTATATCGTTAGCCATTTCATATACGTCATTTGCTTCTTTGTAATGTTTTGCTATTTCCATCCCCATGCCCACATAGTGCGTTCCCTGTCCGGGAAATACAAAAGCTACGTTCTTCATTATTACACTCCTCATTAGTCCAATAAATATCCACTCAACTTAAATATTCATTGTTTTTAAATTTTCATCAACTGTGAAATCTGCTTCTGTTAACTCTCTGATTTCTTCAACCGTTACACCTGGATACGTCTCTTTTAAAACTAAACCACCGTTTTCTCTTTCAAAAACAGCTTTTTCAGTGATAATCATATCAACCTCTCCGGTTGCTGTCAAAGGTATTGTGCATTTTTTTAGTATTTTTTTATCACCTTTAGCTGTATGTTCCATTGCAATAATGACTTTCTTTGCGCCAACCACGAGGTCCATTCCACCGCCAATGCCTGGCACTACTCTTCCAGGAATCTTCCAATTGGCTAAATTACCTTCTTGGTCAACCTGAAGTGCACCAAGGACTGTTTTATCCAAATAGCCACCTCTAATTATACCAAAAGATACTGTACTGTCAAAAAATACGCCGCCATTTCTCACGACACATAACTCACCACTTGCATTGATGCTATCAGGATCTTTATCTTCTTCACAAGTAAGCGGGCCAAAATTGTAGTGTCCATTTTCTGAATGCAAAGTAACATTGACCCCATCAGGTATGTATGCAGTTGATAAGGTTGGGATTCCAATTCCCAGATTCACAAAGTCACCATCTTTAAATTCCTGAGCAACACGTCTAGCAATTATCTCTCTATTATTCATCTTCATTCCTCCTTAACCCTGTACCAAGTAATCAACAAAAATACCTGGAGTCATGATTTCATCCTGATCAAGGTCTCCTACTTCTACTATCTCATCTGCTACAACAAATGTTATATCCGCAGCTGTTGCCATTACCATGTTTGAATTTCTAGCTGCTTTTCGATAAGTAAGATTACCATTCTTATCTGCTTTGTGTGCTCTAATAAATGCTATGTCCGCTCTGAGGTGTTTTTCGAGCAAGTAATCCTTGCCATCGACTGAAATCCTCTGCTTTCCTTCTTCAATCTCAGTTCCTACACCAGTTGGTGTTAAAAAGCCGCCCATACCAAAACCGCCACATCTTATCCTTTCAACTAAAGTGCCTTGAGGGACAAATTCAATTTCCATCTCGTTATTGATATATTGCCTACCTGCTTCAGGATTAGTGCCTATATGTGATACGATAGCCTTTTTAATTTGTTTATTGACAACCAATTTCCCGCTGCCTTTATTGGGATATGCTGTTGATATAGCAATCAACGTATGATTCTTAGTATTCTTTTCAACAAGAGCGTCTACCAATATCTCTGGAGTTCCTACAGCAAGAAAACCGGCAATCATTATACTCATGCCATCTTGTATCATATCCATCGCTTCTTTAATGCTAATAATTTTGGCCATTCCAAAGCCTCCTAAATTAAACTTCATTTTAAAAAATATGACTATATCGATTACAAAATTACAAAAAATCAGTACACAAAAGAGCAGCGTGAACTCATGCTCTTTTGTGACTTGAATTTTATTCTAACGTTTTATTATCTTAAGATCGCTCCAGAGATAACTAATTTTTGAATTTGGTTTGTACCTTCATAGATTTGAGTAATCTTGGCATCTCTCATCATTCTTTCTACTGGATGATCACGCAAGAATCCGTGTCCACCTAATATTTGAACCGCATCAGTTGTATTTTCCATAGCGATGTCTGTGGCAACCATTTTAGCCATTGCAGCTGCTACTGAATATGATTGTCCCGCGTCTTTTGTGCAAGCTGCTCTAAAAGTCATTGCTTTAGCCATTTCAACTTTTGTAGCCATTTCAGCTAATGTGAAAGCAACCCACTGTTGTGTAGAAATAGGCTTTCCAAATTGAACTCTCTGCTTAGCATATTGTAGCGCATACTCATAAGCACCTTCTGCGATTCCAGCGCCTTGAGCAGCAATACCAATTCTTCCGCCATCAAGAGTTGTCATAGCTATTTTGAATCCTTCGCCTTCTTTTCCAAGAAGATTAGCTTTAGGAACTCTTACATCTTCCATTTGAACGGCAGCTTGTTGAGTCGATCTGATACCCATTTTTCTTTCAGTTTTAATGATGTTATAGCCAGGTGCATCTTTTTCAACGATAAAAGCACTGATTCCCTTAACACCTTTTGATGGGTCTGTCATTGCAAAAACGACATTAACATCAGAATATCCACCATTTGTATTAAATATCTTAGGACCATTCAATATGTACTCGTCGCCTTTCAAAACAGCTGTACACTCACTGGCACCACTATCACTACCTGCATTCGGCTCAGTCAGTGCAAAAGATCCTAGCAACTCACCTTTAAACATAGGAACAGAGTATTTTTGTCTTTGCTCTTCAGTACCATAATGGAAAATTGGCCATCCAGCCAAAGAAATATGTACTGAGTAAGAACATCCTAAAGATGCATCCACTTTGTTTATTTCAATTCCTGCCAGACAATAATCAACTTGATTTCCGCCTGCTCCGCCATACTCTTTTGGATAAGGAAGTCCCCAAAGACCTAATTTACCCATTTTTTTCATGATTTTATACGTTTCCTCGTATGATTCTGCATCATCTCTAGCTGCTACGCCTGGTGCAACTTCTTTTGCTACGAAATCTTTGACCATTTCTTGAAGTTCTAACTGTTGTTTAGTTAATTCAAAATTCATATTTACACCTCGTTTTATTTTATTCAACTATATATATGCAAATTTTATGCCAATTCATAAACATATGCGAAGCAGTTGATTTTGCTAACTTGGGATAACATTAACAATCTTAGTGATGCATTTTTTGCATATACCTTGTGACAGGTAAATGCGTGCAGAATGTTAACGTTTTCAGTATTTCCAACTTATTTAACGGTTATTTGGTTGATGCACACATCATAGATGCAAATACGCATC
>CAKMKB010000023.1:0-18163 GCA_927435965.1 uncultured Clostridia bacterium
GTATCCAGTGTAATATTTAATTGAGCCATCTTGTTTCCTCCTCAGTTATTTGTTTGGTCGTACTTATATTTTAACCGAGGTTGAGCATTTTGGCTCACTTTTATTTAAATTTTCTTTTTACACCATTATACGGACTTTATCTTTTGGGGTATAATATGAGTAATTAATATTCATTAATTGGATGAAAGGTGGATTAGGTATGAAGTTTGCGAAAAAAATGTTGGTTGTGTTGTGTGTTGGTTTTATATTGGTCATGATGTTGAGTTCCTGTGGAACAAAGGGCAAAGAGGTTGTCATCTACACCTCGGTGGACCAGATTTTTGCAGAGGATATCTTGAAGGAATTTGAGGAAGAGACAGGAATCAAGGTCAAGCCTGTATTTGATGTTGAGGCCACAAAAACTGTAGGTCTTGCAAATAGGGTTATCGCTGAAAAAGACAAGCCTCAGGCGGATGTTTTCTGGAGCGGTGAGTTTATCATGACAATCGTTCTGGCCAATGAAGGTGTTCTGACACCATATAATTCACCCTCTGCCAGCGATATTCCAGCGATCTACAAGGATCCCGATAATCTTTGGACTGGATACGCAGGAAGGGCAAGGGTTATTTTTGTCAATACTGATCTCTTGACACCTGACGAGTACCCAACCTCAATCTTTGATTTTCTGGATCCAGATAGAGACCCATCTCAGATGGCTATAGCTCAGCCCATGTTTGGAACAACAATGACCCAGGCTGCTGCACTTTATGCTTATCTAGGTGAGGAAGAAGCAAGAGATTTTTTTGAGAAAATCGAAGCTAGGGGTGTCAAGGTGGTTGATGGCAACTCGGTGACTCGGGATATGGTTGCTGCAGGTCAGGTAGCCTTTGCTTTGACCGACACCGACGATGCTTGCATATCCGTCAATAAGGGGGATCCGGTTAAGGTTATCATTCCAGACCAGGATGATATGGGCACATTGGTTATTCCCAACACGGTGGCAATGGTTAAGGGTGGTCCTAATCCTGAAGAGGCTAAAATATTGATCGACTATCTGCTTTCCAAGGAAATGGAGAAAAAGCTCATTGAAAGGGGTTGGAGCCATATACCGGTTAGACCAATCGACATTGAAACCACCTGTATTCCCAAGGGTGAGATTAAGAATATGAATGTGACATTCGAAGAGATTTTCGATTATAGGGATATGGTCAACCAGCAAATGACTGAGATTTTTGTGAAGTAGGTAGATTTGCATGATAGGAACAAGGCAATTGATTCTTTTTCTGAGAACATTGTTTTACAGCGCAGGAACCGGTGTACTGGTCATGATTATTGGCGCATTGGCTGCCAGTGTGTTATGGACATTCAGGCAAAACACATTGACACGTCTATTGAAGCCACTTTTTATCTTGTGCTGTGTTATGGTTTTTGTGCCCCCTTATGTCCACGCCTTGGCATGGGCCGATTTGTTTTACCGATATGGTCTTGAGGGATTAGCTGCCAGCTTATGGGTCATGGTCATGGCTTTGCTCCCCATGGGGCTTGGATTCTCGTTGCTTGGTTTTTATCTGGTGGAGGATGCCATGGTCGAGGCTGGTAGGACTTTGAATAGAGATTCTATTGTTATGAAGACTATTATCCTTCCAATTGCTTTACCTGCAATGATTTCTGGGATGGTTTTCGCATTTTTATGGACCATCCATGATTTCAGTGTTCCATCACTGTTTTTCGTCAATATCTATGCCCTAGAGATTTTTGCAAAATACAGCGCCACCAATCATCCCTTTGAGCCATTTGTGTTGTCATTGCCGATGATAGGGGTTGCAACCATCATGATAGTATATGTATCCAACTACTCCAAAAAACTGATGATGGGACTCAGAAAAGGCCAGACCAAGGAGTCTTTGCCTTTGATTATGCCTATATGGCTCCGAAGTCTTCAGATCGTCGCTCTCGCTATATTGATCATACAAATATCCATACCTGTGATTTCGCTGATTATTAAGGTAGCAACACCATCAAATATCTGGATTTCTATCCTCCAGGCTCGACGTGAGCTTGGCTTTACTCTTCTCTTATCTACTTTAACCGCAACCCTATCTGTCATTGTTGCGTTATTTCTGGCGAAAAAAGTTGTTGGAGTGGGGGGCAGATATAGGCTGCTCATATGGGTATGCATCCTACTTCCATTGGCTATTCCCGCGCCTTTGGTGGGAATAGGTCTTGTGACACTTTTCAGCCAGCCGGGAATGGGGTTGATTTATGGAACCCTATGGATGCCTGTTTTGGCTAATATGATACGCTTTGCACCACTAGCATTTATTACTATGTCTGTGCAGCTAAAGAGAATGGATCAGGGACTTCTGGATAGCGCTTCCGTGTTCCAAAAAAACAGGATACACGGATTTGTCAGAGTCTATCTTCCTATGATGCTACCCGGTATCATAGCTGCATTTCTGGTTGTCTTCATTCTGACAACAGGAGAGCTTGGAGCCACACTGCTAGTGTCACCACCGGGGAGAACCACACTGACAATGAGAATCTACAATTATATGCATTATGGATCCTCGCAGATGATAGCCGGTCTGTGTCTGACTATGCTGGTCTCGTCTTTGTCAATCGGTTTAATTGTATACAGATTATTTAGGAAAACGGGAGGTGACCGATGAATCAATCATCAGTTCTTTTAAAAATAATTCAACTCAACAAAAGCTATGGAAATCAGAAAATTCTGGATAATATCTCTTTTGAAGTAATGTCAGGTGATTCGATTGCTTTAATGGGACCATCCGGTAGTGGCAAAACTACGCTATTCAGATTGATTACCGGTCTTGAAATCCCTGATAGCGGAGAAATCTATCTTGAAGACAAGCTAGTCACCAGCGCGAAAAAATCTGTTCCGCCATTCCACAGAAATCTTGGGGTAGTATTTCAAAATCCTGCATTGTGGCCACACATGGACGTTTTGAGTAATATTATGTTTGCCACGCAAAAAAATGATATCAAAGATATCCATGAGTTCGTAGATTTGGTCATCGATGAAATGGAGATTCGACCTTTATTGAAGGCCTATCCTTCAAGGTTGTCAGGAGGGGAAGCCCGTAGGGTCTCGATTGCTAGAGCCTTGGCCTCCAGACCCAAACTGATGCTGATGGATGAACCATTGACCAATCTTGATAGTGTTCTTAAGGGTAAAATGCTGGAGATGATAAAAAGAGTGACCCGAGAATTCGAGACCACTCTGATTTATATTACACACGACGAAACTGAAGCGAATTATATCTCCGATAAATGTTACCGATTGAGTAATGGTGTTCTTACCCTTGGATGAGCTTTTTTAGTCGCTCTATTGTTGTTTTTTTATTATCTTTAGCGTTATTTTGTTTTTTGATTTTATCATTCAAATAATCCCAGAGAGCTACTGTCAGATTGCTTTCGTTTATTGCCAGAAAGACAGAGGGTTTAATGGGTTTTGCCACCAAAACACCTAGATTTTCTTTTGCCACTATAACACTTTTGATATCGTCAGGATTTTCTTCAATATGCACCGAATAGTTTTTATAAGTTTCCAACAATAAAATTATATTAGTGATGTGAGCCTTAAAATCTTCTATTGTGTAATAAATATCGCCTTGTTGTACCATATCTGTAAAGGGGTACATGACAGTACCATTATGCAAATCGTTTTGTTCCGGAATCTTGATGATTTCGTGGATCTTATTGGTTTTTACCAGTTTGACAAAATTTTGGGTTCTAAGATGATAGTATTCTCTTACCATCTTGCGTTGAGTCTCATCGAGCCTAGCGCTTATTTTGTCTATGAGTATGACCGGCATGCTCATAATAGACAATGGTTCTGATTTGATGATGGTGTTATATGATTCTTTTTCAAATTCAGAAAGGATCTGAAAATATTCTTTCCTGTTTTGCGGAGTGAAAATTTTCATCAAAGGTCTGCACACAGTAAGGAACGCTTCGAACTCTTCCTTTAAACCGTCAATTATTTCTTTTTTTCTCGTAAAAAGATTGGATCCTCCGTCCTGTGATTCTCCAAATGAAGATCCTGATACTGCTACGACATCCGGTGATACAAACAGGGTCCTTCTAAAAACGCCGTCCCTCTTTTTTGGATAATAGTAGGGCTCTATAGCACCTGTCATGTATAGAGGCATCCATTTTGCAACTGCAGATAGCATCTCATCCAGGTCCCTACTGACGGTGTGAATGATTTTAATTTTATTTCCCTTCATAATGACCTGTTTCATAAGGGCCGACCATTGCATTGTAAACTCAGCACTTCCTGTGAGCCATTCCATATTTTCATCACTGAACAACAAAAGTGTTTGTTTCTTGTTGCTCATTATTACATTAGAAAGAAAGGCTATAACAACCTGGCGTTTCCCGTTAATGCCGTAGTAGGCCTCTGTGTCTTTTTGATCAAGCTTGATGATTTCACTTAGTCCATCACTGGTAGCATTCGACTTGCTGAATCTAAAGTTGGTGAACTCGTCCAAAAATCCTTCGAGTGAGCTTGTTTTTTCATCACTATCGTCTCTGAGCCATTCAGATATCAACACACTAAGATTGTCCTGATTCTTTGGCAGGTTCACTTTCAATCCCATAGCGTCCTGCAGTGATGTCAATTGATATTTTTCACTCAGGTTTTTAGAGAAATATGAAGCCATCTTGTCTATATAATCTCCTTTTTTGACAAGTTTACGTTTCCCATTTCTCAACCTGCTGATATAGGATGCATCTAAAGTTGTATTTAAAGACAATAAGCTGTTACTTGTTTTCGTCATGTTCATCAAAAAATCCAGTTTTTCCGAAAATTTCATTTTATCACCGCCTGAAATTAATTATATCTTTCATCAAATTATTTATCAATATTTTTGTCATGATTCATGCCAAAAATTTGTCAATGACAAATATTCGATCAGTCACTTTTTGATGTGTTGTTGTAGTATAATGATTTGCAGAGGTGGTAATGATGGTGTTTTTTATCAGACTTAAAACCGGATTTTTCGAGACAAAGTTCTGCACAATGTCAGTCAGAGATAAAGCTGTTCGTCTGTATTCCGAGAATATGTATGAAGACAAGCAAACGATCATCCATGACGGTGAAATTCTCTCCATTGCAATCATAAACAAAGGTAGAAAAGCCACTGAAATAGAAATCCATTCTACTGAAAAAATATATGTCGGACATTGTATCGATACTAAGGACAAGGACGAAATCGCCAACGCTTTTTTAAGAGAATTTGGTAGCAAGGTTCAAATGGAATGAAGCATAAATAAATACATATAAGCGGGTTATAAAAGGGGAAGAAAAACTGTAGATAAATCTGCAGTTTTTCTTTGGCGTCTATTAGGTCTTCATCATTGATTATCTAATTTCTTAATTTCACTTGTTCCAATCTCGTCAATTGCCTTTAACTGATATATAGCTAATTTATTTAACAATTGAATGCGTTCAGCTTGAATTATTCCTTGTTCTATCAAAATTGCATTATAACTTTCCATATTTGATAAGACTAATAATTGATTCAAAGTTGCATGATCTCTCATATTACCTATTTTACTTGAATTTTTGTCTCGCCATTGTTTAGCAGTTATGCCAAATAGAGCGACATTCAATACATCAGCTTCACTGGCATAGGTCATCGATATTTGATTAGGTGTTAATTGTGGTGGAATTAGATTTTCTTTTATAGCATCAGTATGAATCCTGTAATTTAACTTTGATATTTCACGATTAAGGTTCCATCCCAAAGATAATTTGCTGCTCTCATTACTTTTTAACCTCTTATAATCTTTAATAATATAGAGCTTGAACTCCGCTGATATCCATGAAGCAAATTCAAAAGCTATATCTGAATGAGCAAAAGTGCCTCCATATCGACCCGATTTAGATACAATTCCTTTTGCATTCGTATTTTTAATCCACTTTTGTGGAGACAAAGTGAATGCATTATATCCAGCTTCTTTTCTAAACCTATCGAATTCGATAGGTTTAAAATCAGGATTGTGAAGTTGTTCCCACAATCCTAAAAAATCAATTGTATCCTTCCCACGCATCCAATTATTAATTACAATATACGGCTCATCACTTTTATAACGAGCAATGTCTGTTAGTGAAATATACTCATTTTGAAAATCTTCTGTATAAATTGATATGTCGATCCCTTTGGCATGAATTGTTTCTTTTATGGTTTTTTTCGCCAAAAAAACACCTTCTTTCTAAGTTTTTAATTCTTGTATAAAAGATAACATTATTTATAGTATACCATATTTTACTTATTCTCGCATTGTTGTAATGTATAATCTTAATTAACACCTTTAATTTCCCTACAGTTTTTCTTTGAAATTTTTCTTTGTATTATTCTTGTTCTTATGTTATATTATTGAGGTAATATAATTAAAATATATACCATAGGAGTGGTCAATATGTTGGAGATAGTAATAATGGACAATGTTATATGTGCCGCTTCAAGGTGTTTAGATAACTGATTCGCCTGCTTGTTAGACGTTGATTTATCAAACCCCTTGAAGCAAAAACAACAAGGGGTTTTTTGGTGTCTAAAATTAGGAGGAACAATGATAGAAACAACAAATTTAAAAGAATGGGGTCTAGATGACTTCGTTTTGAAACAAATCAGCCAAAGTGAACTTTCTTTCTTGGGAAGAATCGTCACAGAAGGCAACAAGATTTACAAAGTTATAACAAAAGAGGGTCTGATTACTGGAGAAGTGCCTGGAAAAACGATGTATGATGCTTCAGGAACAGATGACTTTCCGGCTGTTGGCGACTGGGTATTATTGGACCGACTGGATGGTCAATCCGGTAATGCTATTATATTGAAGGTATTGCAAAGAAAAAGCAAGCTATCCCGAAAAGTGGCAGGAAAAAGATTTGATGAACAGATTATCGCAACCAATATCGACACAATCTTTATCACCATGTCCGTCAATAATGATTTCAATATCCGCAGACTGGAGCGTTACTTGACCATCGTCTGGGACAGTATGGCGGTGCCGGTTATTCTGCTGACCAAAATAGATCTATGCCAGAACATTGATGACAAGATGCTTGAAATCGAGGAGGTATCCCCTGGCGTTGACATCATAACGACAAGTGCGGTTACCGGTGAAGGGGTCAATCAAATAACCAAATACCTTGGTCCAGGTAAAACAGTTGCCTTTATTGGCTCATCAGGCGTAGGAAAATCGTCAATCATCAATTATCTAAAGGGTGAGAAGATTATGGCGGTCAAGGAACTGAGAAACGACGACAAGGGTAGACACACAACCACACACCGACAGCTCGTCCCTATGTCATCCGGTGGTGTGATTATAGATACACCTGGTATGAGGGAAATCCAGATCATGGATGTGGAGACATCACTAGACAAGACCTTCACTGATGTTGAAGTACTGGCTAAGAACTGTAGATTCAACAACTGCCAGCACCAATCCGAACCGGGATGTGCCATCAATGAGGCATTGGAAGACGGAACCCTCGACCGAAGCAGATGGGAAAACTACATCAAGATGAAAAAGGAAATTGATTATTTTATCAGAAAGACGGATAAAAAAGCTGAAAGTGAATACTGGAACAAGATTAAAAAAAGAAGTAAGCTGATAAAAGAGATTACTAGCAATGGAAGGAAAAGAAGCGATTGAATCATATCGCTTCTTTATTTATTGGGTTGACATTGTCGTTATTCTATTGTAGTTTTTTAACTACAGTTTCTGACACATTTGTAGTGATATGACGACAGTTTTCTCATTGAATTATCAAAAAAACTCGCGAATTGCACGTTCATAAAGTTGGCACACTAATTGCACTATTTAAATTGACTAAAAAAAATAAAAAGGAGGTGCTTTGATGGTTTGGTTAGTTTGGTCTTCCACATTAGTATTGGGCGTAATTATTTGCGTCATAATCTGCAGTAAAATCGAAAAACTTGGTCTTAAAAGAATGGGAGCAACTGGTAGTCTATTTAAATATGAATAATCGGAGGACAATTTTATGATTTATGGAGTGATATTCGCAATTTACTTTTTATTTATTATAATCAGTTCAATCAAGAGTTCAAAACAAGTGGAATCCCTATCTGACTTTACAACAGGCGGTCATAGAATGGGACTTAAATTGGGTGTAGGGACTACTCTTGCTACCTGGCTAAGCGTAGCTTCGATTATGGGAGTACCCGGGAATCTTTACAGGACTGGATTTGCCGCAATCTATGGATGGGTTGTAGGTTGGTTTGTAGCAACAGCCTTAATGCCGATTCTTGCCTATAAAGTCAGGATGCCGTCCATGCCTACAAGAACTTTTCCTGAGTTCATGAGATTAAGATATGAACCCTTTGAAAAGAACAGTAAGATGCAATTGTTGATTGCAGTTCTAATGCTTATTGGTTATTTTGTCTTTGCACATCTTCAAGTTGTAGGATTTGGAATTGTATTCTCAACGATTACAGGGCTAAAATATGAGATTTCCATATTCTTCTTCCTAGCTGTACTGCTTTTCACCAGTTTTGGTGGTTTTTGGTCAGTTGCCGCTACTGATACACTAAATGCTATTTTAATATTTATCGGTGTGGTTGTTGCTGCTGGCGTCGTTTTATCAAATGCAGGTGGATGGAGCAACATCATGAGTACAATATCAACGACAACAGCACCGATTTATGAAGGTGGCGCAGCGCTGGAATCGGGCATTATGATTTCACCTTTTGGTGCTTTTGGAGCCTCGGCTCTGTTGTCAATATTTTTATCTAATGCTTTAGGTGCATCAGTTGCTCCTCATTGGATTACTAGATTCATGGCACCAAAAAACGCAAAAGCAGCTGTACTTCAAATGACCATATCGTTGCTATTGTTAACCGCTATATTTGTACCACTAATTATCATAGGCCTTGGGTCCAAAGTGTTGCTGCCAAGCTTACCGGTAGGAAACACAACAGATTACCTGTTCCCAATGATCATAACCCAATATGCACCTCCAGTAATAGGAGCTCTTGCACTAGTTGGAATCTGTGCTGCAGCTGTATCTACAGCAAACTCGATGTTGCTGAACTGTGGTACCTCTCTTGTATATGATATCAAGCGTATGATATTTTCCACTGAAACTCAAACTGAACAAGATGATAAGAAAACAACGAATCAGCTTAGAATCGTCATTTTCATACTTGGTGCATTAGCTGTTATCAGTGCTATTAAACCACCTGTACTTTTAGCAATGGGATTCACGTATATCTATGGTGGATTCGGATCAGCTTTCTTCTGGCCGGTATGGTTTGGTCTCTATTGGAAGAGAATGAACAGAGCAGGCGCATATCTATCAATCATTGTTGGATTAAGTGGCTATCTCTACGCAACTATTACAAAAATGGCATTCCCTGCTTTCCTTGTTGGTGCAGGTCTATCACTAATAGCTTGTCTGATTGGTGTCTATGCGACCAAGAAACCACCCCTTGAAGCATATGAAGCTTTCTTTGAACCGAACATAAGCGAAAGCACTAAGCAGGTTATCAGACATATTAGAAAAGAGTCGGACACATCTAATGAGGCAGTTTCGTAAATAAATGACTAAAAGGAGATCGAAATGAGAATAGCTATTTTGGGAGCTGGGTCGTTGGGTACGATTATCGGTGCTCTCATCACAAAAGGATCCGGTAGTGTCCACGATGTTGTCTTAATAGATTCTAACGAGGCACATGTGAAGGCATTAAACAACTCTGGAGCCACAATAACAGGCTTTCTGGAATTGAATGTTCCAGTCAAGGCAATTATACCAAAAGAAATGGAAGGAATATATGATTTGGTAATACTCCTTACAAAACAGACTTTCAATGATGTAGCTTTAAAGCCATTGTTGAATCATATTGATCAAAACAGTACCGTTTGTACATTGCAAAATGGGATACCTGAGGAATTTGTCTCAGAATATGTAGGCAAATCTAGAACTGTTGGTGGTGCTGTAGGATTTGGTGCCACCTGGATTGAGCCTGGAAAATCAATGCTGACATCATCCTATGAAACGGTTCAGAACTTTGCATTTGACATTGGAGAGATTGACGGAAAGATTACACCAAGAATTCTAAGCGTTAGAGATGTCTTAAGCCATGTGGGCAATACTGATGTAATGACCAATCTAATGGATGTTCGTTGGACAAAGGTTCTCATGAATGCCACATTCAGTGGTATGTCCGCCGCATTGGGTTGCACTTTCGGAGAGGTGCTGGATAATAAGCCAGCAATGGAAGCATTGGCTTACGTCGCAGATGAAGTGATTAAGACGGCAAAAGCTCATGGTCACAAAATGGTTTTCATGCAAGGAAAAGAAATGTCAGATCTGGAAATACTAAATGAAGAAACACCTTCTGACAAGTTTGATTTCTACCATGAGGTATGGGGTAAGCATAGGGCATTAAAAGCCAGCATGCTTCAGGATTTAGAAAAAGGGATACCATGCGAGATAGATTTCATCAATGGATTTGTGGCAAAGAAAGGCAGAGAAATGGGAATTAAAACTCCTTTTAATGATTTGATAGTTAAATTAGTTAAAGAAGCCGAAATGAATAAAGTTGTGCCGCAGTTTGAAGAAAACATCAAACATTTCTAATTAAAATAGTTGGGGAGCTGTGCTCCCCAACTGTTCTAACTGATTTCATATTTTTTCATTTTTGTGTACAGGTTACTCCTGTCAATACCCAGTTTCAAAGCGGCTTTGGTTTTGTTCCATCCAGATGCTTCCAAGGCCGTAATAATTGCAGATTTTTCAGCATACTCTTTGGCAGTGCTCAAATCTGATTTATTAGACTGCTTTTGGTCGTGAAATGTGAAATCCTCTAGTGAGAGGTATCCTGAACCTTTAAGCAAGCAGGCTCTTTCAATGACATTTTCAAGTTCTCGGACATTGCCTGGCCATGAGTAATTATGGAAGCGAGAGATTACTTGTTCGTCAATACCATGGATTCCCAGTCCGTATGCTATGTTGAATTTATCAATAAAGAAATCACAAAGAGGCGAAATATCGATGATTCTTTTTCTTAACGGAGGAATTTCCAGTTCCACAACATTTATACGATAATACAAATCCTCACGGAATTCCCCTTTTTTAATGAGGTCGGTCAATTTTTTGTTGGTGCTGCAAATAATTCTGACATCGAGATCGATGGTTTTGTTGTCACCTAGTCGAACAATTTCTCGCTCCTGAATCACTCTAAGTAGTTTCGATTGGAGATTATATGGCATCTCTCCTATTTCATCTAGGAGTATAGAACCCTTATTGGCTAGCTCAAATTTCCCGATTTTGCCCTCTTTCAAAGCTCCACTAAATGCACCAGGACCATAACCAAACAGTTCAGATTCTATCAAATCCTTAGGAATTGCTGAACAATTGATTTTTACAAACTTCTCGTCACGCCTGTCGCTATTCAAATGAATGTGGTTGGCAAAGATTTCTTTACCAGTACCTGTTTCACCTGTTATGAGAACAGTTGCTTTTGTGGAAGCAATTTTACTGATTGTATCTTTGATGTTCTTTATCTCATCTGAAACACTGATGATTCTGATTTGGGAAGTATTGATTTTTTGTAGCTTCTTAATTGTTTTTTTATATTTTAAGTTGATTTGCTCAAGTTGTTCGATTTTATTATTCAACACCTCCACCTCATTCATATTATTGAATGTGGCTGAAGAAATCACACCAAGAGTTTCTTGGGTGGCATCGTCTTTAATGAGAATGCGGTTACAAATGACTTTTCTGCCATCTATCATTTCGAAGATATCACCAATGGTTTCATTTCCGGTTTCTAAGACTTTTGGAATTACTGAGTTTGGGATTATCTCGAGAACGTGTCTTCCTATTATCTCTTGTTCAGTAAGATTAAACAAGTTCATATAATTCTTGCTCATAAACAAGATAAGACCTTTTTCATCTGTAATAATCGTAAAAAACATAGATTCAATTGCATGAAGAATGACATCAATTAGCTTTTCATTTTTTATAAACATATAATGCACCTCAATCGATTTACAACCTCAGATCATTTGACATGATTTGATTATACCATAAATAACAAAATAGAAAAATGAAAGAAAAACAATAGACTATAAATGGAGGAAACAATATTATGAAAAAAACAATCATTACAGCAGCCATTACAGGAGGCATACATACACCGGGTATGAGCGAATACCTACCCATCACACCAGACCAGATAATCGCTGATGCCCTGACAGCCTATAAAGCAGGTGCCGCAGTGGTTCACATCCATGCCAGAAATCCTGAGAATGGCAGACCCACATCCGATATTGAGCTATTCACTCAAATAGCAAAAGGCATCAAAGAGCAGTCAGATCTGGTGGTGTGCGTCACTACTGGAGGCGGACTGGGAATGACAATAGAGGAAAGACTGAAGCCCGTTACCGTCCTAAAACCGGAACTAGCCTCATGCAATGCGGGGTCCATCAATTTTGTCCTTGCGCCTGCGGCAAAAAGGCTCACGCCCAAATACGACTGGGAGATTCCCTATCTGGAATCAACTGAGGACTTGATTTTTTCCAACACATTCAAGGGCATAAAAACCTATGTTGAGACCATGTATGCCAATGGCACCATCCCTGAATTCGAGGTCTATGATGTGGGAATGATTAACAATCTAGCCTATTTCAAGCAGATAGGCCTTCTGACTAAGCCAATCTATCTACAATTTGTTATGGGAATACTGGGAGGCATACCAGCGGAAGCGGATAACCTGACCTTCATGGTAAAAAAAGCCAAACAGCAATTGGGTGACATGTTCGAGTGGTCCGTTGCAGCGGCAGGCAAAAACCAGTTCTATATGACCAGTGCAGCATTGTCCATGGGAGGACATGTGAGGGTAGGTCTGGAGGACAATATCTATCTTAAGCCAAGAATACTTGCAAAAAATAGCGGCGAACAAGTCACACAGATCAAGCAGATCATAGAAGCAGTTGGTGGCCAAGTGGCATCGACTGAAGAGGCAAGGGAGATACTAAGCTTGAAGGGAAAAGATAAAGTAGGTTATTAGAAATAGATGTAAAAAAAGAGACGATGCAATCAAAATACTAAGCGCATTGTCTCTTCATTTTTCCCATACATCCACCTCAAACACTTCACCATTGATGCTGACTCGGAAGTATCTTTTTTGATTTTCAAATACACCAATCATCTGCAGTATCCTCTCTTCTTGGACTCTGATCCGATCATGAGCGTCCTGCAATGAGATTTTCTGAAAACGGACTGTATTACCAGGCTTCATCTGGGCCAGTTTTGGAATGTCTGTCGATATAACACTGGCGATTCTGGTATAACCACCTGTTGTCTGTCTATCTGCCATCATGATGATCGGTTTTCCATTCTTTGGAACCTGGATTGTTCCCTCAGTGATTCCTGATGAAAGGATATCAGCAGACGCTTTATGGGTTATCGGTTGACCATCGAGTCTTATCCCCATTCTGTCGCTTTGCTCTGTTATGGTGTACGTGCTGTTGAGAAATGTCTCGATGCTATCTACAGTAAAGTATTCTTCCTCAGTACCCATGATTACGGATAACACACTGTCATTCCTGTATACTGGAACCATGTCCGAAGGAATCATTCGAATCTGATCAAAGCTACTCGAAGTAATACTCAGCTCATCTCCTGATTTCAGTTTCCGTCCTTTAAAGCCTCCAAAACTACCTCTCAGATAGGTGGATTTACTCCCCATTACATTTTCAACATCAAAGCCTCCAGCTAGTGCCAGATAGGACCTTAGGCCAGATATAGCCGTACCCGACTTTAGAATATCACCTGCCTCTGCAATGACCGTCTCGTTTGCTCGGATTGACTTTCCATTGAGTGTTGGCAGCATATCCGCCCCTGTGACAGCAAAAGCTGTTTTATGCATGAACTCAACGGTTGCCCCGTGCATAGTCATTTCGATACATCCTTCATAACGATTGTTTCCAACTAAAATATTTGCTAATTGGAAAGAATATTTGTCTGTGGCTCCTGATACAGTCACGCCGTATTGTTGGTAGCCCATCCTTCCTCTATCTTGTATGGTTGATAGCATGCCAGGTGATATGATTCTAATTCTGTTCATTCTGTCACCTTCATCTGGTCGAAATCCTTCTCTTCAACCTTAATCCTAAATGTGCCCTGCCTGATTTCTTGACAGATTGTTGTATACTCTTCATTTGTAACAGGTTGAAACTTGATATACTGGCCTGCTTTGAATAGAGTAGGGGGAGTATTTTTCCAATTAAAAAGTTCGACAGGGGTATGACCTATTATTTGCCAGCCTCCCGGACTGTCTATGGGGTAGATCCCTGTCTGATTGTCGGCTATACCAACAGAGCCCGCCTTTATCCTATGTCTTGGCTCGATAAGCCTTGGTGTTCTGATTCTTTCTGACAATCCACCCAGATATGGAAAACCCGGTGTAAAACCTATCATGTGAATCAAATAGGCCGTCGAACTGTGTATTCTGATGACCTCTTCTTCTGTCAAATGATTGTATGAAGCCACAAAAGACAAATCCGAACCTGAATCTCCGCCATATAGGACTGGAACACGAATAATCATCTGTTTGTCTGATGACAGGTCATTTACGGTGTGTTCCAATGATCTGATGGTCTGGCATAAAGTTTCATAGTCTTCAATCAGTGGATCATATTGTATCAACAATTGAGTGTATGACGGAATTAGGTCTTCAATACCAGCGAAATGCTGATCGGTGATCTCAGCAGCAAGTGCTGTGATTTTTATATTAGTCTCCTCATTGATGCTATCGCCAAGGGTAATCAGTATTCCTCTATCACCTGATGGTTTTATTTTCATCTTAATACCCCGCCCTAATAGCCTGACTTAGCTTCTTAGCAAGCAAAACGGCTTGTTCGCCATCACCATGAACACAAATGGTGTCTGGTTTTATATCTATATCAATTCCATCGATTGAAGTTACTTTACCTTCATTCAGCATTCGCATAGCCCTGCTGACACAGGTATCAACATCTTCAAGTACAGAGCCCTTGGTTTGTCTAGAAACCAAAGTCCCATCACTGTTATAGGCTCTGTCTGCGAATACCTCATTCAAGTACTGGAGTCCTGAATCCTTTGCGGCTTGAATCATCGGTGAATTGTATAGACCGATAAATATGATTTCTTTATCGATTTGATATATTGTGTCTGTCACGATTTTCGAAATCTCGTAGTCTATAGAAGCCATGTTGTATAAAGCGCCATGAAGCTTGATGTGGTTCAGTCTTACGCCTGCTACCTTTGCAAAGGCCTCAAGTGCGCCAATTTGATAAACAACAAAGCTTTTTATTTCTTCAAGAGATACCGACATGGGCATTCTGCCAAATCCTTCTTTATCTGGGAGTCCGGGGTGAGCACCTATCTTTACTCCCATCCGAGCAGCTGTTTCCACAGTTTTCATCATAGTTGTCGCATCACCTGCATGGAATCCGCAGGCTATATTGGCGGAGGTGATGTATGGCAATATTTCCTCTTCATTTCCCACACCTTCACCCAAATCGCAATTTATATCCACAATCATTTGAATCCTCCTTTGCATGCTTGGATCAATAAAAAACCGCATTGATCTATTGTCAGATTAACACGGTCAGACTTCTTTTTATATCATTTTCTTGGCAAATCTGAAAATTTGGTAAACCTATCAACCCATGACAACTCAACTGTTCCCACAGGACCATTTCTGTGCTTGGCAATGATTACCTCTGCGATACCTTTCTTCTGATAGTTTTCTTCTTCCAGACCCTCCTTGTCGCGATAATACTCGTCACGATAAAGAAACATGACTATGTCGGCATCCTGTTCTATTGCACCTGATTCTCTCAAATCCGACAGTATCGGCCGATGGTTTTGACGCTGTTCGGGTGCTCTCGATAGCTGTGACAGTGTCAGAACAGGGCAGTCCATCTCTCTAGCCAACCCTTTCAGGCCCCTTGAAATGCTTGATATCTCCTGTTGCCTGCTTTCGCCTCCATGGCCCTCCATTAATTGTAGGTAATCCACAATAATCAGATCCAGACCCTTTTGTGTCTTTAGCCTTCTGCATTTGGATGCTATCTCAAAAAGTGTGATGCCTGGTGTGTCATCAATATATATCTCAGCGTCAGAAATGACACCACTGGCGTAGGTAATCCTTTCCCAGTCCTCATCATCCAATCTGCCTGTTCTCAGTTTATTGCTCTCCACAAGAGATTCCATGCTGATAATCCTCTGAACCAATTGTTCTTTGGACATTTCCAATGAATAGATGGCTACCTTGGCTTTGGCTTTGATTGATGAATTCAGAGCGATGTTCAGCGCAAGAGCAGTCTTACCCATGGAAGGTCTTGCTGCTATCAGTATAAAATCCGATCGCTGGAGACCTGATGTCATCATGTCTATTTCTTTGAATCCGGTTGTCAGTCCGGTCATATCGCTGTCACTGTTTGCCCTATCCTCGAGAAGATTGAAAACATCCAATACGATGTCTCTCATATGTGAGAAATCTCTATGCTGCCTGGACTGCGAAATCGAAAAGATTCTGGACTCTGCCAATTCTATAAGGGCCTTTGACTCGCTTGCATTATCTAGCCCTTTGTTCTTTATTTCCTCTGCTGCCATAATCAGTTCTCTGATGATAGCTTTCTCTTCCACAATGTTGCAATAGGCTTCTGTATTTCTTGTGGTTGCAATATTATCTGATAACCCAACAAGATACTCTATCCCACCAATCTGGTCGATGGTTTTTCTTTTCTTAAGTTCTTCGGTTATTGTCAGAAGGTCAACCGGGTGGTTCTTTAGGGTAAGGCTTTTTGCCGCTTCAAATATTTCTCTGTTTGCCTCAAAATAAAAATACTCATTTTTAAGCTTGGTGACTGCTGTTTCCAATGCGTTTTTATCCAGCATAATTGAGCCAAGGATGGATTGCTCCGCTTCAAGGCTATGGGGTGGCATTCTTCCTATCATTTGTTCGGACATATTTCACTCCTAGATTCCAGTTACAATCACCTTTGATTTTGCATTCACTTCACTATGAAGCTTAACCAGCACCTCATGGGTACCGACTGTTTTTATGGGGTCTTTCAACTCTATCTTTTTCTTGTCTATTTCTATGTTATGTTGACTTTTGAATTCCTGTGCAATTTCCTTCGTTGTGACTGATCCGAACAGCTTGCCGTTCTCGCCTGCTTTTATTTTTATTTCAATGGATTTGCTTTCAATTTGTTCAGCTAAAAGCTTAGACTCCTCTAGCAGCTTTTCCTCATAATGCAGCATCTTCTGCTTCTCTCTCTCTAGGTGCTTCAAGTTCTCTTTTGTAGCTTCAATAGCAATACCCTTTGGTATCAAAAAATTCCTGGCATAGCCGTCCTTGGCGTTTATGATATCTCCTTTTTTTCCCATTGATTTATCATCCATTAAAAGTATAACCTGCATTTTATTTACTCTCCTTTATGTATTTGTCAATTTCCTGGAGCAGCATCTTTTTTGCTTCCTCCATGTCTTGAGTCTCTAGTTGTGTCCCAGCTATTTCAAGATGGCCTCCGCCACCAAGACTTTCGAGTATGACCTGAACATTGATTTTTCCTGTCGATCTGCCACTGATGTGAATATGCTTTTCTCTCCTTACCAGGACAAAGCTTGCCTGCACTCCCTTGACCGATAGCAGGTCTGTTGCACTCTGAGATGCTATAATCAGTCCTGTGGTATAGATATCATCAATAGTCGATATCGCCACTACTTCATTATAGATTTCAGCTCTCTCTATGACCTCTGATTTCCGTTTCCATGTTTCAAGCTCATCGCTTAAAAGCCTTTTTGCATCCACCGAATCAGCACCCGCTCTTTTTAAGTATGATGCTGCCTCGAATGTTCTCACGCCAGTCTTGAAGGTGAAGGCGCTAGTGTCCATAATAATCCCCGCCAGCATGACATCTGCCTCAAATTTTGTTAGGATTATCTGATCATTCATGTATTGAAAAAGCTCTGCAATCAGTTCACAGGTCGAGGAGGCATATGGCTCAAGATAATCCAATACCGGATCGTCCAGATATTCCTCACCTCTTCTGTGATGATCAATAAGCACAAGTCTGTCGATTCTATCCAATATGTCCGCGGCTTCAGTAAAACTCGGTCTATGGGTATCGACCA
>CAKMKB010000024.1:0-4320 GCA_927435965.1 uncultured Clostridia bacterium
AGAGTTCGCTATGTTGCTTCTGACTTCCTCCCAGGTCACTGTCGTAACGCCGTTGATAGATAAAATCTTATCTCCAGGTTTAAGCCCAGCATTTTCAGCCGGATATCATTAAAATATTGAACTGAGGTTTCAAATGAAAAGAAAAGTCTATTATGGGACAGTCCCGGTTGGTGACGATAGCATTATAACCGTTCAATCCATGACCAATACTGCAACAAGTGATATTGTATCAACAGTCGCACAGATCAAATTGCTTGAATCGGTAGGTTGCGATATCATTCGTTGTGCGGTACCGGATATGGCAAGTGCTAAGGCTATTTCTGCAATAAAAGAACAGATAAATATCCCTCTAGTAGCGGATATACATTTTGATTATAGGCTTGCTGTAGAATCTGTAAAAATGGGAGTTGATGGTATCCGAATCAATCCTGGGAACATTGGAGACAGATCAAAAGTCATAGAGGTTGTAAGAGCCTGCAAAGAAAGGAACATACCGATAAGGGTAGGTGTAAACTCGGGTTCTGTAAAACAAGAATTCTTAGATAAGTACAAAGGACTAAACAAGCACTCTATGATTGAAAGTGCCTTGGAACAGGTCAAAATCATTGAGGATTGTGGCTATAACAATCTTGTGATTTCTATTAAATCGTCTGATGTGCGACTGACTTATGACTCGTATACTCTTATATCACAGAGGACGGATTATCCGCTGCATCTCGGTGTTACAGAAGCTGGATCCTATTCAAATGGTGTCATAAAATCAGCTATGGGTATTGGAAGTCTGCTATTGAATGGCATTGGTGATACGATACGGGTTTCACTTACAGATTCTCCAGACAAGGAAGTAATTATAGGAAGAAAGATATTGCAGTTCTTGAATCTCAGACCCTATGGCCCTAATATAATATCCTGTCCAACCTGTGGCAGAACCAAAATAGATCTTATAGGCATTTCGAAAGAAGTTGAACAAAGGCTTTCGACCAGCAAGAAAGATGTGACGGTTGCCATTATGGGTTGTGTTGTAAATGGACCTGGAGAGGCAAGAGAAGCCGATATTGGAATTGCAGGTGGCAAAGGCGAGGCCGTCTTGTTCAAGAAAGGACAGATTATAAGAAAAATTCGCGAGGATGAAATAATTGATGTTTTGATGGAAGAAATTGAAAAAATATAGCTGCTGACAGGCAGCTTTTTTACGGAGATACTATGCCTGATGGAACAAAGAAAACTCTAACAAAAGCTCAAATCATTAAAATCAGCCTTAATCATACAGAACGCAACTTGTTAATCCAGATAAGCAGTGATGTTCTGTATTCCATAAATGAAATAGATGATCTCAGTGGATGGTATCAAAGCAGACTGGGTTCTGATTATGATGTCCAGATTTCCTATGCGGATGTGATTGGTGATATAAAAAGAGAAATCCTTATCAGCAATATATTATACTTGCTTAAAAAACATCACAATTCATTGGCAAAAGAGATTGATGAAGAGTGCATCAAGATGATAAATCCCACAGAGGTTTCAATTACAGTTAAGAACAGGATTCTATATGAGAAGATGATACAAAACAAGACGGACCAAAAGATTTCTCATGCTTTCAAATCCCTCTATCAGTATGGAATACATCTGATTTTAGACTTTAAAGAAGAGATAAGCCATATGGATCTTTCTAAGGAATTGGAGAAAATTGTCAGAGAAACATCTCTATCAAACACTACTGTTCAAAAAAAGACAAAATCCAAGAAAAAAAGGACAGTAGAGGAAGTCCTGTTAGGTAAAAAGATCAGCGATATGCCTGTTGACATCAATGACATAGATGAGATTCAGGGACTCGATTATTGCATTAAGGGAGAAATCCTCAATACTACCATCAAAGCAATTAAAACAGACCTGTTCCTGTTTCAGATGGACATGACTGACTATACTAACTCCATAACGGTAAAAGCCTTTATAAGGGGAGAAGAGAAGACCAATAAACTTAAAGTCCTGACAGTTGGAGATGTTGTCTTAGTCAAAGGCAAAAACATGTATGATAGTTTTTCCAGAGAATACCTGATGATGGCACAAAGCATTAATCTATGCAACGAAAAACAGATTATAAGGGACTTAAGCGAAGACAAAAGAGTAGAGCTCCATGTTCATAGCAAAATGAGCGCACTAGACGGCATCAGTGATTTTGATAAAATCGCAAAAAGAGCAAAAGAATGGGGACATAAGGCAATTGCATTGACAGATCATGGTGTGTTGCAAGGATTCCCGGAGGCAATGCTAACTGCTAAAAAACATAATATAAAAATTCTTTACGGTATGGAAGGTTATTTGTGTGAAGATGGTGTTGATATCATCAAAAATCCCATCGACCAGGATTTTAACGAAGAGATAGTTGTTTTTGACTTGGAAACCACAGGATTATCACCTATAAACGACAGAATTATTGAAATCGGAGCCGTTAAGCTTAAGAATCTACAAATTGTGGATACCTTCAATATAATGGTCAATCCCAAAATAGATATACCCTATAAAATTACAGAAATCACAAGTATTACCAATGAAGATGTTAGGGACGCACAGGATATAAAAGCTTGCCTCGTAGAATTCCTGAACTTTATTGGAGATTGTGAAGTTTTATGTGCCCACAATGCTAATTTTGATTATTCATTTCTAAGAAATAACCTAGACACCCCAAGAGAGTTTTGCGTCATCGATACACTGGATCTGGCCAGATACTTAATTAAAAAACGTAAAAGCTACAAACTGAACAAATTGTGCAAGGATTTGGGCATTACACTTGAAAACCATCACAGAGCATCAGATGATGCCATGGCTGCCGCAGCACTTCTTGTTATTTTGATTGAAATGCTTCAGGCTAAAGGCCTTGAAAATATAATTGAAATCAATTCTAATATTGGTGAAGAAAAAAGCATTACAAACTCGAAGACATTTCACATCATCATATTGGTGAAAAACTATATTGGACTGAAAAATTTATACAAATTGGTTTCTGAATCACATTTGAATTATTTTTATAAAAAGCCTTTATTGCCAAGATCAGTTCTTAGCCAATATAGGGAAGGGCTTATTCTAGGTACCGCTTGTCAATCTGGAGAGTTATTCAGCGCCATTCTTTCAGGTGCAACGGATAATGAGTTGGATAAGATTGTTCAGCAATATGATTTTCTTGAGATCCAACCCTCTACCAATAATCTGAATCTGATCAAGAGTGGTATTTTGAAGGATGAGAACGACCTGAGAGAAATCAATAAAAAAATCATAGACTTAGGCACCAGAAACGACAAATTGGTTTGTGCAACTGGTGATGTCCATTTTCTTGACAAGAAGGATAGTATAGTCAGAGAGATACTGATGACGGGACAGGGATATGATGATGCAGATGACCAGCCATCAATCTATTTGAAAACGACTAATGAAATGCTGGCTGAGTTTGAATATTTAAATGAGCGTGTAAGAGAAGAGGTTGTCATAAAGAATCCTAGTTTAATAGCTGACTTGATTGAAGATATTCAACCAATTCCGGATGGTGTATATCCACCGATTATAGAGGGAGCTGATATTAGCCTAAGAGAAATCACCGTGCAGAATGCTATTCAAATGTACGGAGATCCTTTACCAGACCTTGTACGAGAAAGGCTGGAAAGAGAGTTGCACTCGATTATCAGCAACGGTTATGCCGTCATGTATGTCATAGCTAGGAAGTTGGTCGAAAAATCGTTAGAAGATGGATACATAGTTGGCTCCAGGGGATCTGTGGGATCCTCCTTCGCAGCAACAATGAGCAATATAACTGAGGTTAATCCACTTCCACCTCATTACATATGTCCACAATGTAAGCATAGTCAATTTGTAACAGATGGTAGCTACAGCTCCGGTGTGGATATGCCCTCTAAATTATGTCCTGTATGTGGGACTACATATATCAAGGAAGGGCACGATATACCTTTCGAAGTATTTTTAGGTTTTGAAGGAGATAAGGAACCCGATATTGACTTAAATTTTGCCGCTAAGGAACAGATAGAAGCTATGAGATATACTGAGGCATTATTTGGAGAAGGATATGTTTACAGAGCTGGAACAATTGGGACTATAGCATCCAAAACTGCTTATGGATTCGTTAAGAACTATTTTGATGGTAAGAGTATTCAATTAAGGAACGCTGAGACAAACCGCTTGGTAGATTATTGCACAGGTGTCAAGAAAACTACTGGACAGCACCCTGGTGGGGTAATGATTGTTCCAAAAAAATAAAGAGATATATGATTTCACACCCATTCAATACCCAGCAAATAATGCCTCAGTATCTCT
>CAKMKB010000025.1:0-8910 GCA_927435965.1 uncultured Clostridia bacterium
TTGAGGACACGGTATTTTTTACCAGCATTGCTAGGGTTTGCTGTCAAGGGCGACGTCAGCTGCTTGAATTTTCAGGATTTGTCTAGTCACTTCCCTTGACCTTTTTTTTCATACGTTACTTTACACTACCTTTTCTATAAAAAAAGGACTCTTAACGAGTCCTCTAAAATCAATATTTCTATCGAGATGATACAACTAACCCATTAATCTAAACAACCTTCTATTCAATTGCACCTAAATTGATCTTCGCTATAATAGCCAAGATAATAAGCATAATATGTGCAATTGCTAAGACTTGATTGTCGATTAATCATTGTATTCTCCCTAACATTATTAAAAGAATTATAACACAATTGAAATGATAGTCAATCATTATTTTGAAAATAAGTCCATTTTTGCGATACGATTGAAAGCCTCTTTCAATATTTCAACACCAACTGTGCATGCAATCCTCACATATCCTTCGCCACATTTGCCAAAAGCGTTACCCGGAATGGTCAATACATGAGCTTCCCTTAAAATCATATCTGAAGCCTCCATTGATGTCAGACCGGTTTTTTTAATGTTTACAAATAGATAGAAGGTACCCTTTGGTGGTAACACAGACATGTTGGGAATGTTGTTGATTCTTTCTGCAGCATACATTACCCTTTTTTTATACTCCTCTATCAAACCGGGTTGGATGATGTGCCTGTTACGTAAAGCATAGATTGCAGCCCTTTGAGATATAGAAGGGGCTGTAAAAACAACATTCTCATTGATTTGCTGTACAGTACGGATGATGTAGTCAGGTGCTATGATGTTACCGATTCGCCAGCCTGTCATCGCGTAGTCTTTAGAAAAGCTGTTGATGGTGATGGTTCGGTCTCTGACAGTATGATTAGTGATCATTGGTATAAATGGCTCAGAAAAGCTGTATGCCCCATATATGTCATCCGCAATTATAATGAGGTCATGCTTTATAGCCAATTGAGCGACCTTCTGCATAGTTTCCCTAGTAAAACAGGCACCTGACGGATTGTTAGGCGTGTTGATGATAATCGCCGTGGTCTTTTGATTTATAAGTTGCTCAAGTCTTTCGATATTAATCTGAAAACCCTCTTCCTCCAAAGTATCCAAGACAGTTGGAATACCTCGAGCCAGTTGGATCTGCTGAACATAAGGTGTGAAATAAGGCGCATGTATAATAACTTCGTCGCCATCGTCAAGTATTGCCTCCAGCACAAGATACATGGCTAGGCATCCGCTGGCAACGACCATGATTTCAGTATCATCCAATACAACACCGTAATCTTCTTTGTAAGTCTTTAATATTTCAGCTCTTAGCTCCGGGTCTCCTCTAAAATCCGTATATTTCGTATGTCCCGCTTTTGCATCCAGAAAGGATTGCTCGATAATCAAATCATTTGTAATGATATCAGGATCTCCGAGACTTAGATTGATTACATCATCGAATCCTTTAGACAGCTCGTCGACCTTCCCCATTGGTGTTGATTGATCAATCCAGTAACGCTTTGAAATAAATCTGTGTTTCATGGATTCCCTCCGTTTAAAATCATACATATCTTTAAATAATATTAGCATTCGATATTAGACAATGCAAATTTATTTCCCTCAACTAAACCATTGTAATAAATATATCGTCGTTATATACTAGTAATAGTACTAATATATCAATCTAAAAGCTGGAGGCGGAATGGAAAACACAAATGAAAGAATCTATAATATTATTACACAGAGAATCTTGAACCTAGAGTATAAGCCCGGTGATATTATTGAGGAAAAGAAAATAGCAGAGGAGTTTAACATCAGCAGGACACCTGTTAGGGAGGCCCTACTGAGATTATCCAATAAATCCATGATCAATATGATCCCCAGAATAGGAACATATGTGACGCAAATTGATATCAAAGAGGTCAAAAATGCTTATCAGGTGAAAAAGAAGCTAGAGGCCTTTGCGGCTGAGTTGACAGCGGAGTTCGCTTCAGAAAAGGATGTCCAGAGACTCATGGAGATATCTGCGGAAATGGACACCTATCTTGGCAGCAGCGATTACCTCAAGTATATTGAAGCTGACTATGAATTCTTTAGAATCATCCGAGATAACTGCAGAAATGAACTGCTTAGAGATACCCTAGAAGACTGGAACAATATTATCGTTCGATTCTTAAGATATATCCAGTATGTCTGTGAGAATCCTAAGTGGCATGCCCAATCATTAAGCAGCATAGCAATGGCAATCAAAAATAAGGATGCGGAAACTGCATATAAAGAGACAGAGTACTTTGACTCTGTCTATGTTAAGAAACTATTCAATACTTATTTTGGTTAGAGATACTTGTCTATTTCTTCAAACAGCTCTTGTTTGCTTGGTATAATGGAGGACCATTTGAGTTCTCCATTTATATATATGGAGGGTAATTGAGCAACACCTATTTTATGCATTCTGACAATATCTTCTTTTATAGTATACTTGTATTCCACCACTTTTATCTTTGAACCATACTCTATGGCAGCGATATTGGCTGAATCCATCATATATGTGCAGGCTGCGCAGGTGGCTGAATCCAACGTAAAGACTTCAATTAATGGCTTCTCTAGATTTGCATAATCGGGGAGTTCTATTTCTATGTCAAATGTACTGACAGACTCGTAATTCTTCACCATTTCTCTGGTCTCATCTGTATGAAGAATAGCTTGCATTGCACCAACGACATTCTCTATAGGAACATCATATGGCATATCACACCCTGGAGCGATTATTAGATTATGTCTATCTATATTATCTATCATATCCACTACAAATTTCATATTATCTTGTTGGGTCCCAAAAAGCATGGTAGTTGTCAAAGGAATGTTACCACCTATGGTGATATTGTACTTATCCGTTATTTCTTTTGCTTTATAAATATTTACGTTTTCATCAATGGAGATGGAGTCCGGACTGGTTTGACACATTACTTCCAATTGAACTGTAGCGTTACCGCATACAAAGAAAGATGAGAACACACCTTTGCTTCTGATATAGTCAAAGACCGCTGTGAACCCTTCAGAAAGCATAGAATTGAAATGTTTCGGAGATATCTGTGACACCAGAGGATCTACAACAGCGATAACATCCATACCAGCATCCACGTAGTAATCTGTCATTGCACAGCAAACTTCTGCACAAAAGCCCACAAGTTGCTTGACATAATCCTTATCCTCGACCATATCCATGAAAATATCGCTACCTCTTAAATGTGATGCCAATGTGAAAGGACCGCAAATCAATCCATAAAGAGCGGTTTCATCACCTATTTCGCTTTTGATTCTTTTCATAACATCCAAAATCATCGGTAATCTACCCGATTCAACAGTAGGCATTTTACATTTACAAGGCAATGCCTTTACTTCACCGGCTAAAGGGTGAGTTCGAACCGATGGTGGATTATCCTTAGCCCACAACAATTCACAACCCAATATTTCCGCCTCAACCTGAAGATCGAAAATGATAGGCATACCATCTGGTCGGTAGAGTCTGAAAACTTCTAGCAGTGATTCATACAATTTATCACTATCTTTTAGCACATCCTCAGCTGTATAACCCTTTAATTTTCCCGCATGAACACCAGCAAAGGGTACCCAAGGAGAGCGTGAAGTTGTTTCATGACGTAATGTCTGAAAAATTAAATCTTTACCCATTTAAAAACCTCCAAATATAAATTGTGTTTGACCATTAATCATCTAATGCAATTATATATGTTTGTGATAAAACAAGATGGTTGATTATAAGATAAAAATTGTAATTAATTGCTTAAAAAATTACACAAAAGGTTAAAATGTGTTATAATAACTCATATATTTGTAATTAATTTATGTAAAATTGTAAAATATTGATAAAAGGATTAAAATGAAAAATCAAATATTTACCTCATTTAGTTTTTTGACGGAAGTTCCAGTGACTGTTTTCAATGATCAGATGGAAATTGTATTGGAAACAAATAAAGAAAACAAAATATGCAGGTTTTTTGATATCTACAATCAAAAGCAGAGTATATGTGGTAAGAATCTGTCTTTCTCGTGTGACTTAGCATCAAAGCTGGGAGAACCCTATATTTTCATATGTCCATCTGGATTTGTTAACGTTGCAGTTGCAATCTTTAAAGAAGGGAAATTTGATGGCGCATGTATTGCTGGACCGGTTGCTATGGGACCGATTTTGGAAGATACCGTAAAAGATTTATTTAAAATTCATGAATCAGATGCTGATATATTTTCTAAGGTGACCATATTTTTGAGAAGTATGAAGATACATTCAACTAAACACGTACATCACTTGTCAAATATACTAAACACCTGTGTCGAGGGCTTGAACAATCAATATGATAACGACAATCTGAACTTGTTGTATAAAGAACCAAGACGCATAGAGAAAGATATACCTGATAATGATTTAAAAGAAATCACCACCATATACCCTTTTGAAAAAGAAAAAGAGCTTATCAGCAGAATTAAAGAAGGCGACAACGAAGGCGCAAATAAAACTTTTCGCGTATTGCTGAACGAAATCTTATTGATGGAAAATGGCAACCTTGAAGTAGTAAAAGCGAGAATCCTTGAGATATGCGTTATTCTATCCAGAGTAGCTGTGGAGGGAGGGGCGTCACTACAAAAAATATTTGGAATCAATTATGATTTGATCAATTCGCTAAACAAGATCGAGACGGTGCAGGGTATTATTCATTGGTCGGGTAAAATGACAGATCACTTTGTAAAGAATATATTTGACAATTTATACACAGGTACTTCAGACTTGATCAATCAGGTAGTGCAGCATATTAATACGCATTTCATGAATAAAATAACATTGGAAAAATTGGCCGATCATTTTCATATCAACGCATCTTATTTGTCTAGGCTCTTCAAACAAGAAATGGAAACCACGTTCAACATTTACTTGAATCAGGTGAGAATCAAGCGTGCCAAGGAGCTATTAAAGGAAACCAATATGGTGATTCTTGATATAGCTATATATGTAGGCTATGAGGATCAAAGCTATTTTTCAAAGGTTTTTAAAAAAAATACTGGTCAAACGCCTTATCAATTTAAAAAAACTACCACAAGGTAGTTTTTTTCTTAGATTCTTTGATAAGGGCAATTGTGTGAAAGACACTCACTGCAATCAAAATCTTTCTCAAGTTCAGGTATTTTCGTATCTGCACCATATACAAACAGTGAGGATTTCTCAGGATTGATCATATATGAACTCATGAGCTTCCCTTTAATCTCAAAGTGCTCCTTAAGATGATCCATAATAAAAGCCTGCAAGGATAAATCCAAGCTGCACTCTCCCGGCGAAAAGCGTTTAGTCAGATGATAACCATCTTTTTTGAGAGTTATCTTGATATAGTCATACAACTGGTTGGTTAAATCCATAATTAAATCATTTGCCATCTCGTTCATTACATATCCGTCAACCATTTCCTTTTCATCAAAAAGATGGGTGATCTCATCACATATAAGTGGCCCTATGGTAGTATAGCAAAAGACCATTTTCTCACAGTCATCCAACTGGGGTTGATCGAGTTTGAATTGATTATCTTTCACTAAGAATACAGCCTGATAATCTATGAGTGATTCCAATTTAGGCAATAGCCGATTAAATACTAAATCCATTTTTTCATAAACTTTGGAGGTTTCTTTAAGTCGCATTCTCTTGAAAACCATAGTCTTATCTACTCTGAAAACAGGTTTAAACTCCTCTCTCACCACGAACTCCTTTGAAATACATATTTTGCACATATAGATTCTGAAAATCAGGATCTGATGCCAATTCGATATGCTTTGTCTTTTGAACAATCTCTTTGCATCTATCGGAAGACAGGTGATTAAGCAAGTATTGCTGTACACCTGTTCCTGCAGCATTACCAATTGAAAATGTGGTAACACCATCAAAAGCTGGTATCAAACCTATGTGTTGGGCATTATTGACATTGATATAATTACCGAAAGCGCCAGCCAAAAGAATCTCATCCAGTTCCTCGCCTTTTAGGCCATACTTATCCAGCAACATCTGACAACCTGTAAAGATGGCACTCTTAGCAAGCTGTACCTGTCGTATATCTTTTTGAGTGACATATACACCTTCCCCACCAAAACTATCTTCAGGAGAAACCACCATAAAGGCTATCTTGCCACCATGAGTCACAAGGTTTTTTGTCAGAGAACTGTTGGGGTTTGCTATGGCAAATTTCTCAGGACTAAGCATTTTCCCGGTATTATCTAAAACGCCTATTTTTAAAAGCTCCGCAATAATATCCACTATACCCGACCCACAAATTCCTTTGGGTTTACTATCACCGATAACTTTATAATGGATCCCATCTTGAAGAATTTCAAACCTTTCGATAGCACCTGTTGAACCTCTCATGCCATATTCTATTCCAGCACCTTCTAAAGCAGGACCACAGGCTGTAGAAGCCACCATATATTGATCTCCATTGGAGACTGCAATTTCACCATTTGTCCCTAAGTCAATAATCAATCTTCTTTTTTGGTTCTCTTCAACAGACAACAAGACAGCAGTTGTATCCGCTCCGACAAATCCACCTAAAAGGGGAAGAAAGATAATCTGGCATTTTTCTGGAACATTCAGATTGAATTGAGACGCATTCGTAACCAAGGTATCCCTATAAACAGAAATGAAAGGCGATTGACCAAGTTTGACGGGATCGAATCCTAGGAAAAGATGCTGCATGGTGCTATTTCCACACAAAACTAATTGATACAGGTGTTCTTTCAGATGAGGCGTGTCGATGCATGCCTTATCGATAAGGCTATTGATGGTGTTAAGTATGTTTTCCTGAAGTTCATCAATTCCAGAGGGTTTTTGGCTACAATACATGATGCGGTTGATTACATCAGCGCCCCTTTCCATCTGTTGATTGAGACCTGAATAAACCCCCAAAAGACTTCCATCAGTCATGTCATAGATATAAAGCACTACTGAAGTTGTGCCGATATCCACAGCACCACCATATAAATGGATCGATGTGTCACCGCAGTGAACATCTATTATCGATTTGTCATTTGCTACAAGCGTAATGCCCTCACAGGAAGGGTTTAATATATGCTTACTAGCCGTTTTTATAGCATTATAATCAAAATGGCCATTAAATGATTTTGTGACGCCTTCTATTAGAGAAGTATAACTGTCAGGCGTCAGGCTTTTTTTATCCAGATAAATTTTCTTTAGAGAAGGACTGAAGGTCAAATCCAAACTCTGGCTTTCTAATATTTGTGAATGACTTTTAATCTGAGATTCGCTGAGATATACGGTTATATTCTCTTCCAACGGTGTCATACAGGCACGTACTATCTCCTTAACATCACCTTTTCTGACAGTGACTTTACACTTGTTGCAGGTACCCTTGCCGCCACAAACCAGATCTAGTGGATTGCCGGCAATAGAACATGCCTCTGATAATAGTGTACCGGCTTTAACAGTTATGGTTTTATTGCTGTGGTAAAAAAATACACTGATATTATTCATAGTTCACTCCAGTATGAGAATCAAAGTTTATCTAGGTATGATTATAGTTTATATTCCGGAAATGTCAAATCTATCAGACGCATTAATAATCAGCGGATATCTGATGAAGGATTTTTAGTATTCGAACACCATGAAGAAATTTCTTGGAAGCAGTGAAACTGAACTCCACATGATCCTCCTGTCCAGACTTAGTAGGTATGGAATCTGCACTCACCTGCATGGACGCTGTCTTAAGCTTAGCCATTAAATGAGAGGAGGTCTCCTTCGCGTATCCCTCTATACTCTGAACTGTAGAATCTATATCGCTACCCATCTCGCAGACGATAATACTCATCAGGTCTAATATATATCCAACCTGAGTATTGCTACAATTACAACCCATTACAGCTTCATATTCATTGAAATCCGTCTCAAATAATAGGGGATTGTCACAGGAAATGTTGTTTTCAAAGTTTAGAATCTCACGTGCAAACTCAACAGTCCTATTATAGGCGGATAGCTTATCAGATATTATTGTATCTTTGAACAATGACGTGTGTCTGGCGAATAAGTCTTCAAACTCTATAAAAGAATAGACTGCAATTGCTTGAGTCATAGTAGAGCCATTCATTATCGCCAATACCTCTTTGCATTCCAGATCAAAGGTTGGTTCTAACCCTGCCTTTGTTAGGGCTTGTTTTGCTGGCATTAGTTCACCGTTATAATAAGCAGTAGCATCTTCAAGCCCAGCTATTACCATGATGCATTGTGCTAGAGGTGCTAAATCACTTAGGCCGGTTGAACCTTCACTATGCACAGCAGGAGATATTTTGTGATTAAACAAATCAAGAAGACGTTCAATTAATTCTACACGTACAGCAGAGAAAGAACGGGCCAGTACATTAGCACGTAATAAGAGTGATAAACGCGTAATGGGCGCAGGCAAATAATCACCCATTCCAGCGGCATGAGGATAGGGCAAACACTTGTTCCATTGAATATGCTGTTCGGGTGGAACAACCACATCTTTTAGATTTCCTAATCCCGTGTTAACACCGTAAACGATGGGAGCATCTTTTTGCAACCATCGATCGATTTGTTTACGACTCGCGCGGCATTTATGTGCAGCTTCGGCAGATAACCGTACCTTGCTGTCCGGATCACTAAGTATTATCTCGATTTGCTTCATGGTTAAGTTGTATCCGTCAATTTCATAGATATTCATAGATGTTTCCCCCTCATATCACATCGTAGTGTCAACTAAGACACTCGTTTTTTATTTTAAATCCTTTTATTTTCAAGGGTTTCACTCTTTTTTTAACAAAAATAACAATGACATCCTTTCAGAGTAAATTTTGGGTTCGGAAGCTTAAATTATATCTCAAAAAAGGGGGTCA
>CAKMKB010000026.1:0-3984 GCA_927435965.1 uncultured Clostridia bacterium
TAATCTTTGCATTGCTGATAGGATTGTGATCCTTGCTACTTAAATGCCAAAGCAACTGGATCCAGGCTATTACCTAGTCAGGATATCCTATGACAATAAAGACTACTTCTCATACATCCAGGTCAACGACATGATGGTTTATGACAGCCAGTTTGAAGACAACCATTTTCTATGGCTTTTAAGTAGCAAGGATCACAATCCTATCAGCAATGCAAAGATTACCATCAATGATCAGTTTACCGGCACATCCAAACAGGATGGCACAGCAACAATCAGCTATACAAATGATCCTGAAAGCTATACAACCTATGCCAAAATAGAGGCTGCAGGGTTTAATGACTTTGTTATGAGGAGTGTCAGAAGATTTGACCCTTATTACAGGGTTTATGATACTTCGCTTCGTGTGCCTCAGTTTTCCGAGACATCCAATGACTATTTCAAGTATGTTTTCAGTGACAGAAGTACCTATCTGCCTACTGATACCATCAATCTTTATGGCTATGTGAAACCAAAACTTAAAAGCACAGGGCAGTACAAGTTAAGCTTCTATTCCATGGTTAACGGTATATATCTGATCGAAAGTAAAGGCATAACCACCACCAATACAGGTACATTGACCGAAAGCTTTAGCTGGAAAGACCTGTCGCCTGGCTGGTACTCTATTCTGTTGGAAGATGGCGACGATCTAGTTTTGAGACATGAGTTCTACATCAATGAGTACACCAAGCCCGTCTATAAGGTAGAGGGTGATTTTGATAAGGAGTTTATCTCTGCAGGCGAGTCGATCAACTATACCATCAAATCCAGCTTCTTTGAAGGTGGAGCAGTACCGGATATGCCATTTGTCTATTATATGTATCTGGGCAATCCGATAGAGGGCAGACTAACCACAGATTCAAACGGTGAAGCAGGTGTAACCCTTACACCAACTTATGTCATTGACAATTGGAGACCGATAGCAGTCAGCATCGAGGCCTATAACCGAGATGCTGAAAACTACCCGATAACAGATTATGCCAGCTTTGTATTCCTACCAAAGGATAAGATGGTTGAGCTAGAGTACGACAGAGATTCCGACATTCCACAAGTAACCATTAAAGGACATGAGCTGGATTCCGACAAATACAAAACCGACTTCGACTTCAGCTATGAAGAACTCAGAGGAACTCCACTCAATGTGACAGCTAGTGTGACAGTTACCGCGTCCTGGTATGAGAGCAGAGAGACCGGACAGGTCTATGACTACATCAATAAGGTAAACAGAAAGACCTATGAGTCCATTCCAAAGAGTGAAGTGGTTGAAAAAAGAGATGTTCAGCTAGTTAATGGCACTTATGTGCTTCAAATGCCATATGCCAAGGATTCCGAAAAAAACTATGAAGTGGTAGTCACAATCAGCGACGGAAAAGGCGGACAGATCTTGGAAAGAACGTCTTTCAGTTATCAGAGGAAAACAATCTCGGATCCTTTTGCCACTTACTACTCCATTCAGACAGTGGACAACAAATATAGTTACAAAGTCAACGAAACCGTCAATTACTTCTTGGATAACGATGGACAGGTTGAAGAATCAGACGGCGACAAGATGATGGTTATGTACCTACAGGATGGTCTACTGAGGTATGAAATAAAAGAAACACTGTCTGGAAGCTTTGCATTCCTTGAGCAACATATCCCGAATATTCTGATCCAGGCAATATATGCAAAGGATGGGTCCATGTACAAGACCGCTTATCCTGCTTACATAAACTATGACTACAGCGAAAGAGAAATAGATATCACAGTATCAGCCAATAAAATCGATTACGGTCCTGGTGATGAGGTAACTCTGAACATCAAGACTACCGACGCTGACGGCAAACCATACCCAGCTGACATCAACCTGAGTATTGTGGATGAGGCTTACTTCAGTCTATACTCACAGACCGCAGATATGCTGGCAAATATATATATGAGTGTGTACAGTACAGGCATCATTAGCGAGTATGTTTCTACTGAGAACAGCGGTGGTTTCTTCAGGTTTGGAGAGGGGGCTGAAAAGGGTGGCGATGCAGCTGATTATTATGTCAGAAGCGAATTCAGAGACACCGCGACATTTATGACCCTAACTACCAACGCTAGCGGTGAAGGAACTATAACCTTCAGGCTTCCTGACAATCTCACATCATGGAGAATCACCTACCAGGGAGTTAATGACAAGATGGAGGCAAGTACAGGCTGGATCAACATCAATGCCAAATTGCCGTTCCACATTTCAACTATTTTGAGTAAATACTTTATTACAGGTGACAATCCTTCTATCAGCCTGAGAGTATTTGGTGAAGAGGCCGTGAAGGGTAAGGCTGTTGACTATAGAGTGGTACTGGAGCAAAAAGGATCCGATACTACCAAGGAAATTCAAAAGGATAGCGTAATAGGCCAATACACTAATATTTCACTTGGGGCTCTTGAAGAGGGAGAATATGTGATTACCTCCTATGCAACAGATGGCGAGTTCACAGATGCCATACAACAATCCTTTGTGGTTGTGGATTCTACCGTATCTTTCAATAACAAAAAATATTACGACATCACTACAGGCACTCGATTCGACAATGTTCTCTCCAATGCGGAGGTTACATTCTTTAACGAGAGCGAGTCCAACTTCTATAACAGTTTGCTGAGTTTGAGATTTGCATCAGGTGTCAGAATCGACCAACTGATTGCAGGAATGGAAGCAAGGCGTTTTATAAAGGAAAATTTTGAGCCAGAACTTGAGCTCTGGGATGATGCAATTACCAGATATCAAAACTATGATGGCGGTATCAAGCTTCTACCGTACGGAGACAGTGACACATTCATCAGTATGAGAGTTGCATTGTTGAATTACGACTACTTCAGCCAGGAATCTCTTAAAACGTATTTCTACAACATCGTAAACAACAGTGACTCAGATCTTAACAGCGTGGTGTATGCCTACACCGGACTGTCACTGTTTAAAGAACCGGTGCTACTGGATATGTACGAGATTCTTGAGATGGAAGGCTTGACCGATACCAATAGAATAGCTTTAGCCTTGGGTCTCGAATCTTTAGGCGACAAGACAAAGGCAACTGAAATCTTCAAGGACGTTCTAAGTCGAACTGTCAAGACAGGTGAAAAAATCGCAGTAACGATCAGTGAATCTGATGGCGAGAACCATGTGGCTGCAGGATTACTGGCTACATTGGCTGCTAAGCTTGGTGATTTCGCCAATGGAGACCTGTTATTCGATTATGTTTACGAGGTGCCGTCGATCTATGAGATTGCTTATATCGAGCAGCTGTCCTATATGAAAAACAGAAACATCATGGACAGTGAAGAGATTAAAGCCTTGTCTGGCAAAGTTACAGTTGAATATGATGGCAAGGAAGAAACCTTTGATATATTCGGGTTTGAAACTAAAACCCTAACTGTATCAAAAGAAGACTTGAGTAGCATGACCATAAAAGGTACAGTCAGTGACATCGGGGCGTATGTATATGCTTTGAGTGGTGTTGAGGACCTGGGTGTAAACAGGGTCGATGAGTACAGCTTGTCAAAACAATACAGTGTCGACGGTCAGAATCAAACGACATTCAACCAATCCGACCTAATCAAGGTGACCATCACACCAACAGTATCCGCCGATAAATCATTCAGTTACCAGATTACAGACTTCATACCGGCAGGATTTAGGTTTATAAAGGTTGACAGCAACTCAGGATGGTACGAACAGCAAGAGCAGAAGCTGGTCTTCTACTATTGGAATTCAGAAAGCAACAAGACCATCTCCTACTACATGCAGGCGGTGATGCCAGGTACTTACACAGCAGACCATGTTGTCATGACAAAGGTAGGCCATGTGGGGCTGAACTACACAGGCCAGGAAGTGCTGAACGTCAATGATTGAAATACTAAGGGTGGCGAAACGCCACCCTTTAGTCTTGTGATTTTCTATATGGAGTTATAAGTAATTTAATATTG
>CAKMKB010000027.1:0-2697 GCA_927435965.1 uncultured Clostridia bacterium
TCGTAGTGTCAACTAAGACACTCGTTTTTTATTTTAAATCCTTTTATTTTCAAGGGTTTCACTCTTTTTTTAACAAAAATAACAATGACCCCCTTTTTTGAGATATAATTTAAGCTTCCGAACCCAAAATTTACTCTGAAAGGATGTCATTGTTATGAGCTCAATTATATCGCATTTACTACTAATTATCCAATACCAAAATCAACAAATTCGTTGGTTGGTGTTTTTTATCTCCAAATACATCCCTCTTGGCCAATGGACTCATGATGAGATCCATTCTCCCAAGTATCAGAAATTCAAGACTGATATCCTGCCAATCATCAGTCAGTTTGAGAAAAAGGACTGGCGGAAGCTGTTAGAAGACTACTCTGTTGAACACAGAAAACCACTTAAGCCCGTCAATCGTCGCAATGGTCAATCTATTCCTGTTGACACTGTCTGTCCTGTCTGCGGCGCTCCCCATCACTATCTCTATGACAATAACGGGGGTAATGGCCAGTATCAGTGCAAAGTCTGCTCTCAGACCTTTATCTCCGGTAAACGGGCTACCAAGCCTCTCAAACTCAAGTGCCCTTACTGCAGCCATACCCTTATCCCGAAGAAACACCGGAAATTCTTTATCGTCCATAAATGCATCAACGATAAATGCACCTATTACCGTCATAATCTTAAATCTGTTGACGTTGACACCATCAAACATCAGGAAAAATACAAGTACAAGCTTCGCTACATCTATCGTGAATTCACCGTGGATTTCTTTGCCATGGACCTGCATTCATTGCCCAAGTATGCCTCTTCTCTTAGGTTTCGCAAACAAAATGCGCATGTCATGGCGCTTTGCCTGACCTTTCATGTCAATCTTGGCCTTTCCCTTCGCAAAACTTCCCAGGCCCTTGAAGACCTTTACAATATCAAGGTTTCTCATACCATGGTCGCCAACTACTGCAAAACGGCTGCCGTCGTCGTCAAGCCTTTTGTCGATGATTTTGATTACAAGCGCTCTGAGACTTTCATTGCCGATGAAACCTACATCAAAGTCAAAGGGGTCAAGGGCTATATCTGGTTCATCATGGATGCTGTCTCCAAATCTATCCTTGGTTATCAGGTTTCCGATAACCGTGGGGTGGGTCCCTGTATCCTTGCCATGCGGATGGCTTTTAAGGGGATTAGGAAACTCTCAGAAAACTTCCGTTTTATTGCCGATGGCTACAGCGCTTATCCTTTGGCCGCCCAACAGTTCTCCCTTCGAAAAGAGGATCCTCTTAACTTTGAGATCACCCCAGTCATCGGCCTTACCAATGACGATGTTGTCTCTAAAACATTTCGTCCTTTCAAACAAGTGGTTGAAAGACTCAACCGCACTTTCAAAGAGTCTTATCGCTGCACCTGCGGTTATGACAATTTCGATGGCGCCAACTATTCGGTTTCCCTTTGGGTTGCTTACTACAACTTTCTTCGCAAGCACTCTTACTTTAAATACCGTGTCCTCAATTCCACTCAGATGCTCGACAATGCCGATACCATGCCCGGCAAGTGGCAGATTCTCATGTATCTGGGTCAGCAGACTATCCTTGAACGCCAACAGAATACCCAGTCTTCCATCTGTTCTTAGATTTGAGCCGGAGGAAACTTCCAGTCGCCGAAATCTTTGATTTCGGTTTACCCTTGATGGCACAACCATCGCAATGCTATACTGTCTCTTAACGACGCGATGAGTGCTATCTGTTCTTGAGTGATCGCCGTCGGTATTTTTTACCAGCATTGCTAGGGTTTGCTGTCAAGGGCGACGTCAGCTGCTTGAATTTTCAGGATTTGTCTAGTCACTTCCCTTGACCTTTTTTTTCATACGTTACTTTACACTACCACTTAATAGATTTGTATAAAGATTCAAACTTTTTTCACGGTTTTTAGAATTAACGGCTTATTAGAGTGGTTGTAGTCTTCTATTTGCTTGAAACGAATAAAAAACTTTGGTATATTTTATACTTTTTTGACTTATTTGTCAAAAAAACAAAAGGGACGGTTCCTTTTGTTTTTTGTTTTTGAGATTATTTTATTTTTCTGCTCTTGTTGCTTTATAAGTAAGATATCTGGCTTTTCCTTCTTCGTATAGTATCTTATCCTCTTCGGTCACAACCTTCAAAGGAGGAACTGGAACTGGCTTTCCATTTTTGTCGATAGCGACTAGAGTGAAATAGGAAGTCAATGCCACCTTCAATGGGCTGTCCGCATCAAGGTCATCAATCAATACTGTCACCAAAACCTCCATAGAATGCTTTCCTACATAGGTCAGTCGACCTTCACATATGACCAGATTGCCGATGCTGATAGGGATATGAAATTCCATCTGGTCTACCCTGGCAGTCGCTATAAATGTTCTACAATGGCGATGGGCTATGATGCCTGCCGCATTATCCATCATCTTCATTATCTCACCGCCGTGTATTTTTCCGTAGGTGTTAGATTGAAAAGGTTGCATCAGATTGCTGATAGCCACCTCAGATTGCTTTGCTCTAAAAGGTTGTTTCATATAATGGTGCCTCCATATTATTCATTTATGTTCAATATATCATTATAACACCTTATTGCATTTTAGAAAAAGTAATCTGAGGTGGCTATCAGCAATCTGATGCAACCTTTTCAATCTAACACCTACGGAAAAATACACGGCGGTGAGATAATGAAGATGATGGATAA
>CAKMKB010000028.1:0-48867 GCA_927435965.1 uncultured Clostridia bacterium
TTTTCTTCTAGAGTATGACCATCTTCAACCACATCTACATGATTTAAACCTAAACTATTTTTAGATATGACCTCAACATCAAACTCGTTTAAAACATCACTAATCTCTCTAACTTTATGTTCATTGCCTGTTGATAAAACATTTAAAAATAGACCCTTGGACACGCCATATCCTTTTCTTATGGTAGATGCCATGTATATCAAAGTCAGAGACAATCACAAGATCCGATCCAAAGGTCTTTTGATTGCAATTGGCATTACCGATCAAGGACAAAGAGAAATCATAGGCTTTCATCTTTCAGAAACTGAATCAGAGACAAGTTGGAGTGATTTCTTTGAATCACTGACTCAGAGAGGCTTAAAATCTCCAGATCTGATTGTATCTGATAACCACAAAGGACTTGTAAATGCTATCAAAAAGCAATTTCAAGGTTCAAGTTGGCAAAGATGTCAAACTCACTTTTCAAGAAACCTGTTGGATAAGACGCCAAAGTCGGTTCAACCTGAACTAAAAGAAGATATTCGCCTTGTTTATGAAGCGTCAAATCTTGATAGTGCCAGAAAGATTAAAAACCAACTGATGGACAAATACACCGACAAAGCACCTAAAGCGATGGCACTACTGGATGAATCCTTTGATGATATCACCTCAGTGTTCGCATTGCCCTTGAAATATCGTAAAAAACTGCGAACAACCAATGGCATTGAGCGCTTAAACCAGGAGATTAGAAGAAGAGAAAGGGTCATTAGGATATTCCCAAATGAAGATTCTGCTATCCGGCTGCTTGGCGCACTATTGATGGAACATAATGAAAAATGGTCAACAGGTCGTAAATACCTCGATATGACTGTCTATCACGAAAAAGCTGAAGAAGCTTTAACAGAATACAAAGGGCAAGTCGCCTAAACCGCTATTTATTCCACGGTCCTCTTGACAGTGAGCCTCTGATGACACAGATTGAGGCATCACAGGCATCACCTTTTCTGTGAGGGCTATCCATTGGGGTCAGTTGATGCCTGGCGATTAGCCTACTGTGCCATCTTCTCACTATCAAGAGGCTTTCGCGGCATAAATCGCTCATAGAATTGAAAGACTTACCATATCAATTGAACATAAATTTTTTTCCGAGGAATTTACACACTAATTCGGACTTGACTAACATTTAATTAACCTAAATTTGACAACACTCATATATTGAATAACAGATACACAACTGAGTTAATTAGTAAAATCAATTATACAACATTTACAATAAATTATACAACATTTACAACAAAGATAGTACCAAAAACCATATAATTATAGTATGATTAATTGGTACTTTGTTGAAAAAATGGACCAATCTTTTGAATAGTTATAGAGGTGACAATATGAGGCAACTATATATGGACAATGGCGCCACATCATATCCCAAGGCACCCGGAGTGGCAGGAAGAGTGTATGATTATCTGGAAAATATTGGAACAAATTTGAACAGAAGCAACAATGGCTCGTCTTATGAGGCTGAACGGGTTGTATATGAGACTAGAGAGTTGATCTGTTCATTATTTCAATATGACAAGCCTGAAAATGTTGTTTTTACAAAAAATGTGACTGAGAGTCTGAATATTTTAATAAAGGGGATTTTCAAGAGCGGGGACCACATTCTCATATCTTCTATGGAACATAATGCCGTTATGAGACCCCTCAATGGACTGGAAAGGAAAGGTATCACTTATTCAAAAATTGTCTGCGACAGCGAAGGTTCATTAGATGTTAACGCTATCGAAGGTGCGATCCAACCAAACACCAAAGGGATAGTTATGACCCATGCATCAAATGTTTGTGGGACCGTTATCGATATAGAAAGAGTGGGAGAAATCTGCAAACGTCATGGACTGTTATTTATAGTGGATTCAGCCCAAACTGCAGGGCTATTGGACATAGATATATATGGCATGAATGTTGATGCACTGGCTTTCACCGGGCATAAAAGTCTTTTGGGACCTCAGGGAATCGGCGGATTTGTTATTAGTGAAAGATTGGCTGAACAGATGGGTACTTTAATAGAAGGCGGGACTGGAAGTCTTTCGGACCTCGAAGTCCAGCCTGATTTTATGCCAGACAAATTTGAGGCTGGTACGCTTAATATTCCGGGAATATTTGGTTTGAACGAGTCAGTCAAGTATATCTTGAAAGAGACAACAGAAGCAATTAGAGAGAAAGAGATAGCTCTGACAAGCATTTTTGTTGAAGCTTTATTGAATATGGACCATATCGACTTGATTGGCAGGAATAACATTGTTAATCGAACAGGTATTGTCTCCATCGATTTTAAATATGCGGATAACGGCATCATGGCACAGGAGCTGTATGAAAAGCATGGCATCACAACAAGGAGTGGTCTCCATTGTTCACCTTCAGCCCACCAGACATTGGGAACTTTTCCAAGAGGCACAGTCCGATTCGGTCTTAGCTATTTTATGTCTGAAGATGATATAAGCTATGCTATCGATGCAATATATGGATTAAAGAGTATCAGGGATTGAGAAAATCAAGAATGGCCTGAACTGTTTCAGATCGTTGCTCTTCAGGAGTAATTGTAGCCATTCCATCGCCATTTTGTTCACCGTAACTCCCGAAATAAGCATGATTACCTCCGACTATTTCATGATAGAGCGTATCCGGTGGATTATTTGATTTGCTGTTTATGAAGATCTCTTGGTTGAGAATTTTATCTTCAGATCCATATACGCTTAGCATTTTTTTATTTGTTTTGCTTAAGTCACCAGATGCATAAGCGCCAAGAAGTATGATACCTTCAATTCTTTGACTGTTTTCTGCAGCAAATTGACTCGCCATTGCTCCACCTAAAGAATGCCCAGCGATATACCAACGTGTGATTTCTTGATTGGCGTTTATGATGTCATCTGCTCGGTTGATATCAAAAACAGCGAGATTGAAAGGCATTTTGACTAGAAAAATCTGAATGTTGTTCAGTGCCAGTTCTTTGCAAAGAGGGGCATATGCCAAGTGCTCAACCTTTCCACCTGGATAAAAAATAATTCCAACGCCTGAGTATTCTTTAGGGTTAATAGTCACAAGGTTATTCTCCACTTCAATGAATGTGTTTTGACTGGATGATAAAGCGCTCAGAGCGACATCTTCTGCTCTGTAATAACCCAAAGTGTAAATAAAGAAACCGACAAATGCAAGGAATGCTATCAATAACATCGAAATCAATATTTTTTTCAAATGTTTCATAGGAACCTCCTTAAAATCTTGAATACCATGATAAAATTATGTATCTATTATATCATCATTGCATAGAGATTATTAAGAATATAAAAATATAGCATTGTATTCACCTACCTACTATAATAGAATGGTTACTATAGAAAACCAATAATATTTTTTGACCGTAGTTGACTACGCGTTCATCAAACAAGGAGGGTTTATGTTAAAATCCAATAAAGACAAGTTAGTTGTTCAGTCCGCTCTAGGGAAGATACACAGTCCCACATCCAGAACACCATACAGAGTAAACAGGGAAGGGTTGGGTGAAGTTTTGCCTACAGTTGGTGGAATATGCTACAATGTAAAGGTTGGTGACAATTGCATGAGTCTTGTCGGCGACCATGTTGAACCTGGAGTGAGTATCAAGAACGATATTGAGATTGAAAACAATGCACTGATGCTACTGGCTGGTATCGGCAATGAGGCTAAAGTCATGACAGGTGAAGCTAAAGGAGCAAAGGGATATGTAACGGGCATGCATGGTGGCATAGAACATGTGATTATTCATTTCAACTCCGAAGACATGGAGAACATGGCCATTAACGATAGTATATTGGTTAAGTGCCATGGCCTAGGATTCCAATTTGAAAACTTCGAAGAAATCAAATTCATGAACATAGATCCTAACCTTATCGAAAGAATGCCCTTAGAGGAACAAGATGGCAGTCTTTACATGCCTGTAGTAACAGAGGTGCCGGCGCACTTGATGGGATCTGGCATAGGTAGTGCAACTGCTGTATCTGGAGATTACGATATTATGACCGGAGATCTGGAATCTTATAATGAATATGGATTAGGCAAACTCCGTTTCGGAGATTTCGTACTACTTAAGGATTGTGATAACACCTATGGCAGACAGTATCTTAAAGGCTCGATTTCTATCGGAGTTGTGGTGCATAGTGACTGCATTCTTTCAGGACATGGACCCGGGATAGCGGTTGTGGCAAGCTGCAAGACAGATAAACTAAGAGGTAAAATAGATGCTAATGCCAATATTGTGAATTATATGTGATAACTGAATATAATAAATAGTTAAAATGGGCTGAAAATAGCCCATTTTTTTGTGCTAAAAATAGTGTTGATTTATGCTCATGAAAACGTTATAATAAAAAATGAGATTAAAAAAATATCAATCTCAAAATGAGAATAAATTATTCGTATTGTATCAAAATGTTTGATTTGTTCACAGAAATGTTTTTAAAGGGAGGTCTATTATGACGAAAATCAACAATTTCAAGAAACAGCAAGAAGATGACTTGACAGAAATGATGAGAGCAGCAATCGAACACAGAGCAACTTGGATGGCACTGACATATCTGGAAGCAAAAGAAAGCGGTTGCGACGCAGAGAAAATTACTAGAGCAGCTATAAGAAAAACAGGTAATTTAGCAGGAAAAAAAATCAAAGAGGCTATGGAAAACAAAGACAGTCTCGTTGACTTCAGGTACGCGTTCTTAAGCTCACAGGTTTTGAAAAACTTTGAAATGGATATCAAAGAACTGGTTGAAGATACCTTCAAGGTTGAGTTCAATTACTGTGCGTTGGTTAATGCCTGGCAAAAACTAGATATAGACGATGAGACAATTGACTTGCTTTGCGATATGGCTATGGATGGAGACAGAGGTATTGCAGAAGCTATAGGCGTTAGTTTTGAATTAGGTGATACTATTGCCAAAGGCTGTGCGACATGCAAGCTACATTTCAAAAAATAAATCATATTAATAGGAGAGGGAAATGAAAAAAATGAAGAAGTTTATAAGCTTAGTTTTACTGGTTGCTTTATTGGTAGCTTCACTGGCAGGTTGTGCGACGACTCCAAAAGAATCTGAGACAATTAAAATTGCATTAGCCGCACCACAAACAGGAGATTTTGCAGAATATGGCACAGGATTTAAGAATGCCGTTGAAATGATGGTTGGTGAATGGAATGACAATGGTGGCGTTTTAGGAAAGCAAATTGAATTAGTCGTTTACGACGATAAGAACAATGGTGAAGAAGCAGCAACAATAGCTGAAAAAATCACAAGCGACAAAGACATCCTCGGAGTAGTTGGTCACTTTGCTAGTGGTGTTTGTATGGCAGCTAGTCCTAAGTATCAGGAAGCTGGAATTGTAAATATATCACCGTCAGCATCACATCCTGATTTCACTAAAGAAGGCGACTATATTTTCAGAAACAACACTGTAATAAGTATAGAGGCACAAGCAGCAGTTGAAATTGCGACTGAATTGTTTGGTAAAACAAAAGTGGGTATTCTTTCTGTAAGAACTGACTGGGGAACAAACACAGCAGAAATCACTAAAGGTTTAGTTGAAGCAGCTGGAGCAGAGGTTGTGGATCACCAGGAAGTACTGGAAGGAACAGTTGATTTCAGCCCAAATATTTCAAGACTTCACAATGCAGGAGCAGAAGTTATTATCGTTGCTGCTATGTACAACACTTTAGCACCATTTGCTACACAATATAAAGAAACAAATTCGGATATAATGCTAGTTGGTTTTTCAAATGCTTACAGCAGACAATTAATCGAGCTTGCAGGAGAAAGTGCTGAAGACATTCATTTTCCAACTCAGTTCTTTGATGGTTCTCCAGATGAAAATGTTTCAACATTTGTTAATGCTTACAACGCAAAATATGGTTCTAATCCAAGTAGTTTGACAGCTCAGGCTTATGATAGCGCTGGAATGATTTTAACTGCAATCAAAAATGCAGACAGCACTGATAGAGCAGCTATAAAGGATGAATTGACTATAATCAAGTATGAAGGCGTAACAGGATACACAGAATTCAATGAATTTAGAGATTCGGTGAGACCTTTTACAGTAGTAAAAATTGAGAATGGTGAGTTTGTACAAGTCAACTGATAATAGAACACTTTGAGTGATGGTCAGATTAATGCATGCTTGACAGCTGATGATCTGACCTTCTCTTTTTGGTTATTTATGCACAAAGACATATTGGTGATAAGAATGCAAAGAGGTGAAAAATTTGGTATTAGAACAGCTTTTTAATGGTTTGACTATAGGCATCATATATGCATTAATAGCAGTAGGATACTCTCTGGTATTCGGCATACTCAGACTAGTTAATTTCTCTCACGGTTCTGTTTATGCTTTTGGAGCACATATGTCATTGGTTTTTATATCAATGGAATTTGGATTGGTTCCGGCTGTTGCTCTCAGCATCATCTTTACAGGTTTATTGGGTGTAACAATAGATAAATTTGCTTTGGAACCCCTTAGAAATAAGGGCTCGAAACCTATTGCTGCGTTGATTACTACTATAGGCATATCATATATAATACAAAATATGCTGATGATTTTATTTGGCAGTGAAACAAAAAGATTTCCTAAATTGTTTGATTATGGAAATGTGCAATTCTTTAACATCAGCATAGGGATGACTCAAGTAACTATTTTTATTGTATCATTAGCACTGCTGCTTATCCTAACGTTTTTAATTAATTATACAAAAATTGGATTGGCAATGAGAGGTGTTGAGCAAAATCCAAAAGCTTCATATTTAATGGGTGTTAATGTTAACCGAATCATCACTTTCACATTCTTTTTAGGAGGCGTGTCAGCAGCTATAGCAGGGACATTGGTCAGCGGCTACTATCAGATGGTTTATCCGGGAATGGGATTCATGCCAGGATTAAAGGCGTTTTCCGCAGCTGTTCTAGGAGGAATAGGGATATTGTATGGCGCGGTTTTTGGAGGATTGGTGGTTGGTGTATCAGAGACATTTGCAGCGACATATTTAGGTGGAAGCTACAGAGATGCTATTGCATTTGTTATCTTAATACTCGTTTTATTGATTAGACCCAACGGAATATTTGGCAAGAAAGGTATAAATAAGGTGTAATGATATGACAGCTATAAATGATTTTATCAATGGAAAAATCAGACTAATGCATATGCTGACAGATAAGTATAAGAAGATACTCTATCCGATTCTTGCGATTCTTTTATTGGCTTTACCCTATATTTTGAATTCTCAGTATTTGATGAGAATTGTCATCATGATTTGTGTATACAGTATTCTAGGTCTTTCTTTAGGTCTTATAACAGGATATGCCGGACAAACCTCATTGGGACATGCTGCATTCTATGCCATCGGTGCTTATGTATCGGCTTTGGTCAGTGCTAATTTTGGAATCAGCTTCTTTATCACAGCTCCTATAGCTGCTATAGTAGCGGCTATTATGGGACTTCTTTTGGGACTACCGACATTGAGATTGTCGGGAACTTATTTGGCAATCACAACATTGGGATTCGCAGAAGTTGTCAGAATGATTTTGCTTAATTGGCAAAGTGTGACCAATGGACCTTTAGGAATATCCAGAATTCCGAGACCCGAGTTGTTTGGCTTCGAGTTGACCATAGCCAATAACGGGTTATATTATCTGATATTGATTTTTCTTGTTTTCACAACAATTACTATATTCTTCATTGTGAACTCAAAAATTGGAAGAGCCTTGACGGCAATTAGAGATGATGAAATCGCTGCGATTATGATGGGTGTGAAAACAACCTATTATAAAGTAATCGCATTTGTTGTCGCTGCGTTTTTTTCTGGTCTAGCAGGAGCTTTCTATGCGCACATGATTCGGTTTATAGATCCAAACACCTTTACTTTTGATACATCCATATTGATTCTCAGCATTGTTATTTTAGGCGGTATGGGCAGCATGAAGGGTATGTTTCTCGGTGCGTTTTTATTGATATCCTTTCCTGAAGCACTAAGATTTGTTCAAGAATACAGGTTTGTTATGTACGGCTTGATATTGGTATTGATGATGAGATATAGACCTCAAGGTTTGTTGGGCGGTCATAAGAAAACCGATTATAAATTCCCGAAGGGTGTTTTTAATGATGTGGGAAATGGTGAGACTGATGTTTGACTATAAAATCAAAAATGAAGGAAGGTATTAAGAATGGCATACCTTGAAATAGATAATTTATCCATGCATTTTGGAGGGCTTGTTGCTATAAACAAGGTGTCCCTGGAAGTGAATGAAGGCGAGATTGTTAGTATTATAGGACCAAACGGAGCAGGTAAGACAACTTTGTTTAATGTTATCACCGGTGTCTACAAACCTACTGAGGGGTCAATTGTGTTTGACGGAAAGCCTATTCAAAACAAGGAGCCTCAAGAAATAGTTAAAGCCGGTATTGCAAGAACATTTCAAAATATCAGATTATGCAGTGATATGAGAGTAATCGAAAATGTACTGCTAGGGATGCATATCCACACAGACTACAATTTTTTTGATGTTGTCTTTAGAACGAAAAAATTCAAACGAATTGAAACTGAAAAACATATAGAAGCATTGAGAATATTAGGAACTATTGGTCTTCAGGATAAGGTACACAATTATGCGACTAATTTGCCTTATGGCGATCAGAGAAGACTTGAAATATCAAGAGCTATATCTACCAAGGCAAAAATCATACTCTTAGACGAACCGGCAGCAGGAATGAACGCTCTTGAGACAGATGCACTGCTAGCCTTCATAAGAAACCTAAAAACCCAGGGATTCACTATTGTTTTAATTGAGCATGACATGAGATTGGTCATGAATATTTCTGATAGAATCTATGTCATTGATCATGGAGTTAAGATAGCGGAGGGCTTGCCAAAGGATATTGCAAGGAACCCTAGAGTCATTGAAGCCTATTTGGGAAGGAGGGAAGATAATGCTGAAAGTAACTGATTTACATACCTATTATGGCAATATACATGCCCTTAAAGGTATAAATCTATTTGTAGAAAAAGGTGAAATCGTTACGTTAATAGGAAGTAACGGTGCCGGGAAAAGCACCACATTATCTACTATAACAGGTCTCGTAAGATCTCAAAAAGGCAGTGTTACTTTTGATGATAAGGATATTACCAAAATGGGACCAAGTGATATAGTGAAAATGGGGTTGAGCCTTACACCAGAAGGAAGAGAAGTTTTTCCTGCTCTTACAGTGGAAGAAAACTTGAAGTTGGGAGCATACATAAGAAAAGACAAAGAAGGTATAAAAGCATCATACGAGCGCGTATATGATCTTTTTCCCAGACTGTTTGAAAGAAAAAAACAAACCGCTGGAACACTGTCTGGAGGAGAACAGCAAATGCTGGCCATTGGGCGATCTCTTATGACCGCACCTAAGCTTCTGATGCTGGATGAACCCTCTTTGGGATTAGCTCCAAAATTGATAGAGACCATATTTGATCTGATTGTATCAATCAACAAACAAGGCACAACAATTTTGTTGGTGGAACAGAATGCAAACATGGCTTTGTCTATAGCAAACAGAGGTTATGTTCTTGAAACGGGTAAAATAATTCTGACAGATGATGCAAGAGTTTTAGAGAAAAATGATGAAGTGCGAAAAGCTTATCTTGGTGAGATTGGCGAATAAATTTTTGGGAGGATATTATGAAAAAAATAATTAACAGTCCGGATCATGTTGTATCAGAAATGCTTGAGGGGATGGTAAAATGTCATCCTGAGTTGGTATATTTTAAAGATGTTGAAGTTGTTGCGAGGAAAATAAAAACGAAGAAAGTAGGGCTAGTATCTGGTGGTGGTAGTGGACACGAACCAGCACATGCTGGATATGTCGGGAGAGGCATGTTGGATGCGGCTGTTGCAGGTAATGTTTTTGCATCACCTTCCCCGGACAGAGTACTGAAAGGTATTGAAGAAGCAAATCAAGGTGAGGGAGTTCTGCTTATTATCAAAAACTACTCAGGCGATATCATGAACTTTCAAATGGCTAAAGAGTTGGCTGAGATGGATGGCGCAAATGTCGATTTTGTGGTTGTTAAAGATGATGTGGCCGTTCAGGACAGCACTTATTCAACAGGCAGAAGGGGTATAGCTGGAACGGTACTGGTGCACAAGATAGCAGGCGCAAAAGCTGAACAAGGCGCTACTCTTGAAGAAGTAAAAGCAGCAGCGGCAAAAGCAATAGCCAATATAAGAAGTATGGGAATGGCGATGTCATCTTGTACGCTACCAGGTGTCGGAAAACCCAGCTTTATATTAGGTGAAAATGAAATAGAAATCGGAATGGGCATTCATGGTGAGCCTGGAATCGAAAAAAGTGAAATACTAAGTGCTAAAGAGTTAGCAGATCGATTAGTTGACAAAATACTTAAGGATTTCGATTATACAAACAGCGAAGTAGCCGTAATGATTAATGGACTTGGTGCAACTCCGTTGATGGAATTATATATATTGAACAATGAGGTTGAAAAAATTCTATCATCAAAAAACATATCAATACACAAAACATATGTTGGCAATTTCATGACTTCTTTGGAAATGTCGGGTTGCTCTGTGACTTTACTCAAACTAGATGATGAGTTAAAAAGCCTTATAGATGCTCCTTGTGATACTCCAGCATTTAAGGGTTAAGGTGAGTAATATGAAAGTAGAAATAACTAAAGAGCAGTATTTAACCTATATAGAAAAAGTTTCTGAAAAAATAGCTTCAGAAAAGAATTATATTACTGAATTGGACTCTATTACTGGCGACGGAGATCACTGGGTAAACATGAACATGGGATTTCAGAAACTGATAAGTAGCAAAAGTGATTTGGAACAACTTAGTTTCAACCAAATGTTTAAAAAAATCGGTATGTTGATTATGTCAACAGTTGGTGGATCTTCAGGAGTTCTTTACGGTAGTGCTTATATCAAGGCTGCATCAGAAATTGGTGATGCTGAAATAATTGACTTAGCATTATTGCTTAAGGTATTTGAAGCGAAACTTAATGGTATCATGGAAAGAGGAAATGCTAAACCTGGTGACAAAACCATGATAGACTCTTTATATCGTGGGGTCGAGAAGTTTAAGGAAGCAATCTCGGCAAACAAGAGCGATAAGGAAGTTCTAATGGCATTTAAAGAAGGGGCTCAACAAGGAATGCAAGATACTAAAGAAATGGAAGCAGCAAAGGGAAGAGCTTACTACCAGACTAATAAGGGTGTAGGGCATTTAGATCCTGGAGCTGTGACAATGTATTACCAGATTGAAGCGTTGGTTGATTTTCTTTTGACATCTTGAACCTAAAGAAAGCGGTTTATAGAGGGCTAAGGGGGAACGAGATATGAATTTGATGTTAATTCAGGATGTGATTCTGAAGTATTCTGAAGCGATATCAACAGTTTTGGGTGTTGATGTTGTTATTATTGACAGGTATTATAATAAAATCGCCTATACAACCAGAAATATCAGCGATGCCATACCAATCACAAGAACATCGGTTGTTGGCGAGGTGATGAATACAGGCGAAGTATTGATTGTTGAAAACAACTTGAATTATCCAATATGTCAAAACTGTGAAGATTTATCGAACTGCATGATTCACGGTATTATTTCTGTGCCAATTATCCTAGGCAAAAAATCAGTCGGAGCAGTAGCACTTTTGATACCTAAAGGAAAAAAAACAAATATATTTGACAATGTTTCGCCTGCAATTGATTTTGTCCAGATTATTGCTGATTTGATTGGGTCTAAACTAAAAAACATTGAAGATGTTGAAAAACTGAAATTAACAAATTATGAAAGAGATGTTATTGTCAATACTATTGATGATGGTATCATATCATTTAACAACGATGGAAAAGTTTCATATTATAATAACTGTTTTATATCATATTTCAACATCACGAAAACAATCAACGATTATCATTTCGAAGATCTTTTTCATCATCCTATAATCAAAGAGATTTTTTACTCAGCACAGGATGAAACAGATAAAAGCTTTTTCTATGAGGAACAAGGGGTTTCTTTTTTAGGTATTGTCACAAAGAAATCAATTGTTTCAAATGGAATTAAACATGGAACATTATTGATATTCAAAAGCATAAATCAAAGCTATAACGCATTAAACAAGGTTTTGGATCAACAAAGACACATTAGTTTCAAGAATCTTACTTGTCTAGAAAAAAGCTTTTTAGAAGAAATTGAAAAAGCAAAAAAAATAGCAGTGACTAACAAAGAAGTGCTTATATTAGGCGAAGAGGGCTTAGAACAAGATGACTTGGCTAGAGCTATTCATAACTTTTCAGACAGATCGGACAAGGGATACAGAACCATTGATTTTTCGTGCAAAACACTTAAATACATTGAGAACAGTATTGTGGGTAGTAACACTAACAATTTAAAGGACGATATAGTAGTTGGCGATTTAAGTATGGCGAATTATGGAACTGCATACATAAAAAATATACAAGATATGCCGAGATATATGCAGGATATCATTCTGGGGCTTTTAAAGAACAAGTCGTTTTATAGTAAAACTCTAGGCAAGCAGAATCTAGACATTAGATTTATATTTCACACGACGGAATCACTGGAACAATTGGTTTCTACTGGTTATTTCAATGAAGAATTGTTTTATAGAATTCAAAAAAACATTTTAGTGATTCCGCCATTCAAAGATAGAAAGCATAATATCAGACAAATCTTAAACAATACGATTGAAAAATTGAAAATAGTCTATTCTAAACCTGACATCAGATTTTCTGAAGAAGCATTGAAGCAATTGATGGAAATGAGATGGCCAAGAAATCAATACTCGATGGAAACAGTTTTAGGTCACATAATCTCTTTAGCAGATAATGATATAGTTGGTACAAGTCAAATGGAAGAGCATTTGTATCATGAAAGAAACAATTTTGAGAGCTACAATGTTGAAGAATTGGAAAAAAGCATTATACTTGATTTACTGGAACAAGGCTATGAAAAAGAGGAAATTGCCAAAAAGATGGGCATAAGCAGAGCTACCTTGTACAGGAAACTGACAAAACACAATATAAACGAATAAGTGTCACCACAAACAAGAGAGGAATTCAGAAATGCAAAAAATGATTATTACAGACATCGTCAATATTCTTAAAAAAGAAGTTGTTCCTGCAATGGGATGCACAGAACCTGTTGCTATAGCCTTGGCGTCATCTTATGCCATTAGTGGACTTGAAGGAAAGATTAATAAGATATCACTGAGAATAAGTAGTAATGTGTACAAAAATGCCAAAGCAGTAGGGATACCAGGTACTGATCATACTGGGATTGAAATGGCTATCGCATTAGGCGCCAGCATAGGTGAACCAGATTACGATTTAACAATACTGTCTAAGCTCACTCCAAGAGATATCCAAAATTCATTGGCTTTAGTGAACGATACACTAATAGACATAAAAATATTATATGATACACCCAATATGTATATTGATGTAGAGATATTAATGGAGAATGGTGAGTTTGGAAAATCGATTATTCAGGATTATCACACAAATCTTGTATATTTACAAAAAAATGATTCTATCAAAATAGACCGTACACAAGAAAGTTTTTCAGATAATACCGACAATGTAAACCTTTTAAAGTATCCACTAAAAACAATTATTGAAAACACTTTAAAAATACCATATGAAGAACTTGAATTCCTTTTAGAGGGCATCAAACTAAATATGGAAATGGCAGAAGTGGGACTAAAAATGGAAAAAGGGATGTCTATTGGTAAATCGTGGAAAAATATACTTGATAAAGGTTTCCTTACCAATGGATTAAGTAATGAAATCACCATGTACACCACCGCAGCCTGTGACGCAAGGATGAGTGGCATAGAGTTACCAGTCATGACCAGTTCGGGCAGTGGAAATAATGGAATTATTGCGGTTATTCCTATATCGATAGTTGCTAAACATCTCGGAGCAAGTATGGAAAAAACAGCTTATGCTTTAGCTGTCAGCCATATTGTTAACTCAAATGTAAAGAAATATGTTGGAAGACTTTCGCCAGTTTGTGGGTGTGGAGTCTCGGCAGGGGCTGGTGCAGGAGCTGGTATAGTCTACTTGCTTGGTGGTGGGTTAGACGAAATTGAAAAGTCCATAGTCAATGTAGTCTCCAGTTTGGCAGGCATGATATGTGATGGTGGCAAAGTGGGGTGTGCGCTAAAACTATCTGCAAGTGCTTCAATGGCATGGCAAAGTGCGCTCTTTGCAATGGAAGGTGTATGTGTGCCTTCAGGAAATGGAATTGTAGGCATCACTCTAGACGACACACTTAAGAACCTGGGTTTAATCAGCAAAGAGGGTATGTGTAACGTTGACAGGGCTGTAATATCGACTATGTAAACAGGCAATCTGAGAGACTGAGTCTCTCAGATTATTTTTTTACAAATAGAATTCTGTTACTGTCCAGATAAGCATCCACAAGGTTATTCTCCTGAAAATACGAGAGATAACTTCTGGCAGTGCGTTGCAAGTATACTATCTTTCTTAAGTCAGCGTTTATTTCAAGTTTGTTAACTATCTCAGCTGTGTAATCTTCAAAGCATTTTGGTTGCGTCAGAATATCAAGCAGGATCTCTATCCGCGAATTTATATGGTCAATATTCTGATCAATTAAGCTATCGATTTTGTCATAAATACCTTCATGAGACAGAATATACTTATCACATTCAAGAGCTTTAAGATTTTTTTTGGATGCCAGATCATTCCCAACATCGAATATGTAAGGTAGTTTTGTAATCTGAATCATTCTTTCGCTTAGCAGGACATCTCCTAGATAAGCGACATTATCAGGTGTGATGTAGCCAACTTGATAGGGGCTGTGTCCATAGATTTTAACAATCTGAAAATCAACTCCTAGAAAGTAGAAATCTGTATAATCGGGATTGATGACTATGTCAGTCTTATAGCTAAAATTTGGTATAGTATCTCCAAAAACCCTGAATCTAAGGTTGTCAGAAAGTACATACATGTTGTAGGAGTTTTCGCCTAACATGTTTTCAACATACGGGGCAGCTATTTGAGCACCATATGTCATCTTCAACAGATTATTTCCTCCAGCATGATCTATATGGCTATGTGTACAAAGGACTCCTTTGACCGTCATGTTATTTATATCCATAAAGGGGATGATTTCATTCTTTACGGTTTTATGAAATCCCGAATCAATTAGCAGACAGTGCTTTTGGTTCAGACGATAAAGTCCCAGATCGATAAAATCGGGACTAATAGAATAAGTGTTTCCTTTAACTTTTTTCAGTTCCATTAATTACTCCTTTGCGTCAATTGATTTATAAAGGCCAGAAAAAAAGCAATAAGGGCGTGCCGATTATTAGGACTAGAAGTGATACAGGCAATCCCATTCTCCAGTAGTCACCGAACCTATAACCTCCAGGTCCCATAACCAGCGTACAGGATTGATGACCTATTGGCGTCATGAAGGCAGACGAAGCAGACACCGCTACGGCCATAAGCAAGGGATCTACTGAGACGCCCATCTGAATTGAAAGACTGATAGCGATAGGCGCCATCAAAACCGCAGCAGCAGCATTGTTGATCATATTAGTTAGTAGCATTGTAATGACCATCAGCAGAACAACCATCATCGATGGATTAAGTATGTCCATAGCTCGTATCATCAAACCTGCAATGGTATCAGCGCCTCCAGTGAACTGAAGAGCTTCTCCAATGGGTAAAAGTGCTCCCAGCATAATGATAATAGGCCATTCTATAGCTTCATAGAATTCTTTGGGTGTTATTACATTTATCAACACCATCAAAATTGCACAAGATACAAATGAAACCTGAACACTGACTAGACCTGCAGTTGTTGCAATAATTGATAGCAGAAATAGCCCAATAGTCAGATTTCTCTTCAAAAAAAGCTTGCTTGATGACAGATCCACTCCTCTCTCAGCAAGAGGAAGCGCTCTTAGTTTAGTTAGAGTTTCTTGCATAGATGGCCTGGAGCATTGCAATAAAAGAATATCACCAGGACGAAAGCGATGGGATTTCAGACGATAATAGGAAGAAATGTTATTACGTGAGACTGCAACCAAATTAGCAGAGTATCGCCTTCGTAGATCCAGTTCAATTATATTACGACCGATAGCCGGTGAATCGTCTCTAAGAACAACTTCAACGATGGTGTGTTCATCATCACTCAGCATTTTGCCACTTTCATCATAGATAACCTTAGAGCCTTTTAGAATAAACCCTGATTTTTCGATAAGTTTAGAGAGTTCATTGTGGTCTGCTTTAATAACCAACAAATCACATTCTTCGATCTGATTGCTTGCATTTGGTGCTATGATTGTTTTGTTACCTCTTATAATACTGACGATGTTGACATCGAGATTCAACTTAAGCAACATGTCGCGAATACTTTTGTTAGCATTCTTATTGCCCTCTGGAATATAGACCTCAGACATGTAATCATCAACCTCAAAAAAATCAGTTTGAACGTCATCACTTTTTCTTTTTGGTATCAAATGCCAGCCAATAAATGAAATAAATATAATCCCAATAAAAGTCAATCCAATTCCTACCGGTGCAAAATCAAAGAAAGAGAAGCTTTCCAATCCTGCATTGACTCTATAAGTTGAGATAATCAGATTGGGAGGAGTTCCAATCTCCGTTATAAGTCCACCAAGCAAAGATGAAAATGCAACCGGCATCAGCAAGTAGGAAGCGGATATCTTGTGATGTTTACCAACCTTGATAGCAATCGGCATAATCAAGGCAAGGGCGCCGACGTTGTTCATAAAACTTGACAATGCTGCGGTCATAATCATTAAGGCTGCAATTTTAACACTGATACTTTTACCACCTCTATTGAGAAATTTAACTAGTTGATCTAAAGCGCCAGTCTTCAATAATGCACTGCTGACAACTAAAATAGCTGCCACAGTAATGACAGCGGGATGACCAAAACCTAAAAAAGCGCTACTCGCTGGTACAATTCCTGCTAACGCTAAAACTAAAAGGGCTATTAGTGCAACGAAATCATAACGAATTTTACCATTAACAAACAAAAATAAAGAGACTAAAATAACACTGAATACTATCAGTTGTTGATACATAACAATCCCACCCATTTCAAGCTTTTGTTCTACTTTTTCATAGAGACCTTGATTATATATTTTATCATCTATGTGATTTGATGACCAGAAATAGTTTATTGTTGTATAAGCAATACTTTGATATAATTAGTTGCACAATGTTGTGCAAGGAGGCAGATATGGTAGGATACGAAGATATCATTAAATCAAAAGAAAGAATCGGAAAATATATTTCTGAAACACCTTTGGACTATTCAATAGGATTAAGCGATGCAAGTACAAAGGTTTTTCTTAAACTTGAAAGCCAACAAAAACAAAAGGCTTTTAAAGTCAGGGGTGCTTTGAGCAAGTTGTCATCCTTGACAGATGAAGAAAAAACCAAAGGCGTTGTGGCAGTTTCCTCAGGCAATCATGGAGCTGGTGTGAGTTACGCTGCATATTTGTTAGGCATTAAAAATGCCAAGGTTTTTGTACCGGAGACAGCACCAAAGTCGAAGGTTGACAGAATCAGCTATTATGGCGCTGATGTGGTACAGGTTGGACGCAATTATGATGAGGCACACGCTATTGCGATGAAAGAGATGAAAAAATATGATATGACTTATATCGATTCATGCTCCGATGAACAACTTATTGCAGGGCAAGGTACAGTTGGTTTGGAGATTATGACCCAGCACCCGGGTATAGATATTATTCTGGTTCCTATAGGCGGTGGTGGTCTTATTACAGGCGTTAGCATTGCAGCGAAACATATGAAACCTAATGTCAGAATAGTTGGTGTGCAGACAGCAGCTTGTCCGGCAATGGTAAAATCTTTAGAGGATAATATATTGTATGAGGAGTTCCCATCCGAAGAAAGTATTTGCGATGCTTTAATCGGAGGTGTTACGGAAATTCCCTTCAAAATGGCGAAAGAATGTATAGATGATATATTGGTGGTACAAGAGACAACTATCAGGCGTGCAACAGGATATCTGTTGACAGAAGAAAAGGTTGTAGCTGAGCCTTCTGGGGCTATCGGTGTTGCTGCATTGATGGAAAATCCCGAGTACTTTAAAGGGAAACAGGTGGCAATCGTCATAACAGGTGGCAATCTTGACGGGTCTTTAATGAGAGAATTGTTGACTTGATAAAGGAGTATAAGATGAATAAAATAAGAGTTATCAGCAAGAAAGATATTGAAACACATCTGAATATGCTTGACGCCGTTAGAGCGGTTGAAGAAACATACATATTGAATTCAGATAAAGAGATTGTTCTGTTTGATACAGTATTCTATGATTTTGAAGAAGGCAAGGCGGATATGGACATCAAATCAGGAACCATTGATAAAGCTGGGATTTTTGGATTCAAGTTGATGTCATGGTTTGGAGACAATGCCCAAAAGGGTATGGACACATTGGTTGGCAACATAATGCTTTATGACAGAAGAACAGGGTCACCAATAGCATTGCTTGACGGTGCGTCCATCACTGGGATGAGAACCGGAGCTGCAGGAGGAATTGGAACCAAGTATCTGGCAAGACAAGATTCTACGGAAATTTTAATGGTGGGAGCAGGTAACCAGGCACCTTATCAAATTGCTGCTCATCTGATGCTTATGGATGGTATAAAACGAGTTAATGTCTATGATGCGATGAGTTATGATAGTTCGGTGAAATTCTGCGAGACCATAAAAGAGAGACTCTTCAATGATTTCTTGTCCAAATTTGAAAATGATTCAGATTTTTATAATGCATTGATGAAAAAGTATGATATATCATTTAATCCTGTATCTGATATCGAGAGTGCAGTGAAGAATGCAGATATTATTATCACAGCTACACCTTCCAGAGAACCCATGATTATGAAAGAATGGCTAAAACCAGGTACACACCTGACTTGCATGGGCGCAGACATGGTTGGGAAACAGGAAATAGATGAGAATATATTTGCAGCTGCAAGAGTATTTGCAGACGATATTGAGAAAACATCCAAGACAGGAGAAATGGAAATTCCTATCAAGAAAGGAGTATTCTTCAAGGATGATATTATTTGCGAGATTGGGAAAGTAATCAAGGGTGAAAATCCTGGAAGACTTTCAGACAGTGAAATAACACTATTTGACGCTAGTGGACTAGCGGCTCAGGACCTGATCACAGCAAAAGAACTGTTGTCCAAAGCCAATCAAGATAACTTTGGTGTTGTAATTGAACTATAAAAAGGAGTGAGATGGATGACATCAACAAAAATAAAATTGCTATGTGAACAGTATTATGAAAAGGTTGTGGATCTTAGGCATCAGTTTCACATGAATCCTGAACTCGGGCATGAAGAGTACGAAACATCAAAAAAAGTTGCTGAGATTCTAAAAGCTTTAAATTTCGAAGTCACAGAAAACATTGAAAAAACTGGTGTGGTAGCACTGCTGAAAGGCAAGTATCCTGGAAAAACCCTAATGCTTAGAGCTGATATGGATGCCTTACCGATACAGGAAACCACTGGACTTGAATATGCGTCAAAAATAAAAGGAAAAATGCATGCATGTGGTCATGATGGACACACCGCTAATCTTTTGGGTGTTGCGATGATTCTGAGTCAAATGAGAGATGAACTGCACGGAACTGTTAAATTTGTTTTTCAGCCGGATGAGGAGTATGATAGCGGCGCTAAAGCAATGATCAATCTGGGCGTGCTTGAGAATCCAAAGGTTGATGCAGCCTTTGGACTTCATTTTTGGGGCTCTGTTTCGGAAGGTGAAGTGCATATAAAAGGTGGACCCTTTATGGCGGCACCGGACAAGTTCACTTTTAAAGTTATCGGAAAGGGGGGTCATGCTGCTATGCCTCATCTTTGTATAGATCCTATAATGATAACGGTTCAAGCTATCAACAACATGCAGTCTATTATCAGCAGGAAAAAGAATCCTTTTAATCCAGCTGTGGTTTCTTATTGTTCTTTAAATGCTATTAGTGAGTACAATACCATTCCTGATGAGGTCGAGGTAAGCGGTACAATAAGAACATTTGATACGAAACTTAGAAATTGGATAATCAGAGAGATGGAAGAAACATTAAAAGGTATTACACACTCACAAGGTGCTGATTACGAATTTATCATAGCTGAGGATTTTGCATTGCCACCTGTTGTCAATGATTATTCTCTTGCAGAACTGGTAAAAAAAGCAGCTAAAAAAGTATTGAACCAAGAACAAGTCATAGAACCTAAAGAACCTTCAATGGGTGCGGAGGATTTTGCATTCTTTTCAGAGGAAGTACCTTCATGCTTTTTCTTTGTAGGTATAGCTCCTGAAGGGACAGAGGTGGTTCATCACAGCCCTGAGTTTCAATGGAACGATCAAAATTTAAAAGTTTCTATGCTAGTCATGTCTCAGGCAGCTCTCGACTACTTGACGGAGGAATCAATTGATTATTAAGTCTCTGGAAACAGTTTTTATTATGATCATAATGATAGGTGTGGGTTGGCTCATGTCTTACGTGGGATGGCTAAATTCTGAAGGCAAACGGTTCATCCATAAGTTTATCATCAACATTTCAGTTCCTGCTCTGACCCTGACGAATTTTTTTCAAATATTTCCTAAGGAGATGATTGGTGAAACCATACGATTTGTTTTCATAGGAGTTCTATCGATGATCGTGGTATTTGTTCTGTCGGAGCTAGTTTCCAAAGTCATTAAACTTGAAAAAATAAAATCCGGCAGTTTTGTCTCCATGTCATCGGTCTCAAATAGCTTATTTTTTGGCATGCCCATTGTTCTGAGCCTTTTTGGAGATATCAGCCTACCGTATATTTTGTTTTATTATATAGCCAACTCGTTTTTCTTTTGGGGTATTTGCGCACCAAGAATTATGAGAGATGGAAATATGAAAACGGTCAGAATTATAGATAATATCAAAAAAATATTCAATGCCCCATTTGTGGCTTTGATTCTCTCTATCCTGCTATTGTCACTTGATTTAAAGCCGCCGGGATTAGTGTTGACTGTGGCAAGTTATCTGGGAAGGCCTGTAACGCCATTGGCAGCAATCTTTGTTGGAAGAATAATTTATGAAATAGACTTCAAGCAATATAAGTTTGAAAAATCCATATTTGGCGTTTTGTTTTTAAGATTTATCGCATCACCAGCAGTCATGTTTTTAATGACAAGATTGTTTCAACTGGATAAACTGTCCACCCAAGTGATGGTGATTATGGCTGCTATGCCAGCAATGGTACAAACCTCTCTGGTGTCAGAGATGTACGGTACAGATTCTAAGTACGTTGCTTTTGCAATTTCTTTGACAACAGTTATGGGCTTGTTTTTCATTCCATTTTATATGTTTATTCTTAATTATTTGTAATGAACCCAAGAACCCTGTTGATAAAAATTAATGAAATTTGCGCGTAATCATATCTAGCATTAGATTTTGAATAGAAACTATGTGTTAAGAAGTGGAGGTAAATAATATGAAAAAAACAATTATCACAGCAGCCATTACAGGAGGCATCCATACACCGGGTATGAGCGAGTATCTGCCCATCACACCTGAACAGATTATAGCTGACGCTTTGACTGCCTACAGAGCAGGCGCTGCAGTGGTCCACATTCATGCCAGAAACCCTGAGAATGGCAGACCAACATCTGATATTGAACTGTTTACCAAAATTGCAAAAGGCATCAAGGAGCAGTCGGACCTAGTGGTTTGTGTAACAACAGGAGGGGGTCTGGGAATGACCATCGAGGAAAGGCTGAAACCGGTCACAGTGCTTAAGCCTGAACTGGCATCTTGTAACTCTGGATCTATCAATTTTGTTCTTGCACCGGCAGCTAAAAGGCTCAAGCCAAAATACGATTGGGAAATTCCTTATCTTGAATCTACTGAAGACCTAATTTTCTCCAATACTTTCAAAGGCATCAAAACCTACGTTGAGACTATGTATGCCAATGGCACCATCCCTGAGTTTGAGGTATACGATATAGGCATGATCAACAATCTTGCTTATTTCAAGGAAGTTGGTTTGCTGACCAAACCGATATACCTTCAATTTGTCATGGGCATCCTGGGAGGTATACCAGCAGAAACAGACAATCTTACCTTCATGGTGAAAAAAGCCAAGCAGCAATTGGGAGATATGTTCGAGTGGTCTGTTGCTGCAGCAGGTAAAAACCAATTCTACATGACCAGTGCTGCATTATCCATGGGTGGGCATGTGAGAGTCGGTTTGGAAGATAACGTCTATCTAAAGCCGAGGGTACTTGCCAAAAACAGTGGCGAGCAAGTCACTCAGATTAGACAGATCATTGAAGCGGTCGGTGGAGAAGTAGCGACAGCAGATGAAGCAAGAGAGATATTGAGCTTGAAGGGAAAGGCTAAAGTGGGTTATTAGATATTGATGTACAATAAAGCAAGGCTGAGTCAGAGACTCAGCCTTGCTTATTTTTTATTAAATCTCAAGAGGAGTTTGCGATAGATTAATCTAACAAGACCTGCAAGTATGAGTCCAAAGCTGATATAAATAAAAATCCATTTAAGCAATGTAAACATTGGTGTTATCGTTGCTATGAATCCGGTATCTAAAGGATAACGGAACATGACATAAGAAGCTCCAAGGTTCTCCAGATAATCAAACAAAACACCAATGAAAGGAATCAGATGGAGAGAGCCCTTAAACAAGAAAGTTATCATTGTTACAAGAAAGAACAAATATACAATTGGCCATATGATGTCAAAAGTGAATCGACTTCTAATGTAATAAGCTCTTCCCACTTCACCATAGGATTCAGCAATCTCATATAGTTTCTGTGATGTATAGAAAAATGACGTGTCCGGTGAGATATTTGTACCTGTAATCTCTTTTGTCGTCTCTGAGACATTAGGCAACACAGCTATCATAAACAATGCAAATATTATAAATGAAATCACTAGATATATAGTTTTGTATTGTCGATTCATCCATTCGGAAAAATCAGTTACTCTCTTCATAAGCATAGCTGGTTTCCTCATATTATTTTGATTTGATTATACCACAATGGCTATTGATTTGATTATATTATATAAAGATTTTTTATTGACAAGCAACTTTATCAATGAAATACTACTAATATAGCTAATAGGATAAACTTTAGAGGAGGAAACCAAGTGTCAGGAGTTTTAAACTATATGACTGAACAAGATGCAAGAAAGGCTATCTGTGAAATCGGCAAAAGACTATACTCAAAAAGCTTTGTAGCGGCCAATGACGGTAATATATCAGTAAGAACAGGTGAAGACGAGATTATCTGTACACCAACAGGCCTGTCAAAAGGGTTCATGACTGAGGAAATGTTAGTAAAAATAAGGATGAATGGGGAAGTTGTAGAAGGTACTTTAAAGCCATCCTCTGAAATCAAAATGCATCTGAGGGTTTACAAGGAGAATCAGCAGATTAGTGGTGTGGTGCATGCACATCCTCCTGTTGCTACAGCCTTTGCTGTGGCAGGAATAGAACTTCAGCCTAATCTATTGCCTGAAGCAGTGGTGATGCTTGGAACAGTCCACGTTGCTCCATATGCGACACCGGGAACAGACGAAGTGCCCGAAGCGATAGCACCATATGTTAAAAAAAGCAAGGCTGTACTGATGGCCAACCACGGTGTTTTGACATGGGGTGACAGTATTTATGAAGCATATTACAGAATGGAATCACTAGAGCATTATGCTAAAATATCAATGTATGCAAAATACACAATTAGACATTTCAATCCATTGACCAATATTGAAATATCAAAGCTAATCAAAATTGAGGAAGAAGGGAGGAAGCTATGAATAAAGAAATATTGAAGATAATGGCATCAAGGTTGGACGATGAAAAGGGAGCTGTCATTATACTAGATCAAACAGCGCTACCAAATGAAACGGTTTACAAAACCCATACAACAAAAGAATCGATATGGAAAGCCATCAATAAACTTGAAGTTAGAGGTGCGCCAGCTATTGGTATAGCAGCTGCTTATGGTATTTATGTGGTGATGAACCAAAGCCTTTCTACTGATTTCGATACTTTTTCAGAAGAGTTTCAATCGGTTAAGGCATATCTTGCTTCTTCAAGACCAACAGCAGTCAATCTCTTTTGGGCACTAGACAGGATGGAGAATTGCCTAATCAAAAATAAAGATAAGCCTGTATCTGAAATCAAGCTGGCTTTGAGAGAGGAAGCAGAAACCATTAGACGAGAAGATGAGGAAGTATGTCGAATGATAGGTGAAAACGCACTGAGCTTGTTAAAATCTGGAATGGGATTATTGACGCATTGTAATGCAGGAACAATCGCGACATCAAAATATGGTACTGCATTAGCACCAATCTATCTAGGCAAGGAAAGAGGATATGACTTTAGAGTGTTTGCTGATGAGACTAGACCATTATTGCAAGGGGCAAGACTCACAACCTGGGAGTTGAATGAAGCAGGAGTGGATGTTACACTCATATGTGATAATATGGCTTCAATTGTAATGAAAAATGGATGGATAGATGCTGTATTAGTGGGTTGTGATCGGGTTGCTGCTAATGGGGATGCAGCCAATAAAATTGGAACTTCAGGTGTAGCAATACTGGCAAAAGAATATGGAATCCCCTTTTATGTCCACGCACCATTATCAACTATAGACATGGAGACTAAGACCGGTGAAGGTATAGAAATAGAACTTAGAAAAGGTGAAGAAATTTACGAGTCTTGGTATATGAAGCCCATGGCACCTAAGGGCATCAAAACATATAATCCAGCATTCGATGTGACTGATGCGAAATATATTACTGCTATCATCACTGAAAAAGGAATTGCATATCCACCCTATGAGAAATCATTGCAGGATATGTTTCGATAAAATAAGGAGAATTCGATTTGAATTCTCCTTTTGCTAGCATGTTATGATGCTATCGACATATTTCTCCTACTTTTTTCCCTAAATCCATACAAGATTTGATGACTTCTTCATTGGGATTCCAAAGTGATTTGATTGTCTCATCTAATACCTCGAAACCGCATTTCTCCAATTCTTCCTTGATAAGACCAGGTGATTCACCGCTCCACCCATAGGTACCAAATGCCGCAGCTTTTTTATTTTTGAATTGAAGGCCTTTGATGACCTCAAGAATGCCAGCCATTCCAGAAAGTATGCCTTTATTGATGGTTGGGGAACCGGCCAAAACAAATTTTGACTTGAATACTTCTGATATGACATCATTCATGTCAGATCGACCAACATTATATTGCTTAATCATCACATCATCATTGACAGATTTTATACCTTTGGCAATAGCCTGAGCCATCTTGCCGGTGCCGTCCCACATAGTATCATATATGATTGTTACTTGGTTTTCCTGATAACTATCTGCCCATTTTAGATACTGCTCAACAATCTGGACAGGATTGTCTCTCCAGATGACACCATGGGAAGGGCATATCATTTTCAGAGGGAGATTGAAACCTAGAATTTCCTTAATTTTTCTAGTTACCTGAGCACTGAATGGTGTTAGTATATTGGCATAGTATTTTAAAGCCTCTTGATAAAGTTCAGACTGGTCTACCTTGTCGTTATACATGGCCTCACTGGCGTAATGCTGGCCAAAACCATCGTTGCTAAAAAGAATAGCATCCTTCGAATAATAGGTGAACATGGTATCAGGCCAATGGAGCATAGGTGCTTCTATAAATGTGAGAGTTCCCTCTCCTATATCTAATGTATCACCTGTCTTGACGATATTAACGTTCCAGTCAGTGTGGTAATGGCCTTTCAATGACTCAACACCTTTTTTTGAACAGTATATCGGCGTGTCAGGTATTTCCATCATCAAGTCCACCAGGGCACCACTGTGATCCACTTCTCCATGATTAATCACTATATAATCAATGGTTTTCAAATCAATATCTTTTTTTAGATCTGAGACGAACTCTTTTGAAAAAGGTAACCATACCGTATCAATCAAAACAGTCTTTTTATCCCTAATCAGATAGGAATTATATGAGGAGCCCCTATTGGCAGTATACTCTTCTCCGTGGAATTTTCTCAACTCCCAATCTATTTTACCAACCCATGATACATTTTCAGTTATTTTAAACATATTTGTAGTCTCCTTTATCAATATTTAGTAATTTGAATAACCTTATTATACATCAAAATTATTGTATTCTCAAACAAAATAGATACTGTCTGATTGGCATTGACGGACTTTTATTTATACTATAAAATGCTTAAAGGATGATCGCACCTATAATAAATAAGTAAAAAATTGACAGAATGTCGCAGAAGGAGCATGATTTGAAAAAAACAATTGCCAGTATCATTATTGCAGGACTTATTATCATCATAAGGCCTCTTGATATGTCTGTTTACCAAAGTGTTATATTAGCATCTTTATTACTTACCATCGTATTTTGGACCACGAATGTTATTGATAAAACTTATGCGTCGCTTTTTTTACTGACTGTTTTTGTACTATTTGGGAGAACTCCTGTAAAACAAATTTTTTCTTTTCCTCTTTCAGAAAACTTCGTGATGATAGTCTTTTCATTTATTTTTTCTCAAGGGATAGCCAATAGTAAGTTGGCAGATAAGCTTATTCAACCAATTTTATTTAGATATTCAAACTCGCTTTTTAAGTTTTTCATCAGTCTATTTGTTATACAGATTATGATGATTTTCATTATTCCTCAACCATTTTCCAGGGTAATCATTATTGCAATGATATTTATAACATATTTTGATAAGATTAGTCTTGATGGTGAGATAAGGGAAATAATGGTCTTTTGGATTTATGCTTCGTCTGCCTTCATCAATATGATAATGATTAGAGGAGATATCATATTAAACAATGCATTGATAACAATCGCCAATCACCCGATAACAGACCTGACATGGATACAATATATGATGGTTCCTTCATTGGTGATGTATGTTATTTTAGCTATTGGGTTTAATGTTAGATTTAGAAGTGCTCTCAAAGGTTTTGGAGTGAATTATCCAGAAAATGCGTTTGGTAGGAGTGTATTAAGCAACAAAGAGAGAAAGTATCTTTTTATCATTGGTTTGACTGTGTTGTTATGGGCCTCAGAAAGTGTTCATGGCATAAAAGGAACAGTTATTGTTGTACTTGGATCTTTAGCTATGTTTGCAATTGGGTTGCTTAAGTTCAAGGATTTGAAGTCAATCAACATTCATCTTCTTATTTTCTTGACAGCAGCTTTTTCAATTGGAGGCGTCTTAAAAGGAAGTGGTGTTTCGGATGTGGTTTTTCTTAAATTCATACCATTGTTTCCTGAAGACTTCTCCTTTAACTATATTATGATTATTATGATTACTGCTGCCTCACTTCATATGATTTTGGGGAGTGCTGTAACAACTATGTCTGTTGTAGTTCCAGGGCTGCTGATCATCGCTTCAGGACTAGCTAGTATAGAAATACTGATATTTATCATGTATGTAATGATTTGCTCCCATTTTGTATTGCCTTTTCATAATGTTATTTTGATGATAGGTAATGGGAATAGGCATTTTACAGCAGAAACAATGCTGCGTTTTGCGCCATTGCTTACCGGGATTGTGGGTTTTAGTATTTTCGCTGTTTATCTAAATTGGTGGAGGGTTATAGGTGTTTTGTAAATTAATAATATTATGATATACTTAAAAGCAATAGACAAAGGAGAAATTGAATGACTATTCATCAAGTTGAAACCTCATTAAGTGTAGAAAAATCAATAATCATATTGAAACAATTATGTAAGGTCCCTTTTGAGTACAGATTATCTGATCTTGTTAAGCTAACCAATATCAACAGGACCACCTTGTATCGCATTCTCAATACTTTTGAGGAGCAAGGTTTGGTGATTAAGACCCAGCAAAACAAAGTATATAAACTTGGTCCCATGGCTTATCAGATGGGAGCGGTTTACCTAAATAGTTTTGAGTTTAGTGATAAGGTTTATCCTGTTCTGAAAGAAATTGGCGCATTATCAAAGGAGTCGGTAGGGTTAGCTGTGAGAGAAGGAGATCGAGTCATATCACTATACGAAATTGAAATCGACCAACCACTGAAAATGAATTATCGTGCGGGCTTACTATATCCGATGAATCGAGGTTGTTATGGCAAATGTCTGATGGCTTATCACAATCAGATACGCGTTAATGATATGCTTATGGAGCAGACATTTGAAAAGTTTGCAAAAAACACCCTGACCAAACCTGAAGATATACTGAATGAATATGAAAAAATCAGACAAAATGGATATGTCATCAGTGACGAAGAGACTTATCCATATGCTGTTGGCGTGGGCATACCGATACCAAATTCCAGTGGTGAAATCAAGACATGCGTGGCAATTTCATTTATAAAAAAAGGAAAGTACAACAAAAAAATAGATGAGTTGCTTGCGATTTTACTTAAGTACAAAAATGAGATAATCAAATATATGGTCTAAACCATACATATAAGATAGCCGTTTTCTCTATGGCTATTTTTTATTGTGTGATAGACTTTACAAATCAGTTTAATGCGTGATAAAATAAATTAAGTTCTAATAAAGAACGTAATGTTCAAATATCGAACAATGGAGGGAAAATGGATCGATTAATACTAGATAAGATAAAAAAATGGGTTAATGAAGAAGAAATAGTTGAGTTGATGAGAGAATTAATCAGACGACCAAGCTATCCTGGAATAGAAAATCAGGAAACAGCTGTTGCAGAATACATACATGAGTTTTTCTCCAAGGAGGGAATCGAATCTGAACTGTTTCATGTCCAGGAAGGCAGAAAAAATGTGACTGCCATCATCAGAGGTAAGGGAACTGGGAAAAATCTTCTACTGACTGGACATACTGATACGGTGCCGCCTTATGATATGCCAGATGCATTTGAACTTAAACAGGAAGGGGACCACCTGATAGGGAGAGGATCCAATGATATGAAGGGACCTTTAGCATGTATGATAATGGCGATGGTGGCAATTAAAAGAGCTGGAATCGAACTGGATGGTGATCTCATGTTTGCAGGGGTCATAGATGAAGAAGAAAAAAGTTTAGGAACCATTGACTTGATTGAAAGGGGAATAGAAGCTGACGGCGCGATAGTTGGTGAGCCTACTAATCTTGACATCTGCATAGCTCATCGAGGTTTGGAATGGTTTGAGTTTGACTTCGAAGGGAAAGCTGTACATGGTGGAAAACAAAAAGAAGGAATCAATGCCATTGTTAAGGCATCAGACTTTATTCAGATGATGGAGAACAAGGTAGTACCATTATTGGATAATAGAAAGCACGCTATAACGGGTACATCAACCATGAACTTTGGAACAATCAATGGGGGAACACAACCAAGCACTGTAGCTGGAAACTGCAAAATAAGAATTGACAGAAGATGGATTCCGGGTGAAAAGTATGAGGACATAATCCAAGAGTATGAGGATGCTCTGTCGGAGCTTGAAAAAAATGATCCTGAGTTCAAGTGCAGTATGAAAGTTTTGGATGTCAGCGTGATGAAAGAAGGCTATGTACATGAGGCTATGGAGATAGATAGGGATCATGAACTTGTTCAAGCATTGTTAAAATCATCCCAAGAAATAGTTGAACAAATACCTGAAATAACCTATTTTACAGCATGGTCCGATGGGGGACTTCTATGTCATTACGCCAAAATACCTACATTAGTTTGTGGACCAGGGGACTTGGAGACCGCACATTCCAAAGATGAGTTCATTGATAAAAAACAACTGATACTAGCGGTAAAAACCTATACTTTAACTGCAATGAAATTTTGCGGTAATCATTCGTTTTAGAAGGACTGATGGTCCTATAACAATGAAATCCGAGAAAGGAGGATGAAAACAGAACAAAATAAAATAGAAATTGGAGGATAAAATGTCTATCAACAAAGAAACAAAATCAAAACGAAAAATTCCACATGTCTATGTCATACTTTTAACTATTGTAGCAATTTGTGCCGTATTGACATACATTATACCAGCAGGAGAGTATGGAACGATGGAAGCGGCGAGCGGAAGAGAAGTAGTTGATCCGGATTCGTTTGAGTGGATTGAGAACACGCCGATTGGGCTGATGGACTATCTTAAATCAGTACCTGACGGTTTGGTGGAAACGGCATCTATCATTTTCTTCATCTTCATTGTTGGAGGATCCTTCGCTGTCGTTCATGCAACAGGGGCAGTAGAGGCTGCAATCGGTGCGATAGCTAAAAAAATGCAAGGAAAAGAAAGAGCAATCATACCTGTTATCGTGTTTGCATTTTCTATCTTAGGTGCAACTTATGGAATGGCTGAAGAAACACTGCCATTTATCCCTATAATGGTCACATTGGCAATAGCATTAGGATTTGACTCTTTAACAGGGATTGGGATGGTCCTAGCAGGAGCAGGTGCAGGATTCGCAGGTGCATTTATGAATCCATTTACTGTAGGAGTTGCTCAAGGAATTGCTGAACTTCCTTTATTTTCAGGAATGGGTTATCGAATTATTGGCTATTTAGTTATGACAACTCTTGTTGTGGTGTTCTTATATAGATATGCCGGAAAGATTAAAAAGAACCCCGAATTAAGTCTTATGTATGAAGCTGACAAAAAACGCGATGATGTTTTAGACTTGAGTGAACTGAAAGAGTTTACCGGTCAAAGAAAAGCTGTTTTGATTATCGTTATGTTATCGGTTGTGTTGTTAGTCTTTGGAGCGATTCAATTTGGATGGTATATTCAGGAAATTGCCGCATTATTCTTGGGGATGGCTATTCTTGTAGCTTTTGTTGGAGGTCTGGGACCTAATCGTTTTGCAGAAGAACTGATTGAAGGGATGTCCAATATTGCTGGTGGCGCTTTGGTTGTTGGTTTTGCCAGAGCTATTTTGGTCGTGCTGGAAGGCGGAAACATATTGGATACTATTCTGTTCGCATCATCTAATGTCCTATCAACATTGCCATCATCAGTTTCAGCTGTGGGTATGTACGTATTTCAATGCTTCATGAACTTCATTGTGCCTTCAGGCAGTGGACAGGCTGCTGTAACGATGCCAATTCTAGCACCTTTGTCTGATTTGGTAGGCGTTACTAGACAAACAGCTGTATTGGCTTATCAGTTTGGAGACGGTATATCCAATATTTTCACACCAACCTCAGGTTACTTCATGGCAGGTTTGGCTTTGGCCAAGATTCCATGGGACAAGTGGGCTAAATGGATTTTGCCGCTGATTCTCATGCAATACGCTTTCGGTGCTATCTTTGTCTTCATTTCCCATCTGATAGGATACGGACCTTTTTAACATAGAGAATAGAGAAGTGAGTGATGTGTATTTGCATTTCACTCACTTTTTTTGTTTTTATAGAGACATAAGGACGCAAAATTGGTATAATATATTTGTTGCAAAAATCGGTAAATAAAGGATAAGTGAATAGAAATGAAAGAGTTAGAGAAAATCTTAAATGAAAAAATAAGACCAAGACTCCAGTCTCATGATGGAGATGTACAAGTTATAGACGTGGTAGATGGCATTGTTAGAGTTAAACTCACGGGTGCTTGCAGCGGATGCCCCAGTGCGGATTTGACAACCAAAGATTTTATAGAGGATGAGTTGAAGAAAAACTTCTCCTGGGTCAAAGAGGTGCGCATCATAAATGAAGTCAGTGAAGATTTGCTTGAGATGGCACGGAAAATATTAAGGAAATAAAGGTGTTTGATTTGGATATAGGTATTAAATATTGCGGTGGATGCAATCCTCGATACGATCGGTTGGAGTTTGTGTCACAGTTGAAAAGAAATGCACCACATCATAATTATAGTCTATACATGGGAAACCCAAGTGATGTTAATATAGTGGTGTGTGGCTGCAAACGAGCTTGCGCTAATCTCGAGAACAAAGATGCAACGAATGGAATCGTCATTGATGATGACAGTACCATTGAAAGCATAATTGAAGCGATTCAAATAGTCGAGAAATAACAAATATATACTTAACGCACAACAATAGAGTAGGGGACGAAATAATCCCCTACTCTATTGTTGTGAAACTAAATTATTGTATCCGATTATGACAGCCCTTCCATATTCATCGATATAGTAGGTGAAATCAATTAAACTATCTTTTGATAATTCATCAAGTTCTTGGGTTCTAAGCTCCAATGCAATCCAAAACAGTTTGGTCTTGTCGTCAACCTTGATATGACATCGGTCTTCTCCTATATACTCTATGAACACACCTGAAGTTTGATTGCCTGATATTTCCTTTGTTTCAGGTTCGGGTGCGAGTTCGATATTCACAACAATGTTTTGACCGATGTTGTTTGTCTCATACTCTACATATACCGCAGTTTCCGACAGAATTTCCCCAAGCATTCTGGCTTCATCATCCATGAACAATGTTAAAGTCATGTAATCGTCAGATGTTTTTAACTCAATTGCACTTGTATCAACCCTACCTGTGTATATACCCTTGGCAGTGTGATAATTATCAACAGGCATAATAGTGACGATGTCATCGTCATTTCCACCTTCTGTTTCAGTATGATCTTCACTTGGTACAGTCGTTTCTTCCTGGGATGTCTCTTCGGTTTTTTCTGTGGCTTTCGAATCAGTCGGTTTTTCTGAAGTTATGACACATCCAGTCAAAACAAGAGACAAAACAAATAGCAACAGTAAAATTTTTATTTTCAAAATATACACCTCCTCTTTCTTCCGACGGAAGAAAGAGAGGATTGTTCCCGGATTTACATAAAAAAAGTGCTTCTGAAAGAGTTTCAGAAGCACTTTGAACTTTTTTAGTATCTGAAGAGCGCAAATTGCGAATGATTATCTGGTAGATCGTCTTTATGGAGTACATACACATTTCCACTGCTTTTCAAGGTATTGATGGCAGCAATGTTTAACATATCTTGGCTCTCAGGTAGATGCTTGTCCATGAAGTTTGTTATTTGTGTATTGCTGTCAAACAAGCCCCAAGATTCTACATCGGACGATAGCACCAGGTCGCTAATTCGACCGTGATATGAAGCTGCAATGATATCGGAGACGATCTCCGAGCCATTGCCTTTATCTTTAATATCATTAAATTTATCAGTTATGCCCTGTATCGTTTTTTTGTAGTAATTGTCTACAATCTCTTGAGCTTTATCCCTAAGTTCTTTAGGTTTCATGTTGTCAGGGCTACCTTCTATTGTATCTTTCAACAAATTAGGATATTTATTAGTTTCTCTGTAAATGGAATTTATATATTCTACGCCAGCTGTTATTAATGGAATATCTTTGTAAGGCATATAGTTTTGGATGTCATCGCTGATTTTCTGCATGAAGCGAACAACATTATTTTTATTATCCTCCGAGCCACCACCATGCCCATGAAAGATTGATTGAGAGGAATTTGAACTTCCTGCGTGAGACTGAAGCTGTCTGTCTGGGTCATCAATCATAAGTGCGTCTTCCAGGTTGGTGGGTAAATCTTTCAAGTCTATTTCTTCGATATCAAAGCTATTGCCCTGGAAAAGACGAATTTTCTTTTGACTTAGAGATAGGATATAGAAATCTTTATTATTGGTTAGCACAGATAATAATGGAATTATTTGGAAATTATCTGCAACAGTTACCTTATCTTGGAATTTTATCGGCATCTTGTAATATTCAAATGTATCTTGAGAAATAAACAAAGCAAGACCATCGTCACAATTTTGCCAAAAAAGAGTATCCTCAGCTAATTCATAAGCGGGTTTCAGGATGCTTTTCATGTCTATTTCCTGCTTACCTTGTTCTATATGGAAGTTTTCAGCATCCCTCAACAAGTTCTTTAAAAGGATTTTACCCTTCATTACATCCTTTCCTGCCTTTTCAGTGGGCAGATAAATTGAAATGCAAGGTGTGAGAGTTTTGTCTATTAGTTTATGAACGTTTTGTTTAGTTAAATGGTTCATCAATTAATCCTCCTCTCGATTCTATTTAATTAATTATACCATATCAGTCAAACATTGATAACTGATAATTCTTGTGATCAACGATATTTGACAGTGATATACCCACTAGTCTTATTTTTTGGTCTATTGTTAAGTTGTCCACCAAGTGAGTCATCGCTTCCTCAAACGTTTGAAGATTATTGGTATAGGACAGAAGACTGTGACTTCTCGTGATTTGACTGAAGTCTTCAAATTTGATTTTTATGGTTACAGTTTTTGCGGATTTGTTGGCTTTTACTAGTTTAAAAGCAAGTTCAAAGAGATATTGCAATAAAACTTCTTTTATGACTGGTTTACTTCGGATATCCTCATTAAAGGTAGTTTCTCTTCCATAAGATTTTCGAGATACTTTTGTTTTTAAAGATCTGTTGTCGATCCCTCTTATTCTATCGTATATTTCATAAGATCTCAGTTCACCTAAAAAGCATGATAGAGTCTGACGATCGCATTGCAGTAAGTCATTTATAGTGAATATACCAATATTATTAAGCCTTGTAGCTGTTTTTTTCCCAAGTCCGTGGACTTTAATGATGTTAAGAGGTCTTAAAATGTTAGGGACATCGCGTGGACGGATTTCGAAAATACCGTCTGGTTTATTCCAGTCTGAAGCGAGCTTGGCTAAAAATTTGTTATAGGATATTCCTACTGAAATTGTGATACCAACTCTTTTCTTGACAGTTGCCTTTATCCAGCAAGCTATTTTATAGGGTGAGCGATCAGAATGGGTTACATCTAGATAGGCTTCGTCAATAGAAATACGCTCTATATATTCAGTCACCTCATATAAAATTTTGAAGACTTCTTTAGATATCTGGAGATATCTGTCCATTCTGGGCTTGACGAATATGCCATTTGGGCAAAGCTTTTTTGCCATAAAACCACTCATTGCACTATGAACTCCAAATTTTCTTGCTTCATAGCTACAGGTAGCCACAACTCCTCGTTTAGATGATCCTCCGACAATAATAGGTTTACCTTTAAAGGATGGATTGTCCAATTGTTCAACCGATGCATAAAATGCATCCAAATCGACATGTAAAATTTTCCTTTCAGTCATTTCGCACTCCAATGGTCAGTATTATCCGATGACTAACAGTGCTAAGACTCCCACTTCTATAAGTGGGAAAAGCCACCTGAACTCCAAGAACCCTGTTGATATATGACTTATTGTAACATAAAAATCTAACAATTATATAAAGAAACCGAAGTTTTTTTTGCTAAAAAGTATTGACAAAAAAAACAAAAAGTGATATATAAAAGTTAGCACTCGAAGTAAGAGAGTGCTAATAAAATCAGAAAGGAGTTGTTGAACATGGCTGGATTAGTACCTTTCAACAAAAGAAACAATTTAAGACCAAGAGGTTTTGAAAACTTCTATGATGTGCTTGATGACTTTTTTAATGACTCCTGGCTTACCGGAAAGAATGCTTCCTATGGCACTTTCAAGGTAGATGTACAGGAAAGTGAAAATGAGTATTCTGTAGATGCTGAATTGCCTGGCGTCATGAAAGAGGAAATCAATGTTAGACTTGATGAGGGCAGGCTTTGTATAGCTGTACAAAGAAGCGAGAAACACGAGGAAGAACAGAAGAATTATATTCATAAGGAAATAAGAACTTCCTCCATGGAACGGGTTTTGTATCTTCAAGATGCTAAATCAGATGGCATCAAAGCCAAGTTGGATAATGGTATTTTGAACATTAAGGTTCCAAAGAAAGATAAAGAAGAAAGGACAATCAAGATTGACATTGAGTAAGCAATGTGGTATAAAATTATTAGCACTCTATACATTAGAGTGCTAATAATTTTTTATCGTTTAAGAAGGGAGACATTGAAATGGCAAAAAAACAATTTAAAGCAGAGTCAAAAAGATTGCTGGACCTCATGATTAATTCAATATATACACATAGAGAAATTTTTTTAAGGGAATTAATCTCAAATTCCAGTGATGCGATTGATAAAATTTATTATAAGGCGTTGACTGATGAGTCAATGGTTTTTGATAAGAACAATTATTTTATAAAGATTGAAGTAGATAAGGAAAACAGAATTCTTAAAGTATATGATACCGGAATAGGAATGACCAGAGAAGAGTTAGAGAGCAATTTAGGCGTTATAGCCAATAGTGGATCCTTAAACTTCAAGAAAGACAACAATATAACAGATGGTTATGAGATTATCGGTCAGTTTGGCGTTGGTTTCTATTCTGCTTTTATGGTTGCTGACAAGGTTACTGTCATATCCAAGGCTTTGGGTAGCGACATGGCTCACAAGTGGGAATCTTCAGGAACCACGGGCTATACAATTGAAGAGTGTGAGAAAGATGAAGTAGGAACAGAAATCATTCTTAAGATTAAAGAGAACACAGAAGACGATCAATTCGATGATTATCTCGAGCAATACAGACTCAAAAGCATCATAAAGAAGTATTCGGATTTTGTAAGATATCCAATTAAGATGGATGTCAAGGAAACAAAATTAAAAGATGGAACAGAAGATGAATATGAGGATGTTTTTGTTGAGAAAACTATCAACAGCATGGTACCAATCTGGAGAAAAAACAAGAATGAACTAACAGATGAAGATTACCACAATTTTTACTCAGAGAAGCATTATGGGTTTGATAAACCTTTGAAGCATCTGCATGTAAGTGTAGACGGGGTTATCAGATACAATGCTATCCTATACATACCAGAGAATATTCCATTTGACTACTATACGAAAGAGTATGAGAAAGGTCTCGAATTATATTCAAATGGTATATTGATCATGAATAAATGCAAGGACCTTCTACCAGATTATTTCAGTTTTGTTAAGGGTATGGTAGATTCAGAGGACCTGTCACTGAATATTTCCAGAGAAATACTTCAACAGGATAGACAACTGAAGTTTATCGCAAAGAACTTAAAAGCTAAGATTAAAAGCGAATTACATAATATGTTGAAGCATGAGAGAGATAATTATGAAAAATTCTATAAATCCTTTGGGAGACAGCTAAAGTTCGGGATATATGACAACTATGGTATGGAAAAGGAATTGTTGCAGGATTTGCTGATGTTTTACTCCTCAACCTTGAAAACAATGGTCACTCTTGATGAATACATAGACAGAATGCCTGAAGACCAGAAGTACATATATTATGGAGCAGGAGAGTCATATCAGAGGATTGAAAAACTACCACAGACCGAAATGGTCAGTGAAAAGGGCTATGAGATTCTTTATTTTACCGATGACATCGATGAGTTCGCCATTAAACTTCTTTCCAGTTATCGTGATAAAACCTTTAAATCCGTTTCAGATAAAGATCTTGGAATTGAAAGCGATGCTGAACAAGAAGAACAAAAAGATGAGAATGTAGAGAATGAGGAAATCTTCAATTACATGAAAGATGTATTAGGGGATAAGATAAAAGAAGTAAGGGTTTCAAAAAGACTAAAAAATCATCCGGTTTGCTTAAGTAATGAGGGTGAAGTTTCCATAGAGATGGAAAAAATACTGAAGTCTATGCCTAATGGCCAGGATATCAAAGCAGACAAGGTTCTTGAAATAAACGTTAATCATCCATTATATAAATCACTCAAGGATGCATTTGATCATGACAAGGACAAACTGACATTACTGACAAATATTCTTTATAATCAAGCGCTTTTGATAGAAGGCTTATCTATTGGAGACCCGGTTGAGTATGCCAATGATATTTGGAAACTCATTCAATAGTATAGAATTGTTATGATAAAGAAAACCGCCATCTCAGCGGTTTTTTTGTCATATTCATCATCTCTTCAAATCTAGGTGTACTCTACCGTCCTTCACTTCAATGATTCGGTCGGTTTTTTCTGCTATTCTCTGGTCATGTGTGATTATAACAAAGGTGGTTTTATACATTTCATTGATGTCTCTTAGAATCTTATATACATTTTCGGTTGTATCCGAATCTAAATTCCCCGTTGGCTCATCAGCAAGAATGATTTTAGGTCTGTTGATCAATGCCCTGGCGATGGCTGTTCTTTGCTGCTGACCACCAGACATATCATTTGCCAGATTTTTTGATACTTTTGTCAAACCTGCAAGCTGCAGCAACTCATCAGCCCATTCATCCACATCCTTAGGGACGTTGTAATTATGTATTTTATAGGGCATTAGTATGTTTTCCTTAGCAGTGAATTCTGGTAAAAGATAATGAAACTGAAAGATAAAACCCATCGTTTGGTTTCTTAACTCAGCCAGAGACTGCTTGTTGAGGGTATCGGTTCTATCACCCGAAATATAAACCTCACCGCTTGTTGGTTTGTCGAGGGTGCCGATAATGTTAAGCATTGTGCTTTTTCCGCTACCTGATTCACCAATTATAGAATTGAAGCTACCCTCCTCAAAATTCAGGTTGATATCAAACAACACTTGAGTTTTTATTTTTTCGCCGTATATTTTATTGATGTTTTTTAATCTTATTATATCAGCCATTCTTTATCACCTCGATTGGATTCAGCTTTGAGGATAATCTAGCAGGTATCAGTGACGCTGTCATGGCTGAAATGATAGCAAACATGCCGGATAAAGCAACAAAACCATTGTTGATGTATATAGGTACGACTGGCGTACCATCGGGATTTACGGCAAAGGTGGTAAACGAAATCAGCAAACCGAATCCTAGTGCTATACCTAATATTGCACCAAGAATTCCAAGCATCAAACCTTGAAAGACAAAGATTAGACTAGCATCCCTGTCTTTGATACCCATAGCCTTGAGAATACCGAGCTGCTTTGATCGCTGTACGACTGAAATGGCCAATACACTTGAAATGCCTAATAAGACAGCAACTAACACAAAAACTTGTATCATGATACTCGAAACGCTCTGACCGTTTAAACCGCTCAGTAGTTGTTGATTCTGGTCTTTCCAGTTATCGACCCTAATATCTGAAAGAGATAATGTATATGCCAAAGACTTAGCGACGATATCGGCTTCAAAAACCTCATTGACTTGCATTTCAACACCCGTGACTTGATTGCCTATACCAAGAATGTCCTGCGCGGTTTCCAGATTTGTGATAACCCATGTTTCGTTAATAGATGATACTTTAAGATCATATAGTCCTGTTACAGTCAAACGAATTGTTCCACCAAAAGGAGATACAATTAGAATTCTATCATTGATATTTGTGCCGGTTTTATCTGCAAGTTCTTTGCCTATTATCGCTTCATCCTTTCTTGAAGGTAGCTGACCGGCATACAGGCCTTCTTCAAAGCCGTAAATTTTATTGCCGTCTTCTAATTTAAATCCTCTAATGAGAACAGGATCAATATCACTCTCATAGTCGATGCTCGCGGGTCCATCAGCTGCTACTGCAATATTAATGATATCATTGCTGCTTATTTGAGCCTCATACAAAGCACGTTCCCATTCCTTAATTGTTTTCTCACTGTTGGTCGGTGTGATAGTAATCTGTGGTGCATTTCCAATTGTTGTATTGACAAGATTAATCTGAAGACCCTGAATAAGTGATCCTATAAACAATTGAACCGCTACGCCAACTGATATTCCAAGGACAATCAGAATAGTCTGACCTTTTCCGGATTTCAGAAAACGAAGAGCTATGCTAAATGCCAGTCTCATGAATCGAATCCTCCTTGGCCAGGTTTTTAATATCATTATAAGATATCAAATAGAGGTCGCCACCGATCTCAGAGACTGCTGATGGATTATTGAGAAAAGCAGTGCCACCTAGAATAATTTTAATTTTGTCTTCGTGTTTTGTTCTTATCCTTGAGATGAGTTTCTTGGCCTCAAACATCAAATAGAAATCAGTTACGCCTATAGCGACATACTTTGGATTGTTTTGTGATATAGCCACACAGACTTGGTCTCGAGGTGTGTTGCTACCAATGAAAATAGATTCATAGCCGTTCAAATCAAAAAAATCCGACATCATTCGCAAACCGATTTCGTGGTATTCCTTCTCCGGACAGACCAATACAACTTTTTGATTCAATGGTGTGATGTTTCTTTTTGCTTCGATCACATAGGGATAGATTGACTCGATAATGGTCCTAACAATAGCAGTTTTGACGTGCTCACGCCATATGCAGTCGTTATCATCATCGATGCATTCATCTACAGCATAGAGTGCTGGGCCTAAGATTTGCTCATATAATTCGGGTATGGAAAAATCATTGTTGTTCAAACCATTTATTGCAAATCGTACACATTCATCTTTTTTAAATTCTTCAAAAAGTATCATAAACTCATCTTTGTGATTTTTCATATCATTCACCTGATTTCCACTTTCAATGGTGAGCCATCCTGTACATCCAGCGATGGATTGACGATGATTATATCATTTTCATTTATTCCCGAAAGGACAGCAATATTAGTATTATCTGAAGCGCCTGTTGTAATATATGTTTTAATGGCTTTATTGTCTTTTATAACAAAAACAAATTCTTTACCATCTAAATCTTTTTTGACAGACTCTCTTTTAATAATTAGTTCATCAGTCAATCGAACCACTTCAACAACCGCATCGGCATCAAACCCTGAAACCACTTGATTATCAGTTGCTTCCAGTGTTACAGCAACCTCAACCTTAGGTGTTCGGCTACCGCTTAGTGTATCGATGATTGCGATAGTTCCTATCGAAGTTACCGCGCCTTCATATGATGTTGATATCCCGGAAATATTGACGAGTGACTTTTGACCAAGATCAATTAAAACTGCATCTTCCTGAGGCACCATAGATTTAAATTGAAAATTGTTAGTATTATTAATCTCTATTCTGCTATCTGGTAGGATGCTTCTTCCTTCTTTAACAGGGAAAGAGGTTATCACACCGGAAATAGAGGAGGTTATAAGATTCTCCTCGTATTTTAGCTTCAAACTGGACAGATCAAGCCTCGCTGATTCAATTTGTGTCTTGATTGAATTAACTCGAGTGGCCTGTGTTCTGTCGTAATCCATATAACGCTTATTGGCATTGTCATAATTAATCTTAGCTGTATTATAATAACTGTAAATATCAGCTGAAAGGGATAGTACCTTGTCATATTCCGCTTGGCTTATTGCACCTCCTGATAGTAAAGCTTCACTTTTTTCTATTTCATTTTCAGAAGATTCAAAATCCTTTGATGCCTTATCAAAATCTTCTTTAGCGAGGAGAAGGGCGTTTCTAAGCAATGATTTTTCAATTGCGCTGGCATCGCCTGACGCAGTTATGAGATCATCTTCCAGTTGATTAATAAGAAGGTTGGTTTTTTCTATACTAATTTTCAAATTGTCAGAATTCAACTCAGCTAACAGCTGTCCCGCTTCAACAAATTTGTTTTCTTCTGCATAGACTTTCTCGACCACAACTCCAGCGGGTAGGTTTATCACTTCGCTATCTAAAGGGCTGATTGAGCCTGACAGATTGACGGTTTTTATGATATCTCCTTTGGTAACTGGGACTCCTTCGACTTCGATTGAAATATTTTCCGTGTTAAAAAACCAAAAATAAGATATAATAAGTATAATTACTATAATAATCATAATTAATAAAGAACGTTTTTTTGTTAGCAACATAAGTATTCCCCCTTAAAATTTCACTCTATTCAATATTAAATTGTAATGATTATAAAGTCAAGAAGAAGGAGAAACTATGAGTCTTTTATTATTGAAATCAAATGAAGAATTAGTTAAGATGACCCAACAGATTTTTGATAAACAGTTCATCAAAGATCCCAATCTAGGTAATGATCTGGATGACCGAAGAAAAAGACTGATGCTTCAGGACATCTATTATAATATAGATAATCTGGAAGCAGCGATTGCCCATGATTCTGAATTGATAGTAATTGATTATATCAATTGGCTTATGGGATTGCTGGCTTACAGGTTGAAACACCTTGGTCTTGAGAGAGTTAAGACTTTTATGATTGATCACTATTTTTTGTTGAAAGAAGCAGTGGAAGAAGTAATGGATGAGGGCTACGTAGAAAAGGCTGAAAAACACATCAACAACGCTATCAAAGCTATCGAAAAATTTGAGTTGCATGACATAAGCTATTTGGATGGCATAAGGCTTGAGTCTGAAGCCAAAAATTATTTGGAAGCATTGCTATCTAGAGACAGACAGAAAGCTAGTGAGATTATCCTGTCTTCACTTCAAAATGGTGTTACCCTTGAAGAAGTCTATGTTGATCTATTTAGACCAGTTATGCATGAAGTTGGTAATTTGTGGTATAAGAACATAATCGCTGTCGACAAGGAGCATTATGCTACAGCAGTCACACAAGGGGTCATGTCACAACTCTATCCAAAAATATTTGCAACACCCAAGAATGGTAAGACCATGGTTGCATTATGTGTGGGAAACGAGTTGCATGAGATGGGCATAAGAATGCTTTCAGACTTGTTTGAAATTCAGGGTTGGGATACAATTTATCTGGGTGCATCCGTGCCTTGGGAGAGTCTGATTGGTTCCTTGGAAGAGTATAACCCTGATCTGATAACACTATCAGTGACAATGCCAAATTATTTGAATAATTGTAGGGATACAATTGATGCGATTAGAAAAGATAAACGCTTTGATCACATGAAGATAGCTGTTGGTGGGAAGGCGTTGGACATGGGAAACAATCTCCGTGAAAAATGGAATATTGATGTTGAAGCCACCAGCTACGAAGAATTGCTTGAGTGGACTCGAATTAACCTATAGGTGGTTTATGGTAAAAATACTTCTCTTGCTGGATGAAAACAATCAAATAAAAAAAATAAGTGCTAATACGACGGATTTACCTCTGAATATTGGAGACGGAATTGATTGCTTATTTCCTGATCAAGTCTGCAAAGACATGGTCAGATATATACAGGGGTGCAGACTATCGGATGATTCAACAACAGCGACATCCCAGATTATCCTGGGTGACAGTATTGTTTCAGTTGCTGTGTTTATCATTCATTTTAACGGAGTGGTGTCCATTTTGATATTGGACGGCTCTGCTTTGGATGTAAGATCACATGACGAATGTTTCAGAATATATAATGATTATATTAATCTCATGCGAGAGGAATTTAGAAAATTTTCGAGAAGAGCCAACAGTGATAATGTGAATCAACTTCAAGAGTTTCATGAATTGAACAATGAGTTGATTAATACCAAGAGACTACTGCAAAAATCCAACGCTAAACTGAACACATTAAATGCAGCTTTGGAGGGCAGATTGGTTAAGGATGCCTTGACTGGACTTGTCAGTAGATATCAATATTGGACTGCGATTGAACAGATGATACAAAGACATAATAACAAACAAGGGATTTTTGTCTTCATTGACCTCGATGGATTTAAGTCTGTTAATGACACGTTTGGACACTCTGCTGGAGATCAATTTTTAGTTGAATTTGGTAGAAGACTGAACAGCATTGATTTGGAAGAATCTATTAAAATTAGGATAGCAGGTGATGAATTCGCCCTTTATATACATGGCTATGAGACAGTAAAACTTGATAGTATTGAAGAGATATGGGAAAAGATAAATTCTAATGTTTTGTATGGACCTATTGAAATCAATGGCATTATGATTCCGGTGTCAGTAAGCTGTGGAATGGCTGTATATGGTAAAGACACTGATAATATCGGACAACTCATTGAGTACGCGGATTTTGCCATGTATCGGTCTAAGAAAAGCGGAAAAGGAAGATATACATTATTCAAGCAAAGTGAATATATCAAGCATTTTGAGAATGATGAGAGGATTGAAGAGTTAAATAGAATTATTAGAGATAAGGATTTTTATCACGTGTTCCAACCGTTTATTGGTTCGGACAAAGGAAGAATAGAGGGATATAGTGTACAATTAAGAACGAGATCAAAAGTTTTCAAAGACACAATGGACTTAATCAGTTTTGCTTATGAAGTAGGCAGCTACAGAGACTTGGATAGGGTTAGCATGAGCAATATAAAGATTACTGATGACTTCAAGGAAAAGATAAAGCACAAAAGCCTATTGGTAACTCACGGACCGTATCCAATTGCTGATGAGGTTGTATCTAGTCTCTATGCGGATACACTTAAAGATGTCAGCATAGTGTTTGAAATATGGATGCCAATCAATATTGAACCACAAGAGATGACTAAAATAAGGGAATCAAGCAGGCTTATAAATGGACGGATAGCGCTTGCAAACTTTGGTGTGGAAAACACCGATAATCTAATTATGCTGGCTACTGAACCGGATATCATCAGATTTAATAAAAAATTGGTTCGCAGAGCGATGATTGACGAGAATACTGAGAAAGTATTGAAAAATATTGTTGCCTATTGTAAAATCCAGGGGACAAAAACCTTGGGTGACTTTATTGAAAATGAAGAAGATCTAGCTTTTCTTAAAAACCTGGGAGTTGATTATCTTCAGGGATTTTACATCAGCTATCCAAAGGATAATAGCGAGAATTAGTAGCATGGGAGGTGTTAAAAATGGATAAGGCATTAAAAAGGACTTTAGCCTGGACAGGAATAGGGCTGTTGTTGTTACTGCTTTTGATAGTAGTGAACCAAATCAGCCAGATTTTTATGGCAGCATCAACCATACATCCTGCCTTCGGGAAACTGGTGACCATACTGCTATCCATGTTTTTTGCGATTATATTTCTGGTCCCGTTATTTGGTTTTTTGAAGCTTAGAAAGCCATTGGAATTACCAGATGAGACCAATGTTGAAGCTTACAGTAACTACCTGAATACATTGAAGAAAAGACTAATGAAAAACAACTATATAAGGGAAGCGAATTTTACTTTTGATGAGAACTTAGAGTTGGTTCCTCAGATAGAGGCTGCACACGAAGTATTGAATCAGGAGACGTTTAAAATTATAAAGGAATCTTCTTCAACGGTGTTCCTGACAACAGCCATATCGCAAAACGGGATTTTGGATGCTTTCTTTGTCTTGACAAATCTATCAAGAATGGTATGGCAAATAAGTCATATCTACAATCAAAGACCCAATACAAAAGAGATTTTGTACCTATATGCCAATGTGGCGGCAACTGTCTTAATGGCAAGAGAAATTGAAGATCTAGCCCTTATGGATGAACAATTGCAACCAGTCATCAACTCATTGATTGGGGGGACGTTAGGAACGTTGGTCCCAGGAGCGATGGCAGTGACAAATCTTATAGTTAACTCTATCATACAAGGATCAGCCAATGCTTTTTTGACATTAAGAGTTGGCATAATAGCTAGAAAATATTCTTCAAGCTTGACTCAGACGGATAAAAAACTGATTAAAAGGTCAGCTACTCTAGAAGCATGCGGTATGCTCGGTGTGATTGTTCAGCAAAACTCCGTTTCAATTATGAAGGCTTTTGTCACCGCTTCAAGAAAAGCAACTATTGATAAAACTGTGGATAAAATTAAAGACAGTGCTAATAAAACAGGGACTTTCATGAAGGACATTTTTCATAAACAGTAATCACTCCATCAACGAGATTGCTTTGAGGGATCGGTATTCAGTTGTACCGAGCTCTCAATATTTTTTGCGGAGTCTCTATGATGATTTTCGATAAATATATCAATGAAAGGAGATGCAATTTATGAACATACTTGTAACAGGAGGAGCCGGTTATATTGGAAGTCACACTGCTGTTGAGCTTTTGAATGAGGGACATGGTATCGTTTTATTGGATAATTTCAGCAACAGCAAACCTGAGACAATCAACAGGATTAAGATGATTACCGGGAAAAGTTTTAAGTCATATAATGTTGATCTTTTGGACAAAACAAAACTTGAGAAGATATTTGAAGAAAATCAGTTAGATGCGGTTATCCATTTTGCAGGCGTAAAAGCGGTAGGTGAATCGGTGGGAAACCCTATTAAGTACTATCGCAATAATGTGGCTGGTACGTTGGTTTTATGCGAAACAATGAACAGATACAATGTTAAGAAAATGGTATTCAGTTCTTCCGCTACTGTTTATGGGACAGATAATGCTTCACCTTTGACGGAAGACATGGCATTAAGCACTACTAACCCTTACGGAAGCACCAAGATGATGATAGAGAGGATATTGAATGACCTGTGTTATTCAGACCGGGATTGGCATGTATCGATATTAAGATATTTCAATCCCATAGGAGCCCATGAAAGTGGTTTGATAGGTGAAGACCCAAATGGAGAACCCAATAATTTGATGCCTTATATCACTCAAGTAGCTGTGGGAATCAGGGATAAGCTCACCATATTTGGAAATGATTATCCAACACATGATGGAACGGGTATCAGGGATTATATTCATGTTGTTGATTTAGCAAAAGGCCACATAAAAGCATTGGAAAGAGTTCTTAAAGAACCTGGTTTTGAAGTGTTCAATCTTGGTATGGGAATTGGCTGCAGTGTCTTGGATCTGATCAGGTACTTTGAAGAAGCTACTGACATTAAGATTCCTTTCATTGTAAGTGCAAGAAGACCCGGTGACGTAGCAGTTTGCTATGCGAATCCTGAAAAGGCAGCGCGAGTTTTGAATTGGAGGGCAATGAAAGATATCAAAGAGATGTGCAGGGATTCATGGAGATGGCAATCAAAAAACCCACAGGGGTATAAATGAGGTAAATATTTCAGTTACAGTTCAAAAACCTATAGATTTGATATATAATATGTAATTATGTTTAAAGGAGCGTACAAAAATGGAAATAACAAGAGAGAAAGCATTAGCTTTATTTAAAAATCACATTGATTCGGATAGCCTTATCAAGCATTGTCTTGCGGTTGAAGGAGCAATGAGAGGGTGTGCGAAGCATTACAAAGAAGATGTTGAGGTATGGGGTGTTTGTGGTCTTTTACATGACATAGATTTTCAAAAGTGGCCAAGCAATCATCTCGAAATGGCTCCCACAATTCTTAGGGAGGCAGGTTACCCTGAAAATTTTATACAAGCTGTGCTAGGACACGGAGACTTCACCTTGGTTGCCAGGGAGACACAGATGGCTAAATGCCTGTATGCAGTGGATCAGATGGCGTCATTTATTATTGCTGTAGCGCTTATGAGACCGACCGGATTGGAAGGTATGACAGCAAAATCCGTAAAGAAAAAAATGAAAGATAAGGCTTTTGCAAGAGCGGTTGACCGTGATGAAATGCAAAAGGGTGCTGATGAATTAGGTATGGATATTGGTGATCTTATTAACATCGTTATCGAAGCGTTGCAAAAAAGAGAGTTGGAGTTGAATGACATTGGGATTTCAATGATGTAATCTTAAAAGGAGCCTTAAATGGAATATCTGAGTATCAGCTTTCAAGCACTTGCCCCATTGATTATTATGGTTTTGATTGGTTATATCTTGAAAAAGGCAAATATTGCTGATGAATCATTTAATCAGAAGAGTTCAACCATCCTTTTCAAGCTTGCATTTCCAGTAATGCTTTTTTACAATATAACAAATGCTGACGTTGAGTTTGTTTTTGACTGGAATACCTGGCGATTTATCATACTGGCTTGTTCAATAGTGCTGGCTTCATATTTCATAGCATTCTTGATTGCAGAGAAGTATAATTGGGATAATAAAACCAAAGGAGCATTTGTTCAAGGCGCATATAGAGGCAATTATATTATTATTGGATTCGCCATTCTGGAGAATCTTTTTGGAAATGAAGTATCAGTAGGAATGAGCCTTATAACTGCCTTCATAGTTCCGTTATTCAATGCATTGGCGGTTATTAATTTTACATACTATGAACCAGAGTATGACAAAATCAATTATTGGGAGATGTTTAAAGGGACTATCAAGAATCCTTTAATCATCAGTATTTTATTAGCACTGCTGTTTAATTATTTAAACATTAAAGTACCTGTCACTATAAATGATACATTGTACATGATAAGAGGTATTGCGGTACCGATGGCTCTTATAAACATCGGATCTATGTTTACTCTAAAGACTGGCATCAGTGAAAGGAAACCTCTCTTTTTGGCAGTTCTATTCAAAGTTGTTCTGTTTCCTTTGATATTCACAATTGCTGCAATACTATTTGGGTACAGAGGACCTTCGCTAGGGATTTTATTTGTATTGCTGGCTTCACCAACAGCGACAGTTTCATTCATTATGGCTAAAGCTATGAATAGCAATGACACACTGGCAGCAGCTATCATTGTCTTTTCTACAGCCGCTTCATTTTTCACGATTTTTATAGGCATCACAATGCTTAAAGCCTTGGGATTCTTTTAATTTTAAGTCTCTAAAGATATTTTACAATTAGTTGGTAAATCTATATAATAGAGTTGACATAACTCAATACAAGATAAAGGGGTTGTTGCCAATATGGAAGAAAAAAAGAATAGTAGGTATTATCTGACTTATATTCCTGTGTTTATTGTGCTGGTAGTCATATTCAAGTTTATATATCAGGATAATGGCTTGTCTAAAATATTTAACATACTGGTCCCAATACTTACAGGTATTTTTTTGGCTATGGTTCTAAATCCCCTTATGAAGGCATTTAGAAAGGTTTTCAGATTCAAGCTCGTATCAATTATTCTAGCTTACGCTACATTTATCAGTTTCATAATGTTGGTGGCATTTATAATCACACCACAGATAGCAAGAAGCATCACTGCGTTAATAAGAGATCTACCTAGACTGATTGCGGGTATAGAGAATTTTTTTCAGAATCCTCCTGAATTTTTTGATTTTCTCGAGACAGACGAGATATATGCTTACTATCAAAGTATCATTCCTGAAATTGTCACCCGAACAACCCTTTATCTTGTATTGAGTTATGTCAACTCTATTATATAGATTTACCAACTAATTGTA
>CAKMKB010000029.1:0-8424 GCA_927435965.1 uncultured Clostridia bacterium
ATCGATGAATGCCAGCTATCAGTCCACCTGCAGTCCCAACAAAAGGTCCTCCGAGCAGCCCACCAAGTATAATCGATATTTCTCTTGTATTTGCTATGGCGCCTAGAATATCAACGCCTGAGTAAGTAGCAAGTATTCCAAGCCCACCAAACAAAAGTGATAAAAATATTTTCCCTTTTAAGTCCATGTCTTCTTTAAGAATCATTTGCTTGAATATTTTTTGATTAGATAGTAATAAAATAATAATCAATATAATGCCAAAATTACTTGATAATTCAGTTATAAGTAGAAACATATCATCTCTCCTTGGCTTATTATATGTTGATGGTACAATTATACAACGTGGTTAAATCATAGTAAATAAAATAAAAAATTCGACATACTTAAAAAGTCATGGTGAATTGAAATAGTAAACGCAAGTAAAGGGTAAAAAGGTTGGAATAATCAAAAACCATTGATATTCATTGGACAGAAGATTAGTTTAAGGTAGAATTTTACTCAAAATAGAGGTAAAATAAAGCAGATAGCAGACATAACAACTAAAAAAGAGCATGCAAAGAAGAAGGAACCGCATTCTGTTGATTTTGGGTCAAAGTAAATGCAAGACCTTTTTAAGTATGAAATTCACTCTAATACCAGGTGCTCTTGGTCAAGTTATTTTGCTATTTGAGCAAGAAGTTTGGGATGTAAGATGATTTCATTCGGTGGAATGAGTTCAACGTTTAAAAGGTCCAAGACTTCATGACCAAAGAGAGAACTCAATGCCTCGGTGGGACTGCGGTCATTGAGTTTTTCTCTTCGATAAGAATTGATATGATTCATCATCAGGTTGACGTGTTGTTGAGTAAGGCAGTCAAAACTCACGCCTTTTGGGAGGATTCTTCTGATAAACTCATGATTTAATTCCACATTGGGTTTCTGCCAAGCTGCTTGGGGGTCGCAATAGAAGATCTTACAGCGATGAGTGTGATCAGGTGCTTTTTCTAGAGCAGCAGGATTAGAAAACTCAGAACCCCGGTCAGTTAGAAAACAATGGCATAATTTGCGAAAGTATATGGGTCCTAAAGTGTCATATAATTGATTGAAGACATCACTGACAGACTGAGCGGTATTGCGATCGCGTAAAAAAGCAAGCATAAAATCGCACAATCCTTTAAAGTGAAGGGTAAGAAGGACCTTACCGCCCTTTTTGCCTTCCACTGTATCCATCTCAATCACCTGAATACCAGGATTGTCAGCAAGATATCTTTTGTAATCAGAATAGGTTCTGTTCTGATGACAAAGCTTATCGACCTTAAATTGAACAGGCGTTGTCTTTCTAGGTTTACGCCTGAGAACGCGAGGCAGGTCGATGTTTCTGGCAGAGAACAAATTGCTGTTGACATAGCGGTAGATAGACTTTTCAGAACGGATCATCTCGCTTTTATGACTGGCCCAGATATGATGTATGGATTGACCATTGATGAGGAAAGGGCTGAAGAGTTCATCTAGATACTGATGCTCCAATTCTGTCAGATTAACCCCTTCTCGAGCTGCCACAAGCGTGTTTCTATAATTTTCGTGAGCAATTTTAGCTACATAAAAGCGTTTGAAAAGAGAACACCTGTGTTCATCACCACAGCCATTGCACACATAAGGTGGTGCATTAAGCTTTAAACAATAATCTTCAATAAAATCAGGGCAGACCGCATTGCATTCTCTGCAGGTGTAGCATTTTTTCTTTCTGCAACTAGCATAGTGCTTGGGACAGACATAGGTTTTGTAACAACCAAACCGGTGGATACAACGATTAGGAATTCGGTGATAACTGACCTTGTCGGATAGGACGGCATGTTTGTTGATTTCACGTGAGATGGTAGAACAGGCTTTCTTAAGAGATGTTGCGATTTGATTGATGGTGAGATTGGATTTGAGCATGAATTCGATTTCAAGGCGATTCACAAGCGTTAGATGTGCCATGGGTTAGTCTCCTTTTTTGGCACCAAGCATAGAGTCAAAATAAATATACCAGAAAAATTTGTCAGAGTAAACGCCAGACGTTCCCCCATGGGGGAACAAGATAGAAAAGATAAAAGACAAAACAATAGATTTCTTAGACTAAACGCAAATGGACACAAAACTATTTTTGACAGACTAAATGCAATACGACTCTTGCGTTTACTATTTCAATTAAGAAAAATCAAAAATGAGAACAAAAAACCATTGATAATAACGGTTTTTATGTTATAATGATTAGATGACTTACTGGGTAAGTTTATTTCTAATGTTAGTGATTATGCTCAGTTGAAAATCTATTAAATCAATAATTATTCAGTGCTTAGATGCAAGGAGGAACTAAATGGCCAAGGTGATTGGGAAAGAAAAAAACATCGTTTCAATAGAATTTGAGATACCAAAGGATAAGTTTGAAGAGAGTGTTCAAAAGGCTTATCTGAAAATGAGAGGAAAAATTAATATTCCGGGTTTCAGAAAAGGGAAAGCACCTAAAAAAATAATTGAGTTAAATTATGGCAAGGGAGTTTTTTATGATGAAGCATTGGATATTGCATTGCCAGATGCTTATGAAGCAGCTTTAACGGAACTGGAATTGGATCCGATCAATAAACCAAAGATTGATATTAGCGAATTTGAAGAAGGAAAGGATATTGTTATATCTGCTGAAGTGGAAGTTATACCAGATGTAGAGTTGCCCGATATCAAAGATATAGAAGTTGAGAAAATAGTATACGAAGTAACTGAAAAAGATGTGGATGAAGCTTTAAAAAATATGCAGACACAAAATGCAAGGATAATAAACATAGAGGATAGACCAGTTGCATCTGGAGATACAGTCATCATAGATTATGCCGGTTTTTCAGGAGAGGAGCAATTCGAAGGTGGAACAGCTGAAAACCATTCGTTGGAAATAGGTTCGAACACATTCATTCCTGGGTTTGAAGACGGATTAATCGGAAAAAATCTAGGCGATGACGTAGAAATCAACGTTACATTCCCTGAAGAGTATCATTCTCCCGATTTGGCCGGTAAAGAGGTAATTTTCAAAGTTAAAATCAATGAAATAAAAGCAAAGGAATTGCCAGAACTGGATGATGAGTTTGCCAAAGATGTGAGTGAGTTTGATTCTTTGGAAGAGCTTAAGGCTGATACTAAAGAAAACATGATGAAAAAGGCTAGCGACAGTGAGTTGATTGCGAGACAGAACGCATCTGTGGCTGCTTATGTTGAAGCTAGTAAAGTAGAAGTTCCTGATGTTTTAGTTGAAAAAGAAATTGATTACCAGATCAAGAATTTTGAACAGCAGATGAGCATGCAGGGAATCAATATAGAGGATTACTATAAAATGATTGGCTCAAACATGGATGGACTGAGAGATAGCATAAGACCTCAAGCTTTGGTGAGTGCCAAGTCAGAATTGGTGATTGAAAAACTGACATCAGAGCAAAATTTCGATATCAGCGATGATGAGATAGATTCAGAGCTTGATAAATTAGCTAAATCATATAGAATAGAAGAAGAAGACAAATTAAAAGAGTTTAAAGAAAATCTTAAGGAACAAAGTCTAGAATATCTTAAAGGTAATATACAAAGAAGGAAAGCTATTGAGTATATTGCAGCTAATGTAAAGTTAGTCGATAAGAAAGAAGAAACTAAGGATGAAACTGATAGTAACTAACGGAGGTGTATTAAATGCCATTGGTACCTTATGTAATTGAACAGACAGGCAGAGGAGAAAGATCTTATGATATCTACTCAAGGCTGTTGAAAGAACGAATAATATTTTTGGGAGAGCAGGTTAACGATGTGACTGCCAGCCTTATTGTGGCACAGTTGTTATTTTTGGAAGCAGAAGATCCAGACAAAGACATTCAAATTTACATCAACAGTCCGGGAGGATCAATAACATCCGGATTTGCTATATATGACACAATACAATATATAAAACCGGACGTTTCAACCATATGCATTGGAATGGCAGCAAGCATGGGAGCATTCTTACTTGCAGCAGGAAAGAAAGGCAAAAGATTTGCCTTGCCAAATGCAGAGATAATGATACATCAACCATCTGGCGGATCCCAGGGTCAGGCAACTGACATTGAGATTCAGGCAAGAAGAATACTGAAAATGAGAGCTGATCTGAATCGGATTTTCGCCGAGAATACAGGCCAATCAATCGAAAGAATTGAAAAGGATACTGAAAGAGATCACTTCATGACGTCCGAAGAAGCTAAATTGTATGGACTGATAGATGAGGTCATATCAAGAAAATAAAGGAGTGCTGTTATGTCAAAAAATGATGACAAGCAGCTTAAGTGTTCATTTTGTGGAAAGAATCAGGATCAGGTAAAAAGATTGATTGCCGGGCCCAATGTTTACATCTGCAATGAATGTGTTGAGTTGTGCAAAGAGATAATTGACGAGGAAATTGATTTTTTAGAGGATGAGGAATTCAACAATCTTCCTAAGCCAAAGGAAATCAAAGAGTTTCTTGATAAATACGTGATAAAACAGGATGAGGCTAAGAAGGCTTTAGCGGTTGCTGTCTATAATCACTATAAAAGAATAAACAAAACGAAAAAGAATAAAGGTGTTGAACTGCACAAAACCAATATTTTGGTGCTTGGACCAACGGGCTGTGGGAAAACCTACATGGCTCAAATCTTGGCAAAAATGTTGAAGGTTCCATTCGCCATCGCTGATGCAACCTCTTTGACTGAAGCAGGATATGTTGGAGAAGATGTTGAAAACATAATTCTGAGACTTATTCAAGCAGCAGATTATAATATCGAGACTGCCGAAAGAGGTATCATCTATATAGATGAAATCGATAAGATTGCCAGAAGAGGTGATAATCCTTCCATCACAAGAGATGTCAGTGGTGAGGGTGTCCAACAGGCATTGCTGAAAATACTTGAAGGTACTGTAGCAAATGTACCTCCACAAGGCGGAAGAAAACATCCACATCAAGAATTTATACAGATTGATACAACAAATATTCTGTTTATTCTTGGGGGCGCTTTTGATGGCTTGGATAAGATTATTCAAAAGAGAATCGGAAAAAAAGCAATGGGATTCGGCTCTGATGTGAGCAGCAATAAAGAAAAATCATTTAGTGAGATGATTGCCCATGTTGAACCCCAGGATTTATTAAGATATGGACTGATTCCTGAGTTTGTTGGAAGAATGCCCATGATAGTCACTTTGGGCGAATTGGATGAAGAAGCTTTGATCCAAATTATGACAACAACCAAAAACAGTCTGCTGGATCAATACAAGGAGCTGTTTAGAATTGACGGTGTCGAGCTAGAGATTGAAAAGGGCGCATTAGAAGCTATTGCAAAACAAGCAATGAAGATTAAAACAGGCGCAAGAGGCTTAAGAGGAATTCTGGAGAAGGTCATGACAGAGATTATGTATGAGATTCCTTCCAGAGATGACATAGAAAAGTGCATAATAACTAAGGAAACCATACTAAACAGTATGGAACCTACATTGGTGCTAAACTCAAAAGCAAAGAAGAGGAAAGAAAACAGCGAAGAAAACATTTTGAAAAATGCCTGAAACAAGGCATTTTTTCAGTTGAATTGGTCGATAAATACTGATACAATGACAATGCAAAAAAATAAATAGATTGGAGTCGATGAATATGACAGTAAGTTATACCGTTAACAAAAGAACATTACCTTTGATTCCTTTAAGAGGTATGCACATATTCCCTGGAATGGTAATTCATTTTGATGTGGGGAGAGAAAAATCAATCAATGCTTTGGAAGAGTCTATGATTAAAGATTCAATGATTTTTCTGACAGCACAAAAGGATGCAAATATCAACGATCCTGATCTTGACGATTACTATAGCTTTGGGGTAGTCTGCAAAGTAAAGCAGATGCTTAAGATGCCTGGAGATAATATAAGAGTTTTGGTTGAGGGATTGACTAGAGGAAGAATAATCGAAGTACTTGAAGATGAAGATTCCTACATAAAAGTCGAAATAGAAGAATACAACTATGTGGAGGATAGCTTATCGATTGACGATAAGACTGACGCCATGATGAGAGTCCTCAAAGATTCCTTCGAGGATTATTGCACTATCAATACTAAGATTCCGGATGATGCGATAATGTCAGTCAATGAGATTGAGAATCCTGAACGACTGACAGACATCATTATCTCATATATTTTTCTCAAACCAGCCCAGAAACAGGACCTTTTAGAAACTTTGAATCCTTTCGAAAGATTGGAGAAACTAGAAGTACTGATTAGCCAGGAAATTAAGGTCATAGAATTGGAAGAATCAATTAGTCAAAGAGTCCGTAAACAAATCAATCAGTTTCAGAAGGAATACTACCTGAAAGAACAGATGAAAGCGATTCAAAAAGAGCTAGGTGAGGATTCTGACATTATCAGCGAGGTTGAAGAATATTTTGAAAAGATAAGAAAAGCTAGAATGCCTAAGGAAGCTAGGGAAAAAGCTGAAAAGGAAGCAGAGAGGTTGATTAAAATCAACATGTCCTCACCGGAAGCAGGCGTCATCAGAACTTATCTGGATTGGCTGATTGATTTGCCATGGAATAAATCAACCAAAGATAACAAGGACATATCTTTTGCACGTAAGGTGTTGGAAGAGGACCACTACGGATTGGAGGACGTTAAAGAAAGAATTCTTGAATTTCTAGCCGTCAGACAACTCAATGCCAGAATGAAAAGTCCGATAATTTGTTTGGTGGGTCCTCCTGGAGTAGGTAAGACTTCCATAGCCAAGTCAATAGCAAGAGCTCTGGATCGAAAATTTATCAGGATGTCACTGGGTGGCGTAAGAGATGAAGCTGAAATTAGAGGCCATAGAAGAACCTACATTGGTGCGATACCCGGTAGGATCATAACAAATATAACAAAAGCCAAATCGAATAATCCCGTGTTTCTGTTTGATGAAATTGATAAGCTGGCAAGTGACTTTAGGGGTGACCCAGCTTCAGCATTACTGGAAGTTTTAGATCCAGAACAGAATAATACATTTACCGATCATTATCTGGAGACATCATTTGACTTATCAAAAGTCATGTTTATAACAACTGCAAACACGACTTCCACCATACCAAGACCATTGCTTGACAGGATGGAAATTATTGAGATATCCGGATACACTGACGAAGAAAAACTGGAAATAGGGAATAGATATTTGTTACCAAAACAATTGGAAGAGCACAATTTGACCAATCAACAGGTGCGAATATCAGAAAACACTTTAATAGGCATTATTCAAAAATACACGAGAGAATCCGGTGTAAGAAGTCTGGAAAGGAAAATTGGTAGCATAATCAGAAAATCTGCAGTTAGGATTATTGAACAAAACTTGAAATCAGTCACCATAACACAGAAAAATCTGGAGAAGTATCTAGGAATTCCTAGATTCAGATACGATGCTGCAAATATTGATGACGAGGTAGGTGTAGCCACCGGATTGGCATGGACAGCTGTGGGTGGTGAAACGCTGTTTATAGAAGTGAACCTTATGAATGGTGAAGGGAAGATTCAGCTGACAGGGAAACTAGGTGACGTTATGAAAGAATCAGCACAGGCTGGTCTTAGTTATATCAGAGCACACATGGAAGAACTGGGAGTCGATGAGGAGTTTTATAAAAAGAAAGATATTCATATACATGTTCCCGAAGGCGCTATACCAAAAGATGGCCCATCTGCTGGTATAACCATGGCAACAGCTGTTGTTTCAGCACTTACAGACACGCCAATTAGGAGAGACGTAGCCATGACAGGCGAGATTACCCTTAGAGGCAGAGTATTGCCTATTGGCGGTGTTAAGGAGAAGGTGCTTGCAGCTAAAAGGGCTGGTATAAAAAAAGTAATTCTTCCGAAAGAAAATGAAAAAGACGCAGCTAAACTACCAACCAGCATTAAAAAGACAATGGAATTGGTTTTTGTGGAAAAAATGGGTGAAGTACTGGAGCATTCATTGGTAAAAGGAGATTGAGTTGAAAATAAAATCAGTTGAACTTTTGATGACTGCAGGTAATGCATCCCAATATCCCGAAACGGATTTTCCCGAAATTGCTTTTGCGGGAAGGTCGAATGTGGGTAAATCTTCTTTGTTGAATACATTAATCAATAGAAAGAATTATGCTCGCACCAGCGGCCAACCGGGTAAGACACAGACAATCAATTTTTATGCCGTTAACGAAGCCAATATGCTTGTGGATTTGCCTGGCTACGGTTATGCAAAAGCCTCCAAGAGAGATAGGGAAAGATGGGGCAGACTTATAGAATCATTTCTGTTGAATAGAAAGCAGCTCAAGGGAATTATGCTGTTGATTGACATTCGTCACGTTCCCGGACAGAATGACGTAGACATGTTCCAATGGATAACACATTTCGGTTACGAATGTTATATCCTGGCCACCAAAGCGGATA
>CAKMKB010000030.1:0-3892 GCA_927435965.1 uncultured Clostridia bacterium
TCTCAAAAAAGGGGGTCATTGTTATTTTTGTTAAAAAAAGAGTGAAACCCTTGAAAATAAAAGGATTTAAAATAAAAAACGAGTGTCTTAGTTGACACTACGATAGAAAATAGGAGGGTATGAAAATGATAGTTGTTTTTAAAAAGAATGCAGACATCAAAGAAATTGAATTATTGAAAAAATCCTTAGAGGAAAAGGGATTTCATATTCACGAGTCTCTTGGGGAAAATCATTATCTTTTTGGACTGGTAGGCGATACGTCCATATTGGATCCGGGTATGCTACGAGCCCAAACCATCGTCGACAAGGTTGTTTTTGTTCAAGAACCTTATAAGAAAGCCAATCGCCGATTTAATCCAGATGATCTGGTGATAGACGTAAGTGGACACAAAATCGGCGGTGGTTTCTTTTCAGTTATTGCCGGTCCTTGTTCTGTGGAAAGTAAAGATCAGATGGTTTCTATCGCAAATAGCGTTAAGGCTTCTGGGGCAGGAATGATGAGAGGTGGTGCCTTTAAACCAAGATCTTCACCTTACAGCTTTCAGGGAATGGGGGCTGAAGGTCTTAATATACTCATTGAGGCGAAAAAAGAAACCGGTCTTCCTATCGTAACGGAAATTATGTCTGTCAGTCAATTGGAGAAGTATCATGAAATGGTTGATGTTATCCAAATAGGTGCTAGAAATATGCAAAACTTCGACTTGCTTAAAGAAGTTGGTATGCTGAGAAAACCTGTCCTTCTAAAGCGCGGTATGTCCGCTACACTTGAGGAACTGCTGATGTCTGCTGAGTATATATTGGCAGGAGGAAACAGCAATGTTATCCTTTGCGAAAGAGGAATAAGAAGCTTCCAGGGAGAAACTAGAAATCTCCTTGACCTGAGTGCGGTTCCAATTCTCAAGAGCAAGACACATCTGCCTGTCATTGTTGATCCAAGCCATGCAACAGGTATTTGGTCGTTGGTGGAACCTATGTCAAAAGCAGCAGTTGCAGCTGGAGCAGATGGTCTAATCATTGAGGTGCATAATGATCCAAACAATGCATTGTGTGATGGTGATCAATCAATCAAGCCAGAAAAATTTGATTGTCTGATGAAAAAGCTGGAAAAATATCTTGAATTAGAAAACAAGATATTGAATTAGGGTGAAGCTATGAATTTTAGTGATATGAATATAACCATTGTTGGACTAGGTATGGAAGGTGGTTCTTACGCCATAGCAATCAATCATTATATCAGACCAAAAAATCTCTTTGCCATCGATATTAACGAAAATATCCTCATCGCTGCTGAGAAACTGGGAGTTATTCAAAAGGGAAGCACGAATCCAAAAGACATATTGCCCCAATCTGATTTGGTGATTATGTGCATCTATCCATCTGATATTATTGATTTTATAAGAGATCATATGACTTTGTTCAAATCTGGCAGTATCATCACTGATGCCGCAGGTGTGAAAAGAAACATTGTCAACGAGATCGTCAACATCATTCGAGACGATTTAGATTTCGTCCCTGGTCATCCAATGGCTGGAAATGAGTTCAAGGGATTCCTATATGCCGATCAAAAGATATTTCACGGCAACAGCTATCTTATAACACCTACCACTAAGAATAAGGAAGAAAACATCAAGTTGGTCGAACAGATGGCGAGGCGGTTTGGATGCTCTAAGGTTTATAGGACAGATATAGACACCCATGATTCAATGATTGCTTATGCCAGCCAGTTGATGCACGTGATTGCTGTTTCCATTGTTAACAACGACAATTTTTCTAATGATATTGACCTTTTTTCAGGTGGTTCATTCAAAAACGCCACAAGGGTCGCAAACATCAATCCAGATTTATGGACCGATGCTTTCATGCAAAACAGTGATTTCCTCATCGACCAGATTACCGCTTTTAATGATAATATGGAGTTGGTAAAAAAAGCACTAATTGATAAGGATTCGGATGCTATTTATCAATTCCTTGAGAAAAGCAGGTTAAGAAGTAATGAATATGTGAACAGGTTTGAGTGATGATAATCAATTGGAAATAACTTGACATACCCCCATGGGGTATGTTATATTCTTAAGAAGGATGGTGACTATATGGCAGATTTATCGATAGTAATAGCATTTTGGGCAGGAATTGTGTCTTTTTTCTCGCCCTGTATCATACCTATGATTCCTGCTTATTTGTCATTTATCTCAGGATCAATTACTGATAATAAAAATACATCCTGGTTAAAGCCTTTTTACAGAACCACCGGATTCATACTTGGATTCAGTATTGTGTTCATTCTATTAGGGGCTTCCGCAACAACTGTTGGCAGGTTTTTATCCTTTAATGTTCTGACCTTCAGGCGAATCAGCGGTGTTATCATCATTCTATTTGGGCTCTTCATGCTCGATATACTCAAAATTGATTTCTTAAGAAGAGAAAAAAGATTGAAGCTCCCAAGAATCGTGGATAGTTATTTCGGGTCTGTGCTACTAGGCATTGCATTTGGAGCCGGATGGACGCCATGTATCGGAGCTATATTGGGTTCAATCCTAGTCTTTGCAGGCACACAGCAAACATTAGGCGAAGGTGTGAAATTGCTTATAGCCTATTCAGCAGGTTTGTCTGTTCCGTTCTTACTGGCATCCTTGTTTATTGGAAAATTTACAAGTAATTTAGCGAAAATCGAACGGTTTTCTGGTATAATGAATAAAATTGGCGGTATAATGCTCATAGCATTGGGTGTGTTGGTCTATACCAATAGATTGGTTTCACTAATTGGATACTTATTATAGGCGGTGATAAAATGAAAAAAAGAAATAAATTGATTACTTTAATGCTGATTCTTATACTGTCACTGGTACTTGCATCTTGTACAACAGCGCAGGCACCAACCAACACTACTGCGTCATCACCCACGACCAGCGAGGCGACAAATGAAGAATTAGAAACAGAGGAACCTGTGAGAGAAGTTGTTTACGCTCCTGAATTTGAATTGGAGGATCTAGATGGCAATATTGTCAGATTGGTTGATCTCAAAGGGAAAAATGTTCTGTTGAACTTTTGGGCTACATGGTGTCCCTTCTGCGTAGATGAAATGCCTGATTTGCAATTACTTCATGAGAAATATATGGATGATGACTTTATTGTTCTTGCAATAAATGTTCAGGAAACAGCAGAAAAAGCCAGCAGCTACCTAGAAGAAGCAGGTATTGACCTTCCCGTCTTATTAGATAAGGATTCTAGAATCGCAGCTTTATATGGTGCTAATTCCATTCCTCTGACGATAGGTATAAACAAAGACGGTGTGGCTGTTACAGGCTATAGAGGAAAAATGACTATTGAACAGATGGAAACAATGTATAATATGCTAGTGGAAAGTAATAATTAATAAGGAGGAACAATTAAAATGAAATTAGAAGTGTCGCAAGAAGCAGTAGATGCTTTAAAAGCAGTACTGAAAGAAAAAGAAGAAACTACTAAATCAGTTCGAGTCAATATAGCAGGTTTTGGCTGAGGCGGCCCTAGATTAGGGCTTGTTCTGGACGAACAAAAGGAAACTGATGAAACATTTGAACAGGATGGTTTAACCTTCCTAGTTGGAGAAGAGTTGATGAACTACCCCGGTTTTACCGTGGATTATACCAATTCATTCCTAAGAAAAGGATTTGCTGTCGACATCATGGGATATGCTGGCAGAAGTTGCTAAAGAAAAATAGAAAATTTAAGGGCTCTGAGATTTCAGAGCCCTTTTATCCGATGACTAACAGTGCTAAGACTCCCACTTCCATAAGTGGGAGATAAGCACTGTAGAGTCCCTGGATAACGGTTTCTAAGGTTCAGATGGCGTTTCAAACACCACCTGAACCCAAGAACCCTGTTTATTATGCAAACTATTCAAGTTTCTTTA
>CAKMKB010000031.1:0-27039 GCA_927435965.1 uncultured Clostridia bacterium
GTCAACCGATTTCGCAACACGATATTCCGGACATAATCACCGCTGGAGAATCAAATTCAGTTTTTTCGTAAACAGATTCTTTATACTTATTGATCGATAAGTCGTATCCATTGTCTTGGATTTCTTTTTTAGCAACAAAAAAAGATTTCTCTGTTCTCTTTCGTTCTAGTTCAGTTTCCATTCTACTATGATAACGGTTGATTATGTCCGGAATATCGTTTTGCGAAATCGGTTGACGTTTGTCATCAAGAGAAAGTCCATCTGCCTGCATGTCATAAAACCATACTTTGTCCGTGCCACCTGCCCCTGTTTTTGTAAAGATTATAATGGCGGTGGATACTCCAGCATAGGGTTTAAATACGCCACTTGGCATAGAAATAATACCATGCAAATGATGGTTTTCAACGATTTCTTTTCTGATGGATTTATGAGCATTAGAACTTCCGAAAAGTACACCATCTGGCACGATTGAAGCACAGCGACCACCTTTTTTTAGTGTTCGAAGAAACAATGCTAAGAATAGCAGCTCTGTTTTTTTTGTTTTAGTGATTTTAAGTAAGCCTGCTGCAACGCTCTCATAATCAAGTGAACCTTTAAACGGTGGATTGGCAAGCACTAAGGTATACTTTTCATCATCGATGTTCTTTTCAGACAAAGAATCTCTATACTCAATATTTGGCTTTTCCACCCCATGAAGCATCATATTCATTGCACCAATACGAAGCATTGTTCTATCCATATCATTACCAAAGAACATATTGTTGTTATAGTGGTCTTTTAACTCTTTGATGGCAAATAAATCTTCATTTTTTCTTTTAAGGTACTCACCTGCTTCAACTAAGAATCCTGCTGACCCGGCTGCCGGGTCGACTATAATATCCATTGGTGTTGGCTGCATCAGCTCAACCATCATTTTGATGATATGTCTTGGAGTTCTAAACTGACCATTCGTACCTGCTGTTGCTACTTTAGAAAGTAAATACTCGTATAAATCGCCTTTTGTATCCCCATCTGATAATGGCAATAAGTCTATATTTGTCACGATTTTTTCAAGCATTTGTGGTGTTGGTATCATAAAGATGGCATCATCCATATATTTAGTAAATGCTGAATTCTTATCCCCATGCATGTTTTTGATAAATGGAAAAACTTTTCTTGAAACCATGTCATACATTTGAGACGAACTGAGTTGCTTAAAATTCTGCCATCTCAGGTTCTGCTGTTCATCGTTAAATATTTTATCAGCATCAATGCCGAGTAACTCGGCATTTCTTTCTAAATCCGTTTGTTTTTCATCAATTCCCTTTATGAATAAAAGATAGGTAAACTGTTCAATAACAGATAACGGATTCGTAATACCACCTGTCCAGAATATCTCCCAAATTTTATCTACCTTGCTTCGCAACTCACCTGTGATCATTGTTGTTCCTCCGATTTTTAACTTCTGTTAACACCTATTAGTCTTGTAAATGCTCATTAATTCCTCTGCATTTACCGTAAACTCAAAAATATATTAAAGTACCTATCTTGAGGCATATTGGGACTGTAATTGATATTTACCATCATTGATCAAAATCAATCCCCTTCATTTTAAATACATTCCTTCTTATTATATATAATACTTCATTATAATCATATGAAAACTTATTTAATTATATTGTTCATGCTCCATAACAAAAGAAATAATACTAAAATCCATAAACTGTAATAGTTTGACTTGTTTCCTGCGTTTGTTGTGTATTTAAATACTAACATTAGGATCTAGAAACATATATCAAAAACAAAAACCCATCTTAAAAAAGAAGGGCTTCCAAATGTTGCTGCCATATCATAGATTTGTATATTCCCAATTTATTCAACCCCTTGAATATTACTTAAATTATAATTTATTATACGATTCTTTTCAAGCATTTATATTGATACAACGCAAGTTTAAGCAAATTCAGTGTCTTTTGCAAAAAACACTTGAGAATCATAACGAGATCTTAAACGGCGGTGGGAGAAATTACTTCGCCTAAAGGCTCGTACTTTTACACGTCGCTTCGCTCCTCTCGCTCTGTCCTAAAACCTGCATTTAGCAGCTTTTACTCGGTCGCGCCCTCTCAGGGTTCGACTCCCTTCCAATCAAAAGCATAAAAAAAGACCCGAAGGTCTTCTTTATGCTTTTGTCTAATCACTCAAAGATTGATACAATTTAGCGTTATTCGATTAACGCCAAAAGGTTTAGATTAACGCCAAATTGTTTGAATAACGCCAAATTGTGCACACACCTGGTATAATATACCCTATAGAATGGACAGCAAAAAGTTTAGAAACCCTTATTGTGGACACATCAAAATAGCAGACCCTTGTTTGTCTATATATGCTGGTAAAACAATGCCTCTTCAGTTTCCAGGAAGCGATGAAAAAGAGATATCATTAAGCATCTATTCCCGCAAAACTCATACAACGCTCTGGCTGCTCTCGCATTGCCTTATCCTTCTAATGAGTAAAGTAATATCCACATACCAAAAACCGCAAAGATTCAATAACACTCTAAAAAAATTTGTTGCATTAATTTGATTAATGCTGTAGAATGATAAAAAGTTAAAGCGTTGATTGAGAGTAGTATCATTGATTGGATATCACAGAGAGCCTGGTTTGGTGGAAAAAGGCATGGATAATCATTGTGAATGGACTCATGAGTGTGGCCCGAAATGTAGGAGCCAACGGGAAATCTCCCCCGTTATCAAAGAGACATGTATGATGGTACATGAAATAAGTGGGTAATTTTTTACCAATTTAGGTGGCACCGCAGGAGATATGGTCTCTTGTCCTATGCAATATAGGACAAGAGACTTTTTTGATGGGAGAAAACATATGATTTACACAACAAAGGGAAATATAAGGATAAAAAGGGAAACAAGAAAGTCGGATTCTCATAAAGAACGAGATACGATCATCAAAGGACTGGACAGACACAAAGGGGTCTATCTTTGCAGCTCCTTCGAGTACCCAGGAAGATATACAAGATGGGATATGGGATTTTTAAGTCCTCCGGTTGAGATTAGAACCAATGAAAAGTCTTTTTTGATTAATGGGTTGAATGAAAAGGGATCAATCATCATAGCAATAATTTACAGCCATTTGTCAGATACAGATCATTATGATTCCCTGACATTGGATAGCGACACGCTCAAAGGGTCGGTAAAAAACCAGGAATTCTATATTGCAGAAGAAATCAGAAGTAAAAAAAGAAGCATCTTTACGCTGTTGCGAGATATTAGGGACATGTTTCATCACCCTGGTGACGGGGTGTTGGGTCTTTATGGTTCCTTCGCATATGATCTTATCTACCAATTTGAAGATTTGCAGAAGTCAAAAAAAAGACCTGATAAGAGCAGCGACATTGTATTGTATATCCCGGACAAGATTTTCATAATGGATCATAAGATGTCCGATGCCAGAATACATGAATATGATTTTAGCTTCAGAGATCTGGATACTAGGGGAAAAAATAAAACCAACTATGATGATTGCAATATTATTGTGAAAGAAAAACTAGAAAATAAGGTTGTGAAGCCGGTTAAAGGGGAGTATGCAAATCTGGTTAGAAAAGCGAAGCTGTATTTTGAAAGAGGAGATTTGTTCGAGGTGGTTCCCTCCCAGGTCATGGACTACAAGACAAACCGCAAGGGTTCTCGAATTTTCAACAGATTGACAGAAATCAACCCGAGCCCCTATGGATTCTATATCAATCTAGGAGACAGCAGTCTTATTGGTGCTTCGCCGGAGATGTATGTCAGAGTTAGTGATAAAAAAATAGAGACATGCCCTATATCCGGCACAATCAAAAGAGGAAAGGACGCTATAGAGGATTACGAAAACATAATGACCCTGTTGAATTCAGAAAAAGAAGAGTCCGAGCTGACAATGTGTACGGACGTTGACCGCAATGACAAATCCAGAATATGTGAACAGGGCTCGGTCAAAGTTATAGGCAGAAGACAAATCGAAAAGTACTCCCATCTGATACACACTGTAGATCATGTAGAAGGAACGCTTAGAGATGAATTTGATGGCATAGATGCATTTATAACCCATATGTGGGCGGTCACGGTCACCGGCGCACCGAAAAAAAGAGCGGTCCAATGGATTGAGGAAAACGAGAAAATTCCCAGGGAGTGGTATGCTGGCTCTGTAGGTTTTATTGGATTTGATGGCAGTATCAATACAGGACTGACACTAAGAACCATTCACCTGAAAGATAAGATCGCAAGAATCAGGGTTGGTGCGACGCTTTTATATGACTCTGATCCGGAAATGGAAGAAGAGGAAACATACATCAAGGCAGCCGCTATGATTAAAGTTTTGACCGAAGTAGAATCAGTCAAAGAAGTAAAAAAAGCCGTTGGGTCAAATGTAGAATTCAACGTTCTGATAATAGACAATGAAGACTCATTTGTACATACCTTAGGCGATTACTTCAGAAGATTTGGCGCCAAGACAGAAACGATCAGGCACACAAATGCCATGGATTACCTGAAGAAGTCAACATATGATCTGGTGGTGTTGTCTCCTGGGCCTGGAAGACCGGAGGACTTTAATTTGAAAGAAAAAATTGACATCTGTATGGAGAAGGACATACCTGTATTCGGTGTTTGTCTAGGGCTCCAAGGAATAGTTGAATACTTTGGTGGGCAGCTCGCACAGCTGGCGATTCCATATCACGGTAAAAAATCAGCTATTACTGTCTGTGAAAAAAGCAAAATTTTTGGCGATATGGCGGGTAAAATCATTGTAGGCAGATATCATTCCCTACATGGCAAGGAGATTCCGGATCAACTTATTGTTACCAGTAGGACTGAGGATCATATTGTAATGTCGGTTGAACATATCCGCAAACCGGTATATGGCGTCCAGTTTCATCCGGAATCCATCATGAGCACTAAAAACAGCAATGGGTTAAATATCATAGAAAATATTATCAATATAGCAAAGGAGTGTAAAAATGGCAAAGATATTAGAAGGATTTCCTGAAGGGTACTATGGTGAATACGGCGGCAGGTTTGTGCCCGAACTGCTGATTCCTGTGTTGGATGAATTAAAGGACTGTTTTGGCAAGGCGAAAAGAGACGATAGCTTCTTTGAAGAATACTATAATCTTCTGAAGGATTATTGTGGAAGAGAAACACCACTGACATACGCTGAAAACCTGACAGAATATTTCGGTAAAGGAAAAATCTATATTAAAAGAGAAGATCTGAATCACTCAGGTGCTCATAAGATCAATAATGTTATTGGACAGGGATTGATCATGAAAAAACTTGGAAAAAAGAGAGTAATAGCTGAAACCGGCGCAGGCCAACATGGCGTCGCGACTGCCATTATGGCAGCAAAAATGGGATTCAAGGCAGTCATCTATATGGGAGCGGAAGATATTGAGAGGCAATACCCCAATGTTTTCTGGATGAGAAATTTAGGCGCGGAAGTCATTAGTGTCAAGGATGGAACCGCTACGTTGAAGGATGCCATCAACGAAGCTATGAGAGACTGGGCAGCCAATTTCGAAGATACACATTACTGTCTTGGAACAACTTGCGGACCCCATCCTTTTCCGGAAATGGTCATGTATTTTCAGTCTGTTATCGGCAAAGAAATCAGAAAACAGGTCATGCAGAAGGAAAACAGGCTTCCGGACAGAGTCTACGCTTGCCTGGGAGGCGGTTCTAATAGTCTAGGCGCCTTCCATGAATTCCTTGACGAGAAGGATGTAAGACTGATCGCAGCCGAAGCCGGTGGGAAAGGAAAGGAATCGGGACAACACGCATCCAGACTGGCCTATCAAACAGGGAAAACAGGCATAGCCCAGGGCTACAAAACAAAATTTCTGCAAAACAGCGACGGACAGATGCTGGATACATGGAGCATATCGGCAGGACTTGACTACATAGGTGTGTCACCAATCTGCGCTTATCTATCTGAAATCGGCAGAATGGAGACGGCAGCGGCAGAAGACAATGAGGTCATCAAAGCATTCAGCCTCGTTTCCAAGAAGGAAGGCATTATACCTGCTCTAGAGTCAAGCCACGCTTTTGCCGTTATGATTAAAGATATAGAAACAACAACCAAGGAAGATATTATTGTTGTCAACATGTCAGGCAGAGGCGACAAGGATATTTTCAACATCGGAGAAGCCCTTTCAGATGAAAAGTGGAAAGAATTTGTAAAACAAAGAGGTGATGGATATGGCTCATAAAATAAAACTGATGACACATCAAGTTCTCGGATATCCTAATTTCGAGACAAACGAAAAAGCATTGGAAATATTCAAAAAAAATAATGTTGAATATGTGGAGCTGCAGATACCTTTTTCCGAAAGCTCGGCTGATGGACCTACATTTGTCAAGGCAAACCAGCTATCCATTCAAAACGGAACCACTGTCGAAGCCTGCCTCGAGTTCATAAAAAAATCAATAGATAAAAACCCCATGAAGTTCCTGATTATGACCTACTTCAATATCATATATCAATACGGACTGGATAACTTCTTGAGAAGAGCATCTGAGATAGGGATATGGGGAATCATTGTTCCAGATGCCCCTGTGGACGAAGGCATCCAATTATATGACAAATGCGTTTCATACCAAATGAATCCCATTGTCATTGCCACGCCCTATACGAGCGAAAAAAGGCTTCAGGTGTTAGCTAAAAAAGGACGGGAGTTTATCTATTTTGTTCCAAGAAAAGGTGTAACGGGCTCAAAAACCGACTTTAATGACAGCGTCAGAGAGAAGATCCTTCAAATAAAGCAAAGGACACTGATGGAATGTGCTGTAGGATTTGGGATACAGGAAAAGGCGGATCTTGAATTTCTTGAGGGATATGCGGATATTGCAGTCATCGGCAGTAAAATTACTAGAATCATTGAAGAAGAAGGCATAGAAAAAGTAAATGACTTTTTAGAAGAAATAAGGGAGTGAAATAGATGAATATGTCCATATTGAATAAACTTGCAGCCGGTATCGATCTGACAGGTGGCGAGGCCAGAGAAGCTATGGATTCCATTATGGATGGGCTTTGCACAGAGTCCCAGATTGCAGCTTTTCTGACAGCCTTGAAAATGAAAGGTGAAACCATAGAAGAAGTAAGCGCATTCGCCCAGTCCATCAGGCATAAGGCAGACAAGATTGACTATAGGCATGATCATCTGGTGGACTGCTGCGGTACAGGAGGCGATTATTCCAATACCTTCAATATTTCCACAACTGCCGCCTTCATCGCTGCGGGAGCAGGGGTAAAAGTGGCGAAGCATGGCAACCGTTCCATCACCAGTAAAAGCGGGGGAGCAGATGTCCTTGAAAAACTGGGAGTAGTTTTGTCCCCGGACAAGAATACGATTATTGAATGTCTTGATATGGCAAATATTGGATTCCTATTTGCGCCACGGCACCATGAATCATTCAAATATGCGGTACCTGTCAGAAAGCAATTGGGATTCAGGACAGTGTTCAATCTCTTGGGGCCACTTGTTAATCCAGCATTGGTGGAGAAACAGGTCATGGGAGTCTATGATGGGAAGCTGGTGCATATCTGCGCAAATGTTCTGAATGATCTAGGTGTAAAAAGAGCTATGGTAATACACGGAAAAGACGGCATCGATGAAATTACACTCACGGGAAAATCGATCGTATCAGAGGTCAACTCAGGAAAAGTCTATGACTACGAGATAAACCCTTGTGATTATGGATTTGAACTGTGCAGTGATGACGATCTTACAGGGTCAACACCAAAAGTTAATGCGGAGATATTGGCATCTATACTCGACGGTGTCAAAGGACCGAAAAGAGACATAGCCGTACTGAATGCGGCTGCGTCAATATATATTTCAGGAATAGCAAGCACATATCAGGAAGGGTTGAAGAAAGCAGAAGAGTCAATTGACAAAGGCCTGGCCAAAGCAAGGCTTAATATCATGAGAGAAGTTACCAGGGGAAAGAGACATGCTGGATAAAATCGTAAGCAAAAAAACAAAACGAATTGAACAATTGAAAATGATTATGGACTTGAATACAATCGCCAAAAAAGCTGAAAAAATGACCTCAGGCAACATCCAGGACAAAAGCCTGTATAGTGCATTGAAAGACAAGGAAGGGCTGTCAATTATTGCTGAAATCAAGAAGGCATCACCTTCAAAAGGTCTGATTTCAAAAGACTTCAGATATATGGAATACGCAAAGGCCTACAATCAACATGCTGATGCCATTTCGGTGCTTACGGAGGAAGATTACTTCATGGGCTCAGTGGAATACCTGACGAACATTAAAAAAGAAGTGACAATACCGGTTCTGAGGAAAGATTTCATCATTGACGCATATCAAATCTATGAATCCAAAGTAATAGGGGCTGATGCTATTCTATTGATATGCGGCATTTTGAGTCAGTCTCAGTTAGACAGTCATGTTAATCTGGCAAGGAATCTAGGACTTGATTGTCTGGTGGAGGTTCATGATGAAAGGGACATACATATGGCACTCAGGGCTGGCGCAGATATCATAGGAATCAACAATAGAAACCTGAAAACTTTTAGAGTGGATATCTGCAATACGGAAAGGCTAATACGAAGCATTCCGCCGTTTATTGTAAAGGTAAGTGAAAGCGGTATCCATACAAGAGAGGATATGGCTTATCTGGAAAAAGCGGGTGCAGATGCTGTGCTTATAGGAGAAGCTTTCATGAGAGCTGAGAATATTGAAAACAAATTTGTTGAGTTGAGAGGAAGACATGATTAAAGTCAAAATATGTGGATTGCGAAATGTGGATGATGTGAAGCTGGTAAATGAATTCTTGCCTGATTATGTGGGCTTTGTATTAGCGGAAAGCAAAAGAAAGGTGTCTGTTGAATCACTTCAGAAGCTTATTGCAAACCTTGATACAAGGATATCTGCTGTAGGGGTTTTTGTAGATGCTGACATTCAGCTAATCGAAAAAACCTTGAAACACGGGTTGCGCGTCATCCAGCTTCATGGCAATGAGGCTCCGATATATTTGCGTCAATTGCTGCTCTTGAAAAACAACTATGATTTTGAGATATGGAAAGCCATACGAATTGACCACCAGACCGAAAAAGAGGTATTGGAGGAAATCGAAAGCTATGAAATCACGGATAGATTTCTGCTGGATAAAAAGTCCGACACATCATACGGAGGCACTGGAGAAAGCTTTCAATGGGCAAACTATAAGAACATAAGCCACAAGCATTCAATCATACTGGCAGGAGGATTAAATCCCGAAAATGTTAGAAAAGGAATAGACACTGTCAAGCCATATTGCGTCGATGTAAGCTCAGGTGTGGAAACCGACAATAAAAAAGATAGAAGAAAAATAGAAGATTTCTTGCAGATCATTACATGACATCATGATATATTTTACTATTGTCTTTATATCATAGTGAAAGATGGGCATAGAATACTTTAAACTAAGAATTTATCAATTACAACACCTAGATTAGCTCTAGACCATTTCATCAAATTTCGACTAGTGTATTATTTACATAGATGAACCTATATGGTAAACTATGGGTCACAATAAACCTTCCCTAATCCCTCGTATGCTGTTTACTATCGTTTTCAAGGAGAAATGAAATGAATTTTTTGAAGGAAATAGAAAATCTTAAAGAAGTGAAAAATGCAATAATACTAGCCCACTATTACCAGCCTGGAGAAATTCAAGAGATTGCTGATTATGTAGGGGATTCTTATTATCTCAGCAAAATTGCTCAACAATCACCAGCTCAGTTTATAGTGTTTTGTGGTGTCGAGTTTATGGTTGAAAGCGCTAAAATATTGTCTCCTGACAAAAGAGTGTTTTGGGGCAATACGGATTCAAATTGCAAAATGGTAGATGAATTCCACGACGAAGAGCTCATAGAGCTAATGGAGCTGCATCAGGATGCGGCAGTAGTCTCATATGTAAATTCCTCCACCAGAATAAAGACAATGTCTTATACCTGTTGCACTTCTTCCAGCGCAGTAACAACAGTTAAAAATATTGAAAACAAAAAAATAATTTTTGTTCCTGACAAAAACTTAGGTTCCTATGTTGCAGAGCAATGCCCTGAAAAGGAGATTATCCTCGGAACAGGCAAATGCTGTGTTCATGACAATGTTAGAGCAGAGGAAGTTCTAAAGCTTATAGAGTTGCATCCAGATGCTTTGGTGTTGACTCACCCTGAATGCCAAAAGGAGGTGCGAGATATTTCCGACTACATAGGGAGCACAGGTAATATCCTAAATTACGCTATAAAATCTGACAAAGAATCCTTCATCATAGTGACAGAAATGGGTATCACACATATTCTTGGCAAAAAATGTCCTGAAAAGAAGTTTTATTTCCCTAAAATGATTTGCGGAGGCATGAAGCGTACAACAATTGAAGATGTTTACAGGTGTCTTAATTACGAAGAAAATGAAATTCTACTTTCTGAGGATGTTATAAAAAAAGCTGCTTTAGCACTCAGCAATATGATAAGACTCGGCGAAAAGAGATGATGATGGATGAGAAAGATTAATACAGACGTTTTGATAGTAGGCACAGGTGTTGCCGGGCTTTATTGCGCCTTAAACCTTAATAGGAAATATCATGTTACTATGCTTTCTAAAAAATCTGCTGATGAATGCAACACTTATCTAGCTCAAGGTGGAATTTCTGTGTGTTTGAACAATTTTGATATAGATTCTTTCATAAATGACACTATGAACGCAGGTATGCAGTTGAACGATAAGGATGCAGTGAAAACCCTTGTACTGGAGTCAATAGAAAATATAGATTTACTTGACCGACTTGGAGTGCCTTTTAATAAGATTAACAATGGTTTTGTGTATACAAAGGAAGGTGGTCATGAAAAAAACAGGATAGTTCACTGTGATGACAATACTGGAAAAGAGGTTTTTAACACCTTGTATTCAATCGTTAAAAGCCTACCTAATGTAGAGATACTTGAAAATGCAGAGATGTTTGACCTAAGCTTAGTCAATAACTTGTGTCTTGGAGGTTACTGTATTTATGAAAAGGAAATCCTATATATAGTAGCAAAAATAACACTTGTCGCCTCAGGAGGAGTGGGAGGATTGTTTAAAAACTCAACCAATCAACCCTGTCTCACAGGAGACGGAATCGGAATGGTGAACAGAGAGAGTATTAAGGTATCCTCTATGGAACATATTCAATTTCATCCTACTGCTCTTTTAACAGATAAAAGCAGTAGTAAAAGGAGATTTTTAATATCAGAAGCCCTCCGGGGAGAAGGTGCCCTGTTGTATAATTCGGAAGGTGAACGTTTTGTTGATGAGCTCTTACCTAGAAATGTAGTTGCTGCAGCCATATTCAAAGAGATTGGCAAAACGGGAAGCCCTTGCGTATATCTTGATATTTCTCATAAAGGAAGGGAAAATATTAGAAAGAGATTTCCTAAAATTTATTTTCAATGCCTTGAATACGGCATTGATATAGCTAAAGACCGAATACCTGTTGCCCCATCACAACACTATCTTATGGGGGGCATATCAGTTGATCTGTTTGGTAGAACGGGAGCCAATAATCTCTACGCTGCAGGAGAATGTGCCTGTACAGGTGTCCATGGTGGGAACCGGCTTGCCAGCAACTCATTATTGGAATGTCTAGTCTTCTCAAGAAGAGCTGCCTCAGATATGATGAAATCCATAACAAGCGTAGGAGAAGCATATAAGGATTACATTTCTGATAAGGTTTTTTCAATAGAGGATGGTCACGAAGTTTCAAGGAAGAATAGACTTGAGGTCATAAGAATGATTAAGGAAGTTAGAAAGGATTTAGAAAATGAACTGGTTGATTGTTGATGAAATAATTAAAAATGCGCTTATAGAAGACATGCCCTATGGAGATGTAACTACCGAGTCTATTTTACCGGAGGACAAGGACTGCACTGTTGAACTTATTCTGAAGGAAGATGGCGTAATATGCGGTACCAGAGTTTTTTCAAGAGTTTTTAATTTTACGGAAGGCATTGTAACTGCAGAATTTTTTGTCTCTGAAGGAGAATCATGCAAAAAAGGAACTCTCATTGGTGTTCTGAAAGGAAGTGCAAAAGGCATACTATCCGGAGAAAGGACAGCACTGAATATTCTGCAGAGGATGTCGGGAATCGCTACAGCAACAAGGGCCTACTGCGAGGAAATCAATGCATATGACACTAAGATACTGGATACAAGAAAAACAACTCCAGGTCTCAGAATACTTGAAAAATATGCGACTAAAATTGGCGGTGCCACCAACCACCGATACAATCTTTCTGACGGGGTAATGATAAAGGACAATCACATTAAGGCTGCAAGAGGTATTACCAATGCAGTATCTTTAGTAAGAAAATCCATGCCCTTTGTCCGGATGATTGAAGTAGAAGTGGAAAGCCTTCAAGAACTTGAAGAAGCCTTGTCTGCAAAAGTGGATATAATCATGCTAGATAACATGGATGTGTCAACAATAAGTGAAGCCGTAAAAAAAATTGACAAAAGAGCCTTGACGGAAGTATCGGGAAACATGACCATTGAAATTTTAAAGACAATAGCTGCAACAGGAGTAGACTATATTTCAGTAGGAAAGCTCACCCATTCTTTCAAATCTCTGGATATAAGCATGAAAAATTTGAAATATGCAGGTGATTGAATGTTTGGTGGAAAAACCGTTATCATCGGTATCTGCGGAGGCATTGCCCATATAAGGTTTGAGATCTTGTGAGTAGACTAAAAAAACTGAATTCGTAAAATAAAGGTGATAATGACCAAATCTGCAATGGAATTTGTTTCCTGTGACCTTTCAGACCTTGGCAGCGATAAGGTTTGCATTAAAATGTTTGAAACTGTAGACCATTGGGATTATAATATACCCTATATAATGGACAGTAAAGAGTTTAGAAACCCTTTTTGTGGACACGTCAAAATAGCAGACCCTTGTTTGTGGACATATGCTGGTATAGACAAGGCTCTTCAGTTTCCAGGAAGCGATGAAAAAGCGATACCATTAGGCTTCGCTTCCCGAAAACCCATAGGACGCTCTGGTTGCTCTCCAGCATTGCCTTATCCTTTGAAAAAACACTTGCGCAGTCAAAGATAATTCTAGTTGAGCCTAATGTCATAGCACTACAACGCACCACAATCCACTAACTATAATATATTCTATTAGAAAAATAAGCTGAATCATGACTTAGTAATGTCATTAATTCATTTGCTGTAGATAGATTTATTAATCTTCCCAATTGCCCAATCTATCTCTTCCTTGGTGATAATGATAGGAGGAGCGAACCTTATGATGGTCTCATGGGTCTCGTGGGCTAGAACGCCTTCTTCTTTCAATGCGTCGCAGTATGGCCCTGCTTTGTGGTCAAACACCATGCCAATCAGCAATCCTTTACCCCTCACCTCGATAATATGCGGGTTCTTGATTTCTCTAAGCCTGTTCATGAAGTATTCACCCTTCTCAAGCGCCATTCCAACATAATCATCTTCTATCATAACTTTCATAGCTTCTATTGCTATAGCACACCCCAAAGGATTTCCACCGAATGTCGAGCCGTGAGAGCCCGGTGTGAACACACCCAGTACCGATTTGTCAGCAGCGACAGCAGAAACAGGATACATACCACCTCCCAGAGCTTTACCAAGAACATACATATCGGGTTCTACCTCTTCCCACATAGTGGCAAACATTTTTCCTGTCCGTGCGAATCCGGTTTGCACCTCATCTGCTATTAAGAGTACATTATTCTCCTCGCAAAGTTCTTTGGCTTCTTTCATAAATCCGACACGAGGGACAATAATCCCGCCTTCTCCCTGGATAGGCTCCATGATAAAAGCTGCGGTATTTGGTGTTATAGCTTTTTTTAGCTGGTCGATATTGCCGTATTCAATCAGCTTGAAGCCCGGTGTCAATGGTCCATATCCACGCCTATAGGATGGTTCAGAGCTCATGGATATGATTGCAGTTGTCCTTCCGTGAAAATTGCCATTGCAGGCTATGATTTCCTGTTTGCCATCTTCTACGCCTTTAACGTCAACCGCCCACCTTCTTGCACATTTGATGGCTGTCTCGACTGCTTCGGCACCTGTGTTCATTGGAAGGATCATATTCTTATTGGTTAGCCCGGACAGCAATTCATAAAAATCGCAAAGGACCGAATTGTGAAAAGCTCTGGATGTCAATGTTACCTTATCCATCTGTTTCTTGGCCGCGGCTATGATCCTAGGGTGTCGGTGTCCGTGACTCACAGCAGAATAAGCACTAAGCATGTCCATGTATTTTTTCCCCTCAGGATCAGTTACCCATACACCCTCAGCCTCTTCAAACACAACCTCTGTTGGGTTGTAATTATTCGCCCCGAATTTTTTGGTCTTTTCTATAATCTCTCTAGTTGTTTTCATCAATTACTCCTTTTTTTAAGATTGCCTTCTACAAAGAGTCGTAGAAGGCAATCCAGTAATTTATTTTATAAGATTCTTTATTTATTAATATAGTCAGATGGGAGGAGATTTAAGCTTATAGCTCTTAAAATCATGTTGTTTTATACACTGAACTTGGTTTAGATGACTCGGTTATATTTTTTATCGAATGAAAAACAGTGCTCAAAATTTGCTATCTTAAGTTTCGCCAATTCTATATTCACAAGTATATCTAACTTCAGAAATATCAGTTAAGTTATTGATTTTCGGGACATCTTTTTTATACTTTTACATATGACACCTTGTGGTTTTTACAGGTAGCGATATGAACAAATTTTGTATTCTGAATCTACTTTTATACAAGTTCGTAGCTTGCCAATTAACAGTATACACATCTTGTTCAATTTGATTATTGCATAATCCTCTATATTGAATATCTGTTTTATCTTTAAGCTGCTCCTTTTCTAGGTATGGATGATGATTTAGGTCTATTTGAATGTGTTTACTCAAGGTAACCACTGGTCCGATGTTATGAGAGCCACTATTCCGATTAGAAAAACCATGTAGTGTTTATGCCTAGAAAGCCTCTTGATAATGAGAGTTAACATGTTAGGCTATTCGAACAAGCATCAACCACCTCCAGAGTCATCCTATCCTTGTTCAACATGGAGGATGCCTCGAAAGCCGCCAAACATGCTGGCAGAGGGTCATTGTCAAGAGGATCTTGGAATAAAGATTGAAGGCTAGGTCTGGGTCACCGGAATGACGGCTCTCAAAGACAGCACAGATGAATCAATATAAGCTAAAATACTCACTGTTTGTTCTAGTGCATTCCTTTGCATCATTATAATTATTGATGAGTTTGCACCAAAGGTATAATCGAGTCTCAAGGTTTTGTTTCGCCAGCTTTGAAAAATGTCGACTCCATCTTACCTTTTTATGTTGGATTCAGTAAAAAAATCAAATTTTCATCAGTTGGAGGGATATCCAATATGATATCCACACACACCAACTCGATTTTTTTGATTCCCATAATTAGCAAGAAAAGAGATCAATAAATGTAACATTTTTCAGTTTGGATTTTAGATTTCTAATTAATTCAAATCGGATTGGTTAAATGCTAATTAATAATTGATGCTGTGTAATAAATATTTTTCAAGCATTTCAATATAACTGAATAATGAACTTTTGTCAACGTACTCATTGCTTCTGTGGTAATTATTGCCTTTCGGCCCCCACAACAAAGTTGGGATTCCAATTTCTGTTGTAATAAGATTTCCATCACTCACACTATTGTTAATGATAAGTTCTGGCTCAACAGAATTATAATCTGTCATAACATTAACTAAACCTTTTAAATATTGATTGTCTTTATTAACTAAATAAGCTGGATAATATGGAGGGGATTTCTTCATTAATAATGTCCCTTTATTAACCTTTTCGATATATAAATCATCTAGTCCTTTAATAAAACCATCAACATTTTCACCAACACTTATTTGTTTATTCATTATAGCAAAACAACTGTCAGGAATCTCTAAAGAATATTCTTCTTTTCCTCCTCTTATGCTTAATACATTAAACGAACCTATGTCTTTGTTAAAATAGAGAGGTTCATACTTTCTCCTAACATTTGAAAGAAAGTCATTCATGCAATCTATAGCATTGACACCAGACTCAGGTGTAGCCGCATGACCTCTACTACCATATACAGTTAAATCTAGAAGCAATTTACCAGTAGCACCTATTACAATATGATCAAAATGAGGTTCCGCAAATATCACTACTCCTTCTTGCACGAAATTGCTGAATTCTCGAATAAATGAATTAGCCCCTAATGAATGTCTCTCCTCGTCAGCCAATCCAATAAATGCAATATCTGAATGTGTAATTCTTCCTTCATCAATTAGTTTCTTTATTACAGTTATCTGAGCAGCTAGACCACCCTTCATGTCGCATGATCCTAAACCATAAATATGGTTATCATCTTCATACATATTGAAAGGATCTGTTTCCCATCCATATCCTGGCTGAACCGTATCAATATGACCTCCTAATATTATCTTGCTTTTTTGTTCTATTTCATTTGTTATATTAGCTACGACATTAAAGCTTTCTCCTTGTATATGTTGAAGTTGAACATCCAAGCCGATATTACCCAGAACATTATACACATATTTTGCCATTTGTTCTTCTCTCTGCGAGAAACTCCTTATAGCTATCATTTCAGCAAGTAACTCAATACAATATTTATTGTAATTCATAGCATATCCCTTTTAAGGTTTAGAGGATAGCATTTCTTACTATGACTAATATTTAGCTTAACACACATTTCAGCGTATGCTATGGAAGAAAACGCAGGGTCTATAACTTGCACCCCGTAATGCTCTTTAATATGGTTTCCGTATTGCGCCATTCCTAAACAACCTAAAACGATAGTATCAACATTATCATCTTCAATTGCCTCAATGCAGGCTTTTTCCAAGTACTTTTTTGTTATATCTGAATTATTGCGCAACTCTAAGACAGGTATGTTTAAACTTCTAATCGATTTCATTTTCTCTTTTACAACTGATTTCTTCATCAGGCGTCTTTCAGTTCTAAAAATATTTGTTTCCGTTGTAGTGATTACAGTAAAATTATTAGATATCATATCAGCTATTGATAATGAAACTTCACCAGGCCCTATTACTGGTATTGTTAGATTTTCTCGTATTGCATCTATTGCCAAATCGCTAAAACAGTAAACTACTATCGCATCAAAATTCTCATTTTCAGCTTCTATAGACTGTTTTAATAATGCTTCAGCTGAAAGCACTTCATCTGTATGGGATTCAATAGACTGTGATCCTCGTTTGATACAGTCAACAGAAATAATAGTACCAGGTGATACAACAGACATTAACATCTGTTCTCTTGAGTCCAGTGTTTCTCTGTCCATATTGGCATTTGGGATAATAACCTTAATTCTCATATTTATAATCCTTTCTGTCTCATGTCTCTATACTTAGTCAAAGATTGGCAGTTTAAATCACCTTCCAAAATATTTTTTATTGGGACAAATTCAATGTTACTACTGTATCCTTCTCGTATTGCGATATCGATAATACAATATAAGTGCCCAACTTCTGCCCATTTTTTTTGCAACCAAACATCTGCAAAAGTACAGCTATCTGTTGTATTGTATTTTTTGTCATCTTCATACGTTCTGTGTAAATTCCACCCCTCTGCTATAGGAATATCATAAAATCTATCTAGATTCTCTATTGTTAGTTCAAGCCCCTGTGATTTAACTTCTTTTGCAATATTGTTTCCTCTTTCGTGCCCAAACTTTATCATTGCGTTTGTAATTGTTTTCTTTGCTTCATCACCAAAATCATCAATCATCTCTTTTGTCAAGAAGTAATACAAATTTGCCATGTGTACTGACATATTCCTAACCGCTTCTCCTATTGTTTTAACTTCAGCCATTTTTTTCTCCTTTTACCACCATTTTTTTTCTGAATTATTTAGATTTTCATATCCAGTTTCTGTAACTAGGATTTCATCTTCTATCCTACACCCACCATGACCGGTTGCATATAAACCTGGTTCTATTGTCAATACCATGCCCGTCTCAAGAGGTGTTTTATCACCTCTCGCAAGGACCGGTGGTTCGTCAACTCCTAGTCCAATTGCGTGTCCTAAATATGTGGCTGGACCATTATATGTTCTTGTATGATTACTAATAAAACCTCTCTTTAGAGCTATTTCTCCACTAATTTTTTCTAGACTCTCTGCTGTTATTCGAGGTTTTATCCCTTGAATTGATTCATTAAACATTTCTAGAACAGTATCTAAAATTAAAACTTGATTTGGACTAGCTTTTCCTATTACAGTAGATCGACATACATCAATCATATAACCTTCATATTTACCATTAATCTCCATATGAATCATATCCCCGTTTACGATAATTTTATCAGATGCGGGATTAAGATTATAAGCCGTTTCTGACCTCCAACCAGACTGACAAGTTGCAAATGCGTTAGATACACCTCGCTTGGAAAGTTGTTCAGTAATAAAGGTATAAACTTGCTTTTCAGAAATCCCTTTTCTTAAAAATTCCCTTAAATTATCTGATACTTCATCAGCAATTGATGCTCCAGTTCTTATAAGTTTTAACTCAAACGAACTTTTTTTAGATCTTAAATTCATGACAATATCATCTGCCGCAGTAAATCTAGCAAATGGTAATTCCTTTTTCAGATCTTCGTATAAGGAGACAGCTAATATATCCATGCCTACTATTCCAATGTCTTTACTCTCGATTTTATGTTTTTTTGTTGCTACAGCTATCTCATAAGGCAAGTCATCACCATATTTTACATCATTGATATATAAATCATCCTCATAAAAAGGCGTAGTTGTTAACAATGATGCTTCTTCATCACATGGTAAAACTATAGCAGAATACCCTCTGCCTTTGAAATTAAACCTTCTTGGATGCCCGGGTAAAAGTGGTTGATGTCCTGTTAAGTACATCAAATCCCCTATTCTGCGTGGAGCCAATCCAAAAATAATTAATCCTGAAAATCCTCTTCTCATGGCTTCATATTGAGTTTTTCTTATTCTATTCTCGTATTCAGTTTTGATTTCTGAACTCATATCATTCTCCTATTATTTTTGTGGTTTCTCCGTTATCATCATAAAGGAAGCAAGCTACCTGGTGTTGAGACTCTAATGTTTTGAGAACTGGTTCGCTTTTTCTGCAAGCCTCCATTACATAAGAACACCTATCTGCAAACCGACATACTGGTTCAGGGTTAATTGGCGAAAATATTTCACCTTTCATAATTATTCTTTCCACACGATTATGTATGCTAGGAATAGGAATTGCTGATAGTAGTGCTTTTGTATATGGATGCAGTGGTCTTGCAAACAAATCGTCTGCATGTGCTTTTTCAATTATTTGTCCAAGATACATGACTGCAATTTCATCAGAAAAATGATATACGACACTTAAGTCATGTGTAATAAAAATATATGTCAAATCCAACTCGCTTTGAAGTTCGTTCATCAAATTTAGTATCTGTGCTTGAATTGATACATCAAGTGCTGATACCGGTTCATCGCAAACTATAAATTTAGGATTTAACGATAACGCTCTAGCTATACCTATACGCTGTCTCCTTCCTCCATCTAGCTCATGTGGATAACTATTGAATAATCTTCTGGCAAGTCCAACTGTATCCATTAATGTAGCAACTTTTTTTTGTCTCTCATGTTTGTCTTTAAATATATTGTGTAACTTTAGTGGTTCTTCTATTGTTTGACTAACTGTCATTCGAGGATTCAACGAAGAGAAAGGATCTTGGAAAATAATTTGCATTTCTCTACGCATATGCCTCATCTCCAACGCATTTAAATCCGTAATGTTTTTGCCTTCAAAAAAAACTTGTCCAGAGGTTGGATCTAACAATCTTAAAATCGTTCGACCTAAAGTGGATTTTCCACATCCAGATTCACCTACAATTCCAAAGGTTTTGCCTTTTTCTATTTTAAAACTTACATCATCTACTGCATGCAATAGTCCTTTAGGTGTTTTAAAAAATTTCTTTAATCTGTTAACTTCAAGTAAAGGTGGTTTATTGACCATAAAAGAGCACCTCCTCCTTGATATTTTCAGGGTTATATAAGTGACATGCTACAACATGTCCATTTATATTATAATAATCAGGATAAACGCTTGAACAAATAGGCATAGCATAATCACATCTTGAACAAAAGATACATCCCGATGGCAAATTATTTGGGTCTGGCATCAATCCTCTTATTGGTTTCAACTTGGCAGTCCTATCTTTCATGTTTGGGAGTGAATTAAATAAACCCTTTGTATAAGGATGTCTAGTATAGTCAAATATATCAACTAACGTTCCGTGTTCAACAATTCGACCCGCATAGATGATTGAGACCATATCACATATCTCAGCAACAATGCCTAGATCATGAGTAATCAACAGCATAGACAAATTTCTTCTCATTTTTAACTCTTTCATGATTTCTAATACTTGTGCTTGTATAGTGACATCTAAAGCGGTTGTTGGTTCATCTGCTATTAGTAAGTCTGGATTACATGCTAAAGCAATTGCAATTACAACGCGTTGTTTCATACCACCGGAAAACTGATGCGGATAATCTTTTCCACGGTTTTTTGAAATACCTACTTGCTCTAACATTTTTCGAGCAAGTATTTTTGCTTCCTGTTTGTTGACCTCATTGTGATTTTCAATTACTTCAGCAATCTGATCCTCTACTCTTATAACTGGATTTAACGATGTCATAGGATCCTGAAAAATCATTGAAACATGCTTTCCTCTTATTTTTTCCATTTGTCTTTCTGTTTTTTCTCTAAGATACTCTCCGTTCAATTTGATAGTACCATCAACTATTACACCTGGTGGGTCTGGTATTAGTCCTAAAATTGCTAACCCAGTGGTAGTTTTGCCTGCTCCTGTTTCACCTACCAACCCCAATGTAGTTCCTTTTTTTATTTCAATATCTAATCCATTTAAGGCTTTTACTATTCCATCTTGTGTCCGATACTCAACAAAAAGATTATCTATTTCTAAAATATTTTCGATATCATTTGACATATTGTAATAACCATCCTTATCTCAATCTCGGATCTAAAGCGTCTCTCAATCCATCACCTAACATGTTTAATGATAAAATTGTAAGCATAATTGTAAATCCTGGAATTAGTGTTAAGTAGCTAAAATCTCTTATATAACTTCTTCCGCTTGCTAGTAATACACCCCACTCAGGTGCTGGAGGTGAAACACCCATACCTAGAAAAGATAATGCTGCTGTGTTGTATATTGCAGAAGCCATTCTTAATGTGATTTGAACAATAATAGGAGCTAAACAATTTGGTAGGATATGCTTAAAAATTATGGTAAAATTATTTGCACCAATTGCACGGGCTGCTTCTATATATTCTACATCTCTCACAGATATGACTGCGCCTCTGACAACCCTTGCAAAAATGGGCACAGATGCAATACCTAATGCTAATATTAAATTACCTGTACTTGCTCCAAGCGCGGCAACAATTACTATAGCAAACATGGTCATTGGAATCGACAACAATATATCTGTTACACGCATAATTAAGTTATCAATTTCCCCTCCGAAGTAGCCTGCCATCGCACCTAATGCACCACCAATAATCACTGAAAAAGTAACCGATGAGGTAGCTACCAATAACGATATTCTGCTACCATGTACCAATCTTGCAAAAACATCTCTTCCAAACTCATCAGTCCCAAAAATATGTTTGATTGATGGCCATTGAAGCCTTTCAGAAATATTTTGTTTAATAACTAATTCATCATAATCAAACAGTATATCTGCACTTAATGACATTACTAGTAGTAGAATTAAAAAAGCAAGACCAATCATTGAACCTTTATTTCTTCTAAGTCTCATAATGGTTTCTTTTGACCAGCTTGTTTTTGGAAAGTCTTGTTCCAAATTCGTTTTAACCTTAACTTCTTTTTGCATCAAGTCATCTCCTTAAGTATACATAGATCTTACACGAGGATCCACGAAACCATATAATAGATCTACTAGAAGGTTAACAATTGAGTAACATATACTCAAGGTTATTACACATCCCAGTATCATAGGTACATCTCTCGAACCAACAGATTGCACCATCAATCTTCCAATGCCGGGCCATGCAAAAACAGTCTCAGTAATAACTGCTCCACCTAACAGATTACCCAATTGAACACCTATAATCGTTATTGTAGGAATTAAAGCATTAACAAACGCATGTCTCATTATTACTTGGTTTTTTGAGATGCCTTTTGACTTAGCTGTTCTTATGTAATCTTGCCTTATGGTTTCAAGCATTGATGATCGAGTAGTTCTAGCAATTGCTGCCATATTCATAAAACCGATAGCGACTGATGGCAACACATAACTTTTCCATCCAGCTGTGGCCCCTTGAACAGGAAACCAGCCTAACTTAAGTGAAAAAAACAAAACCAAAACTAATCCTAACCAGAATGCTGGCATTGAATTTCCAATTAATGAAACCACCATGCTGATATTATCAAAAAATGAGTTTTGTTTTACAGCAGCCGTTATTCCTAATGGAATAGCCATTAGAATAGAAATAGTTGCAGCCACTAATGATAATTTTAATGTGTTTGGAAATCTATGCAATACTTCTATTGAAACAGAACGATTTGAAATATAGGAAGTTCCCATATCTCCACGGAAAAAGTTTGATACATACTTCAAATATCTAATTACTAGAGGTTTATCTAATCCTAACTCTGCAGTTTTAGCAATTCTAGCTTCTTCTGAAGCATTGTCTCCTAGTATTAACAATACTGGATCACCTGGTGCCAATTCCATAATGACAAACACTAGAAGTATTACTCCTAAAATAACGGGTATCATGTTGATAAAACGTTTTGTGATATACTTTATCATGTCTAACAAATATGCACAATATATGCTACGTGCACTTTCCTCCTTTCAATACATGTCACTTACGCACTCACTCTGAATCTTATAATAACCTTTGGATTTTTCGTTTGAGTCAATGTAAGTTTTCCAAAAATTCGGTAACATACTTTTTTGATTGTATTTATCCAATATATTCGTTTTTATATGAATTAACGATTGTTCAGGTGAGTATAATAAGTGATGTAAAATTTAGTCCTGCTAAAACAAACTTAAGGTAGCTCTGAAAAAATATATGTTGTCATTCTCCATGAATTCTCTTGATGCGAATTAATGTTTATACATGGTCATTTCTATTATCATTATAGATTTTTAAACCCCTTTTAACTATACGCTTATTGAAGAAGTCAGATTGCTAACATCTTTAAGGGATGAGCTTAGATGTTCATCCCTTAAAAGGAGCAACGATTACTGTGTCCAATACATTTTATTAAATAATGCATAACCCGTTTTACTACATATCACACCTGATAAGTTACTGTCATGTGCCCTAAACCATTGTGATTGATACAAAGAGATTTGAGGAGATGTCTGATTGATCAAGGCGATTATATCTTCTATTAGCGCCATTCTGTCAGTTTCATCTAATGTCGCTGCAGCCCTCTTAACTTTTAAATCAATACTCGAATCATTGATTCCACCTGCATAAGTATTTCTTCTGTCAGAATGGAATCTTTGGATATAAGATAAAGCATTAGAAGGTGACCAAGAGGCTATTACACTATCGAAATCACCAGCTCTCCATCTAGCCATATAAGCGGCCGTATCAATTCCCACTACGTCAACTTCAATACCGATTTCAGCTAAGTTACTTTGTATTACAGTACCTATTGCAACACGAGTTTCATTGGAGCAAAGAATTGAAAGTTTAACTTTATTAGGATCTCCTCCCCACTCACTCAAATACTCCTTAGCCATTTTCAAATCATATACAATAGCATCTTTATCACTGGAACCAGCATGCCCCATTGCTATGGCTGAATAATTTGGCATTCCAAATCCATTTAAGGCAGCGTCAATGATATCTTGTCGGTTGATTGCTGCAGCAATGGCATTTCTTAAGTTTTTATCACTCCAAGGATCGATATCATTGTTAAAGAATAAGATTACATTATCAACACTGTCTATCTCAACAACTTTTATCTTATCATTAGATTGCAGATTTCTTACATCAGCTCCAGAAACTTCCCATACAAAATCAATTTCTCCTGCTTCTAATGCAATTGATCTGGATGATCCTTCAGGAATAATGTTGAAAACTAATTTTTCAATACTCGCTCTATTTTTAACATCAAAGTAATCGTGAAAAGCTTCATAAGAAATAAAGTTACCAAAGCTCCATTCTGCTAATCTGTAAGGTCCTGTTCCTATTGGATTTTGATTAAAATCATTCCCTGAATCAATGAGCGATTTAGGAACAATATAGTTATAATAATAAGCTAAATCATACAGTAATCCAGCATAAGGCTCGTTTGTGATTATTTTAACAGTATTCGGACTTATAGCAATCACTTCTTTTATAGCACCTGTATACAAGGCTGTAGCAGGAAGTGATTTAGCATAATTTATCGAAGCTACAACATCCTCTGATGTCATAGGTTCTCCATTATGAAACTTAACTCCTTCGTTAAGATTAAATGTCCATTCAACGTCATTTTCAACTAAATAATCTTTTGCTAAATCACATATCGGTTCTAGCGTAACGTGATCTATAGCCATCAATCCGTTAAATGTTAATGAGTTCATCTGGACAGATATCAACGAGCTATGATCATATATTCCAATTGAAGGAGGTTCACTAGTCAATGCAACTCTTAGCAAATCTCTAACTTCCGTTAATTTGTCAGTTGAACTTGGCTGCTCTATTGAGCTTGTGGTTACATCACTATTTGGTTGGTTGTCAAAGCAACCAGCCAAAATGATAATTATTGATATTATTATCAGCATAGCACTAAATATTTTACTTCTTCTTATATGAGACATTAATTCTCCTCCTAATTTCTATTATATGCTTCACTTCATGATAGATTGTTGATTTGATAATAAGTATATCACATCACTTCCTTTCGTGAGGATTGGAGTTATTCAAAAGCACCTCCTTATAGAGCACGGAGTAATCAATTACGCATTTCAGAGCGTCATTAATCCTATTTCTGTTTTTAATAAGTTGTGTTTTAACAAGGCCATACTCGAATGAGTCAAATGGTAGGGTATCCAGTTTCTCTAAATCAGCTAATAATGGGATTGGATAAGCTAGTTTAGTAAATCCATAACTATCTTGTTGATACTTAACCGCATGAGTATTGAAAACATTCATTATTTGTCGGCTTATACTCATGAGATACGTATTAAATTTGTCTATATCTTCACTTGCAATTTCTTCTTTAATCATCATAATTTGATTAATCAATTCTTCTGTTTCAACTATTCGTTTTGTCATCTCGGAGAAATCTATATGATCACTATATTTAGTTGACAGATTTTTAATTCTATCTTTGATACTATCAAAAAGTTCAGAGTAATCATAGGGTAATATATCAATAATAGCCAATTTATAAATCAATGCTACTGTTTCTGCAGTGTCTATTCTTAAAATATCAAAATCGCACTTATCAAGTGTATCTTCATTGGTATGATTCCACCAACCTAATGTAGCCCCATTTTCTCTAAGAATGTCATCCTCAGTGAATGACATTCTTTGTGTCACTGAAGGTATTCCGATTCCCATAAAACTCTGGTCACCTATTTTTTTTAAATTCATGGTTCGAACCGGAGATACACTCAAGTTATCTATTGCGAATTTCATTAGTTCTTCAGAAGCTTTAATCTCATAAATTTTAGTGTTCTTAACTCCAGTTGAATCAATATGTATATACGCAACGCAGTTTTTATGTATTTGATCCCAGTAATTATCAACAAACCATGTAGACCCTCCAGCTTCCGCCACTTCATGCCCATTCCAAAAAACAAATATAATATTCCGTCTAAGCTTCTCTCTATATTCTGACAATATTCTGCATATCTCTAAAGTTGTTGCATTTCCTGTGGCATTACATGTTACCCCCGGATGCCATGCATCTAAATGAGACCCTATGAGAATAAACTCCTCACTCTTAAAAGGTGTTTTTAACAAGCCTCTCGGTTGGTATACTTTACTCCACTTCTGATCAGAAATAGATGTTATTCTAACTTTAACTCTGTCTTCTTTTAAACACAATTCTTTAAGTTTCAAACCAGATTTCCTAGTAATGCTAACTGCAATAATTTTAGGTATTTCATGTATTGTTTCTTCAGTAGGATTACCCCATACAGCTTTTATACCTCTATTACAGATAACACCCTCATCATTGCCCCAGTTCATAAGGATTACACCCGCAGCTCCTAAAGAACTAGCTATCCTTGCTTTTTCAGGAACTGGAGGAGAATATGATACCTCCAATAAAACTACTTTGCCTTTTACGTCTAAATTTATATAATCTTCGATTGATCCGTTTTTCCCGTAAACTAAAATAAGCTCTTGACCATCTATTTCAGTGGACTGACTGTGTGCACAAGGCAAACTATTCAACTTTTCTTGTATGGGGAAAGTAATTTCAACATCAGAAAACTTAGGTATACTATTGTAAGTATAGAACTCTTCATTATAAACATCTAAACCATATTCCTTCATTTCTTTCAAAACATAATCAGCAGCTACTTCTGAATCTTTGCTTCCTGAAAGTCTATATGGTGTATTCTGTGTCAACCAGTTAATGGTTTCTTTCATATTATCAACACTAATTTCTTTAACAATTTTTTTTAAGTCATTCATAACTACCTCGTATAATCTAATTATCCTTTAATAGGTGATTGGATTATATTTTCCTTTCTTTGTTTTTTTATATCTTGAAACTCATTTACTTCGGTATAATAAGTTAAGCACTGTGGATTTATTGATCACCAGAATGGGAAAATCAACAATATCTGCAATGGATTCGGCAGCGGCTTTGACGTATTGAAGGTCGGCTTCACCATCCACTGGAAGGTGCCGAATACGCATTCATTGCCGTTGGCACTCCCTCAGGCGTGG